>NZ_CP104007.1:1792500-2092500 GCF_029201545.1 Devosia sp. FJ2-5-3 | reverse complement strand
CACAGAGTTACCCTGGGCTCTTCGGGTTTAAAGGCATGTTGCCGATTTCACCCTCTCCCCACTCGAAGAGCTCAGGGTGAGTTTTCTACCGGCGGCACGGCAGCGATGGTGACGCCCTCGGCCTCAAGCGCGGCCCTGACCTCCCGCGCCAGGTCGACCGCACCCGGCGTGTCGCCATGCAGGCAGATCGAGCGCGCCTGCGATTTCAAGACAGTTCCGTCAATTGCCACGATCTCGCCGGCTCGCGCCAGCCGCAGGCAGCGCGCAATAACGGCATCGACATCCTCGATCACGGCCCCGGACTGGTTGCGCGGCACCAGCAGCCCCCCGGCGGTATAGGCGCGGTCGGCATAGGCCTCGCGGATGAGCGGGGCGCCCACGGCATTGGCCGCGCGCACCTGCTCGCTATTGTCGAGGGCGAGGACCGCGATTTTTGGGTCCATGGCCTGGATCGCGGCAAAGATCGCTACCGCGAAGGCGAGTTCTTCGGCTGTCTGGTTAGCCAAGGCGCCATGCAGTTTGACATAGGACAGCGGCACGCCGATTTCCTCGGCGATGTAGCGGACAAGAAAAATCTGGTCCCTCACCTGGGACAGCAATGTGTCGAGCGGCACGACCAGGCGAAAGCGTCCGAAGCGCGCGCGGTCCACATAGCCGGGATGGGCGCCAGCGCGGACGCCGCGCGCCTTGCATTTCCTGAGCACATGCCGGATCGTCGCCGCATCCCCCGCGTGACCGCCGCCTGCGATTGAGGCGCTGGAGACGATATCGAGCAGATCGTCGTCATTGCCCATCCCCTCACCCAGATCGGCATTGAGATCGATTGTCGTCATGGCGTTTGGCTCCGCAATATTCGGTGCGCGTGGTCGAGGCTGACGGGTGCGAACGAGATTTCGCGATTGGGCCTGATCTGGGCGAAACGATCAAGGTCGGCCGTGATGACCGTTCCAATTCGGGGATATCCGCCCGTCGGCTGGTGATCGCGCATGAGCACGATCGGCGTGCCGTCGCCAAGGATCTGGATGTCACCGGCAACGACCGGATCGGAAACCAGTGAAAGCACCCGCGCTGCGGAAAAAACGCCGCTCTCGTCGCCGAGACGCACGCCCATTCGGTCCATGGCCGTACTTGTCCTGAATTTGGCCGCGACGAAGGCCTGCCTCACCTCGGCGGAAAACAGTTCTGCATGCAGCCCCCAAAGGAAGCGGATCGGCCCCTCCTCGCGCGTCTCCATCTGCGGCGAGCGCGGCGCCGCACCCACACCGACAATTTCCAGCACATCGCCGGCCGCGAGGGTCCGTCCGGAGAGACCACCGAGGCGCGCACGCGTGCTGGTGGCGACGCTGCCGAGAACGGGGACGAGGTTCAATTTTCCGCCAAAGCGGAGATAGCCGTAATTGCCACCTGGCCCCGCCGAAATCTCCAGCCGATCGCCTGGGGCGAGGCGTGTGTAACCCGGCCAATCGAGGCGGCCGGCATTGAGATTCACTGAAAATTCCCCACCGTCCCAGGCGGCGAAAACTTCGCCCTCGACAAGGGTGAGGGCAAGGCCGGCCATGGTGAACTCGATGCCGGTCCCGTCAGTGGCGCCCGCCCATTGTCCTGCCCGGGCAAAACTGCGCCGATCCATCGGCCCCGATGCGCTGACCCCGTGCGAAAGCATGCCAAACCGACCAGAATCCTGAATGCTAACCAGTGGGCCCGCGCGCTCTATCCTCAACAGGGCCATCTAAATCGCCCTGAAGGTCAGGAGATCGCCGGCCCGCAATTGCGTCGGGGGATCGGTCAGGGGATCGAAATTGCGAAACGCGGTCCTGCCGATCACATGCCAGCCTGTGGGAATGTCGGTGGCCGCAATGGCGGTTTGCCCGGCGGCAAACAGGACGCTGCCGGCGGGCACCATCGGCCTGACACTCTGCCGGCGCGGGAGAACAAGGCCCTCGGGGTGAAAGCCGCAATAGACAAATCCCGGGGCAAATCCAGTCGTCAGAACGCGAAGGGGAAGCGCGTTGTGACGGGCGATGAAACCTGGTGCGTCGAGGCCCAATTCTGCCGCAACGGCTTCGAGATCAGGGCCGTCCGCGCCACCGAAACGCACTTCGATTATGTGGGTGTTCGGGCTATGGGCGCTCGGCCGCCCGGTCAGCCGCAGGCGAAGTTCGCCGCATATCCCGCCGAAATCGGATTGCATGGGATCGTATCGCAAAAACACCGAGACCAAGCTCGGCACGACCTCCTCGACACCGGCGGGAGGAGATTGCAACACGCTGTCCGCGAAGCCGATCGCGGCCCGGTTGGCCGCATCGTCGAGTTGCTCGCCAAAGCGAACCAGGATGCCGCTATCTCCCAGAGGCACGATCATCGGCCTGTCTGGGGCGATAAAAGCCATCCGAAATCCCGAACCTCTTCGCGCGCCGTAGCGGGCACGATTGACCCAGATCGGGCCTAACATCCACTCTTGCGGCGCCGCCTTTCGGCGGCACCGGCCTTTACCCTCAGATCAAGGCCCTAATTGGGTTCGCGACCCTCCTGCTCGACCACGGCATCGAACAGTTCCCGAACCTGGGACGCACCAAGGCTCTCGATTGCCACGGCAGCGATCGCCGCAAACAATTCTGCGATTTCCTGGGGATCGGTGATTTCGGCGTCGTCTTCGTCGGCGTCGGCGTTGATGAGAGTAAACACGATACGCGCCTCCATTGTGAGCCTACGGGCTCAGTGTGCGGCGATTCCCGTTACCGATTAAATAACGGAATGTGCCAAGTCGGGTCATGGCGCTGCTTGCCACGAATGGCAGCGCCCCTTATTCTTCGCCCGCTTCCAGCTTTTCGATATAAGCCTCAATATCTTCCAGCGTTGCCGAAAAGGGTTTAGGCTCATCCCCAAGGATGATCTTGAAACTTTTGTCATCGCGCAGGGCATGCCCACCGGGCTGACCCAAAACCTTGATTTTCTCGGCTGTCAGGATGGTCAGCCCGTAGCGGGCGGCGATCCTCTTGGCGCGTCGTATACGGGACGCGTCGAATTCCTTGCGGCTCATGGCACTCACCTGTCATCCGCCAAATTGTTGGGATGGCTGTAGCGAGCGTTTCACCGCAATGCAACTCCATGCGTGGACACTCGGCTGTTCTGACGCGCTCTGTCATCTGGGCTCTGGACAGGGAACCTGCGCCCGGCTAAACGGCTGGGCACGGGTAGATGGCAGAGTGGTTGATTGCTCCGGTCTTGAAAACCGGCGAAGGTGCAAGCCTTCCGGGGGTTCGAATCCCTCTCTACCCGCCACTCCACGCCATACCCCGAAAGAGCGACTGCCGAACAATACCGGCAGTGCCTTTGTCCTCAAGGGATGAGAACGACTGACCCCGTGGTCTGGCGGCCTTCGAGGGCGCGGTGGGCTTTGGCGGCATCTGCCAGGGCAAAGCTCTGTCCCGCGTCTATCTTGATGGCGCCGCTGCGGATCGCCGCGAACAGGGCATCGGCCCCCTCCAGCAGATCTTCTCGCCGCCCCAGATAATGCCCGCCGGTCGGACGCGTCACGAAAAGCGACCCTTTTTTCGAGAGCACGGTGAGATCTGGGATGGAGACAACCCCCGACGCATTGCCGAAGCTGACCAGAAGTCCGCGCGGACGCAGGCAATCGAGCGAGGCTTCAAACGTATCCTTGCCGACGCCGTCATAAACCACGTCGACGCCACGCCCCCCGGTGAGTTCGCGCACTTTCGGCGCAAAGGCCTCGGCGCGATAATCGATGCCGTGATCGCAGCCATGGGCAAGGGCGAGCGCCACCTTCTCCTGGCCGCCGGCAGTGCCGATGACAGTGGCGCCGAGCGACTTTGCCCATTGGGTGGCAATCAGGCCCGTGCCGCCGGCCGCGGCGTGCCACAGGATGGTTTCACCCTTCTGCACGGGCCAGGTCTTGAACAGGAGATAATAGGCCGTCAGGCCTTTCAGCATGACGGAGGCGGCCGTGCGATCGTCGATGTCATCCGGGATCGGCACGAGCCGGTCGGCGGCAACGAGCCGTTCCTCGGCATAAGCGCCGATCTGGCCCTGGTAGCAGACCCGCTGGCCGACGCTGAAGCCGGTCACATCGGGTCCGAGCCCGGTAACAATTCCCGCCCCTTCATTGCCAGCAACGAAGGGGAGATTGGTCGGGTAGAGGCCAGAGCGTTGATAGGTATCGATGAAATTGAGGCCAATGGCGGTGTGGCGGATACGCACCTGCCCAGGGCCCGGAGCGTCGACCGGCCACTCCTGGAATGTCAGGACCTCGGGGTCACCGGTTTGATTGACGACGACGGATTTATTCATCGAGGAGCCTTGGGCTTGCGCGGTGCGGATTTTGGGCGGGATTGGGCAAGGGGCCTGGTCCGGCGCGGTTCAGCGGCAAGCGGCGCTGCCGGAGCAGGCACTGGAGCGCGCCCCTTTCCGGTGACGGCTGCAAGCCCGGTGGCGGCCGAGACCGAGCCGGTATCGCCGGTAAAGGGCGTTACCTCATGCCTGCGGACGGCGCCGCCACTGCGCAGTTTGCGGTTCTTGGCGAAGATGTTGACGGCCTCGACCAGCACCGAGAAGGCCATTGCCGAATAGATATAGCCCTTGGGAATGTGGAAGCCCAAGCCATCGGCGACCAGCGTCACGCCGATGAGCAACAGGAAGGCCAGCGCCAGCATCTTGGTGGTCGGATGATCGGCCACGAACTTTGCAATCGGGCCGGAGGCGACGAACATCACGCCGACCGCAACCAGAACGGCGGCCACCATGACGGCCACCTGGTCCGCCGGGACCATGCCGACAGCAGTGATGATGGAGTCGATGGAAAACACCATGTCGATGACGACGATCTGGACGAGGATCGCCTGCAGCGTTGCCTGGGCGGCACCGGTAAGCGTTTCCTCGTGGGTATCCTCGATGGCGGCGTGCATTTCGTGCGTCGCCTTGTAGATCAGGAACCCGCCACCGGCGATCAGGATGATGTCTTTCCAGGAGAAATCCAGGCCGAAGGCGGAAAAGACCGGGTCCTGCAGCTGCACGATCCAGCTGATCAGGAACAGCAGGATGATGCGGAAGACCAGGGCCAGGCCGATGCCGAGCTTGCGGGCAAACTCGGCCTGCTCGCGCGGCAGGCGCGACACGAGAACCGAGATAAAGACGATATTGTCGATGCCCAGGACGATCTCCATGACCGTCAGGGTGGCAAAGGCGACCCACACATTGGGGTCGGCCAGCAGCTCTAGCATGATAGGCTCCGTGTCGGAAAACTCAGCTGACTTCAAGTCTAGTCATTGTTCATGACAATGGAGAAGCCCCCAGTTCGGCTCCGCAGGATTTTTCAACCGGCGCGAATGAGGGGAATCGCGAGATCTTTCCGGAACAGGTAGAGCAGCGTGCGCGCCGCCTCGCCCTCGTCACCCGAAAGGGCCGGATTGCGCTGCAAGAGCGCCTTGGCGTCGTCATGGGCAAATTCGAGCAGGTGCCGGTGCACGTCCGGGACGGCGAGGCGATATCCCGGCATGCCGGACTGGCGGGTGCCCAATATGTCACCCTGCCCGCGCAGCTCGAGATCGCGTTCGGCGATCACGAAGCCGTCCTCGGTCGATTTTATTGTTTCGAGGCGGGCCCGTGCCGTTTCGCTGAGCGGATCCTTGTAGAGCAGGAGACAGGCGGAACGCTGGGAACCGCGACCAACGCGGCCACGCAACTGGTGCAGCTGGGCGAGGCCGAAGCGCTCGGAATGCTCGATGATCATGATCGTGGCATTGGGCACGTCGACCCCAACCTCGATGACAGTTGTGGCCACCAGGAGCTTGATTTCATTGGCCTTAAACCGGTTCATCACCTCCTGCTTGGCGGCGGCGGACATGCGGCCATGGACCAGCGCGACCTGATCGCCGAACACTTTTTGCAGTTCGGCGAAGCGGTCCTCGGCGCTGACCACTTCCAGCGTTTCGCTTTCCTCGACCAGCGGACAGACCCAATAGGCCTGCGCGCCCTCGCCGAGCCGGGCGACGAGACGGCCGACGACACGGTCATAATCGTTGATCGACATCACGGCCGTGTCGATGGGTTGGCGGCCCTTGGGTTTCTCGCGCAGCACGCTGACGTCCATGTCGCCGAAATGGGTGAGGACCAGGGTCCGGGGGATCGGCGTGGCGGTCATGACCAGAAGGTCGGTGTGCCTCCCCTTTTCGGACAAGGCGAGGCGCTGATGGACGCCGAAGCGATGCTGTTCATCGACTACAGTCAGGCCCAAGTCCTTGAAATCAATATCGGACTGGAAGAGCGCATGGGTGCCGACGGCGATATGGATCGAGCCATCGGCAAGGCCGGCGAGGATTTTTCGGCGCTCGGCAGCGGGCATCTTGCCGGTCAGCAGCGCGCAGCCGAGCCCGGCAGCATCGCAGATCGGCTTGATGGTCCTAAAGTGTTGAGACGCCAGCAGTTCTGTCGGCGCCATCAGGGCAGATTGGGCACCCGACTCGGCCATTGCCGCCATGGCCATGAGCGCGACGACGGTCTTGCCGGAGCCGACATCGCCCTGCAAGAGGCGCGACATGCGCTCGGGCGCGGCGAGGTCGGCCATGATCTCGCCAAGGGCCGCATTCTGTCCCTCAGTGAGGGTAAAGGGTAACAGACTGCTAACCTTTGCGGTCACCTCGCCGGTGAAAATGCGAGACGTGCCGCGCACCGAGACCATGCTCGAGCGGACGAGCTGGAGGGTGATCTGGCCGGCGAGATATTCGTCATAGGCGAGGCGCTGGCGAGCCGGCGCGAAGATCTCGTCGTCGGCCGGATTTTCCGGCAGATGCACCATGCGCATGGACTGGGCAAAGCTCGGCCACTTTCGCTGGGCCACGGTTGAGCCGCCGATCCACTCGGGAAGTTCGGGGATGGTGTCGACGGCCTGGCGCACCAGTTTGGCCAGGGCTTTTGAACTCAGCCCGTTGGTCAGCGGATAGACCGGCTCGACCAGCGGCAGGCTGTCGAATTTTTCGACCTCGACGATATAGTCGGGGTGCGTGATCTGCTTTTCGCCGTTGAAGAAGTCGATTTTCCCCGAGACGAACCGCTCCTCGCCAACCGGCAGGGCCTTTTCGACCCATCCGCCCTGGGCGCGGAAAAAGACGAGGTTGATGTCGCCGGTTTCGTCATGGGCGAAGACGCGATGGGGCACATGCGGCTTGCCCTGCGGGGGCGGCTGGTGGCGGTCGATATGCAGTTTTAGCGTGACGATCTGGTTGAGATAGGCCTCGCCAATGCCGACCTGCCGGCGCCGGTCCACGACGCCGGAGGGCATATGCATGAGGATGTCGAGGACGATGGCTTCCTGGCCTTCTGGCGCACCGAAGAACCGCGTCAGCAGCGCGGCGAGCTTGTCGCCCACACCCTTGATGGTGTGCAGCGAGCGGAACAGGGGCTGGAGGGTTTCCGGACGCACGCTTGATTCTCCTTGCGCGAAGGGTGGCACAAAAGAACAGGAGAAGAACAGAGCGAGGAGATGGGGTGTGCACAGCTGGGTTTTGGCGACTGGGGGCCTCGGATGTGAGATCGTGGCTTCCCGGCACCCCACCCTCAATCCCTCCCCATCGAGGGGAGGGAAGCCTGGGCGATGGGTGGGGCGGCTTGGAAGCACAGCACTCTCAGTCGTCTCCCTCCCCCTTGTGGGGAGGGATCAAGGGTGGGGGTAGTTTTGGGCAAGATGGGTTCACCCCCTCCCCGCCTCCCCCTGTCAGGGGGAGGAGCAGGCCGGTGATTGGGAAAGGGCTGACAACCGCCGCCAACCCGCGTATGAGACATGTCCAAATCGGGAACAAACTTGGATCATGGGTGTCAGATGACGGCCGGTGAGGACATTGCTATTCGGCGCAAGCGCCTGCGCTATCGGGCCTGGCATCGCGGGACCAAGGAAATGGACCTGGTGCTCGGGCCGTATTGCGACGCCAATATCGAAGGGTTCGATGCGGCAACGCTCGACCGGCTCGAGGCGTTGATGAACGAAGAAGACCCGCCCCTGCTCAAGTGGATCATGCGCCAGGAAGACCCGCCCGAACATGTCGACCGCGCCTTTCTCGAGCTGGTGATCGCGGACCATCAGGCACGGATTTCCCAATGAACGACATGAGTACCCTGCCCCCGGTGCGCACGATTTCCAACGTGCCCGATGGCATGCAGCCGATGATGCTGGCCAAGCTCGTCGAGCAGCGCCTCAAGGATGCGCCCGACGACGCGGCGAGCATTGTCTTCGTCGCCCGCGATGGGCGGCGGCTGCAGCGCATGGCGGAGGTGCTCACGGCCATGCTGCCGGGCCACAATGTGGTGACGCTGCCGGCGTGGGACTGCCTGCCATACGACCGCGTCTCGCCCAATAACGTAACCATTGCCGCACGGATGAATACGCTGGCGGCGCTGACCTCGGGCGCCAAGGGCGCGATCGTGCTGACGGCAGTCAATGCGCTGATCCAGAAGCTGCCGCCGCGCGACGTGGTTGAGACCATGTCGTTTTCGGCCGCGGTCGGGCGCATCGTCGACAGCGAAAAGCTGATCGCCTGGGCGGCCAGGAATGGCTATCTGCGCGTGCCCACGGTCCGCGAGAGTGGCGAATATGCCGTGCGCGGCGGGTTGGTGGATCTCTATCCTGCCAGCGCGGAGGCGCCGCTGCGCTTCGACTTTTTCGGCAGCCAGCTCGAATCCATCCGCACCTTCGATCCCGACAGCCAGCGCACGACCGGCACGCTCAAGCGCGTCGACCTGACGCCGATGAGCGAATTGGTGCTGACGGAAGAAACCATCAAGCGGTTCCGGCAGAATTATACCGCGACCTTTGGCGGCAATACCGTCGACGACACGCTTTACGCCTCGGTGAGTGGTGGCTCGCGCTATTCAGGCACCGAGCATTGGCTGCCGTTCTTCTACGAAAGCATGGACCGGCTGGCCGATTATGTCGGCGACGCGCCATTCGTGTTCGACGATCAGGTGGCCGAGGCCTTTACCGACCGCGCCGCGCAGATCCGGGACTATTACGATGCGCGCGAGGCCGCGCGCCTCGCCCCGGCCGTGGCTGGTGGCGGCGCGCCCTATAAGCCGATCAAGCCCGAACTGCTCTACGACCTCGACATGCATCCGCATGCCCTGGCGGGAGCGTCGGTCATCCAGCTGTCGCCCTTCCTGTCGCCACAGACACAGCGCGGCGACGATGCCGGCGGGCATATTGCCCCCAGCTTTGCCGCAGAGCGGTTGGCCTCAGACGTCAATCTTTTCCAGTCGGTCGTCGATCGCCTTCTCGAGGAGCGCCGGAACGGACGTCGCGCCGTCATCGCCTGCTGGAGCACGGGCACGCGGGACCGCATGGCCCAGGTGCTCAGGGACCATGGGCTGACCAATCCGCGCATGGCGGAGAACTGGCGCGATGCGGAAACAACCAGCGCCAATACCACCTCGCTGGTGGTGCTGCCGCTCGAAACCGGCTTTGAAACCAAGGACCTGCTGGTCCTCTCCGAGCAGGATATTCTGGGCGAACGCATCCTGCGCCCGCAGCGCAAGAAGAAGGCGTCGGACGCACTGACCGAAGCCGCCTCGCTCTCGGCGGGCGACCTCGTGGTTCATGTCGATCACGGTATTGGCCGGTTCATCGGTCTGAAAGTGATCGAGGCGGGCGGCGCGCCGCATGAATGCGTCGAGCTCGAATATGGCGGCGACACCAAGCTCTATTTGCCGGTCGAGAACATTGAGCTTCTGACGCGCTATGGCGCCGACGACGGCAATGTCACGCTCGACAAGCTGGGCGGCGTCGCCTGGCAGGCCAAGAAGGGCAAGCTCAAGAAGCGCATCCGCGAAATGGCGGAGCAGCTCATCAAGCTGGCAGCCCAGCGCCTGCTCACCAAGGCCGATGTCGTCGAGATCAATCCCGGCGCCTATGACGAGTTCGCCGCCCGCTTCCCCTATGAGGAAACCGAAGACCAGCTCACAGCGATCGGCGCCGTGTTCGAGGATGTCACCTCCGGCAAGGTCATGGACCGGCTGGTGTGTGGCGACGTCGGCTTCGGCAAGACCGAAGTGGCGCTGCGCGCCGCCTTTGCGGTGGCCCTCAGCGGCAAGCAGGTGGCGGTGGTTGTGCCGACGACGCTTCTGGCGCGCCAGCACTTCAAGACCTTCTCCGAGCGCTTCCAGGGCCTGCCTGTGCGCGTGCGCCATGCCTCGCGCATGGTCAGCGCGGCCGAGCTCAAGGCCACCAAGGAGGGCCTCGCCGACGGCCAGGTCGATATCGTCGTGGGCACCCACGCCCTCCTCAGCAAGACCATCAAATTCCGCGATCTGGGCCTGCTCATCATCGACGAAGAGCAGCACTTTGGCGTGGGCCACAAGGAGCGCCTCAAGGAGCTCAAGGCCAATGTCCACGTGCTGACGCTGACGGCGACGCCGATCCCGCGCACGCTGCAATTGGCCCTGACCGGGGTTCGCGACCTGAGCCTGCTGGCAACGCCGCCGGTGGACCGCCTCGCCATCCGCACCTTCATCTCGCCCTTCGACCCCCTCTCGATCCGCGAGGCGCTGCTGCGCGAGAAATATCGCGGCGGGCAGAGTTTTTATGTCGTGCCACGCATCAAGGACCAGCCTGATATCGCCGAGTTCCTGCGCACCCAGGTGCCGGAAGTCAGCTATGTCATCGCCAATGGGCAAATGCCGCCGGGCGAACTCGACGACATCATGAATGCCTTCTATGACGGCAAGTTCGACGTGCTGCTGGCCACGACCATCGTGGAATCGGGCCTCGATATTCCCAACGCCAATACGTTGATCGTGCATCGGGCCGACAATTTCGGCCTGGCGCAGCTGTACCAGATCCGTGGCCGCATCGGCCGGGCCAAGCAGCGCGCCTATGCCCTGTTCACTGTGCCGGCCGACAAGAAGCTGACCGACACTGCGGAACGGCGCCTCGGCGTCTTGCAATCGCTCGAAAGCCTCGGCGCCGGCTTCCAGCTGGCCAGCCACGACCTCGATATTCGCGGCGCGGGCAATCTCCTCGGCGACGAGCAGTCTGGCCATATCCGCGAAATCGGCTATGAACTCTACCAGTCGATGCTGGAAGAGGCGGTGGCAGCGCTCAAGAGCGGTGAAGAGGAATACGAAGATCGCAACGAGTGGAGCCCGAATATCTCGCTGGGCATGCCGGTGATGATCCCGGAACACTATGTGCCCGACCTTACCCTGCGCATGCAGCTCTACCGCAAGCTGGGCGACCTCACCGAAATCCGCGACATCGATGCTGCCGGGGCCGAGCTTATCGACCGCTTCGGGCCGCTGCCCGAGGAGGTGGAAGCCCTGCTCAAGGTCATCCTCGTCAAATCGCTCTGCCGCCTCGCCAATGTCGAAAAGGTCGATGCGGGCCCCAAGGGCGCGGTGCTGACTTTGCGCAATAACGAGTTTCCCAATCCGGCAGGGCTGGTGCGTCTCGTTAGCGATCCAGCCAACCAGGTACGCATCAAACCCGATCAGAAACTCGTGTTCGTACGCAATTGGCCCACCCCCGAGCACCGCCTCAAGGGCGCGGCCGCCATATTGTCAAAGCTGGCGAAACTGGCGGAAAATGCGGCGTAAGACGGGCTTTATCGCGATCTCGCGTCATAATATTTTGGCAAGGGATATCGGTCATGTTATTGCCCGAATTGCGCCCTTGAAGGGCAGACAAGATTTTTGAGGTGGTGGACGCCACCCGGACCGCCAAGGAAGGCAAGGACTTTCAATGGAATTCAGGAAACCTCTCATGGCCGGTTTGACGGCGGTGGCATTGATGATGTCCCCGATGTCGACCTTCGCTCAGGATGCTACCCCGCCGGCGGAAGCGCCAGCCGCCGAGGCTCCCGCTGCCGAGGCTCCCGCGACCACCGCTGAAACGCCGGGTTCGGCCTCGCAGAACTGGCTCAAGGTTTGCGATCCCCTGCCCGATGGGCAGAAGGCCTGCATCATGCGCCAGGTGGTTCTGGCAAATGGTCAGTTCCTCGGCTCGTTCCTGCTCCGCGACGATCCGGGCCAGGAAAGCCGCCTGCTCGCCGTTGCCGCGGTGCCGCTCGGGGTGCTGCTGCCCTTCGGCCTGACCTGGCAGATCGACGGCTCCAAGCCGGTTCGCGTGCCCTACATGATCTGCGATCCCACCTCCTGCGCTACGCAGCTGGTGATCAACGAGCAGTATGTGAACTCGCTCAAGCGCGGCAACACGCTCAAGCTGACGGCCAAGAACCGCCAGAACGAAGACCTAACCATCGAGATTACCCTGTCCGGCTTCACCGCTGCCTATGACAGCGACACCTCGCTGACCTTTGAGCAGTTCCGCCAGGAAACCTCGGGCGAGAACGCCCTCGAACAGGTCCTGCAGGACCGCGCCGAAACGCTGCGCCAGCAGCTCAGCACCCAGGGCGGCGATGCAGCCCCGGCAGCCGGTACGGAAGCCCCCGCTGCGCAGTAAGCGCGCCGGACACTGAATTGGAAAAGGGCGTGGCAGAGGCCGCGCCCTTTTTTGTTTGGCCTCAGGAGCGCTTGCCCATGCCCAGGGCAAAGGCCTGGCGGCGGAGCGGCGGCAGAAGTTTGAGGGCCCAGAGCCCACCTGCGCGCAGCGCCTGGCTCGGCAGCATGTCGGCGAGGAGCGAGCGGAACAGCGCGTCGACCATGCCGCCCGTGCGCGCGAGATCGCCGCTGCGGCGATGGGCATAATCGGCGCTGACGGCTTCCGCCCAGTCGGGACGATCGCGGCTGGTGGCGGCGAGTGCGGCGACGAGATCGGCCACGTCGCGGAGGCCGAGATTGAGCCCCTGGGCGCCGATGGGGGGGAAGGCATGGGCGGATTCGCCCACCAGAACGGTGCCGTCGCGACCGGCCTCAGCGACACTCAGCACGCTGAGGGGGAAGATGAATCTCGGCGAGGCGAGCTTGATGGTGCCAAAAAGGCCTTGGGAGCGCTGACGAAAGGCCGCGAGGAGGGTTTCCTCGCCACCGGCCTGGGCAGCACGCAAACTGGCCTCCTCGTCGATCCAGACGAGATTGGCGCGCGTGCCACCGGCCGGGACTAGGGTGAAGGGGCCGTGGGGATAGTGGAACTCGATAGAGGTGCCACCGATGGAGCGCCCGA
This sequence comes from Devosia sp. FJ2-5-3, assembly GCF_029201545.1. Classification (NCBI taxonomy): domain Bacteria; kingdom Pseudomonadati; phylum Pseudomonadota; class Alphaproteobacteria; order Hyphomicrobiales; family Devosiaceae; genus Devosia; species Devosia sp. FJ2-5-3. Next base: position 2,079,380 of record NZ_CP104007.1, on the reverse strand, counting down.
GTTCGAGATCGCAGACCAGCGCCGATTCGGTAAACTGGTGTTCCCGTGTGGCGATATTGGCAGCGGTGCGGATCAGGGACTTCTTGCCATCGGCGCCGACGACGAGTGGGGCGGCAAGCTCGGTGCCATCGGAGAGGGTGACGACGCCCAAGCCATTGTCGCGGCGGTACGCGGTGACGGCTTCATTGCGCGTGCGCAGGCCGGTCGCGGGGGCCGCGGCCTGGAACTGCTCGAGGAGGCGCGCATTGGCAAAATTCCAGCCAAAGGCGGGCATGCCCGCCTCGGCAGCGTCGAAAAGGGTTTCGGGCGCCCGGATGAGACGCGGTGTGGCATCGATGATGCGGATCGCCGTGAGCGCATGGCCAAGGCTTTGCGCAGATGGGATCAGGCCGGCATCCAGCAGGAAATCGACGCTGGGCATCATTAGCGCCGATGTGCGCCTGTCCGGCGGCGCGACAGGCGCCAGATGGAGGGTGTCATATCCCGCGCGCCCGAGACTCACTGCGGCGGCAAGCCCCGCAAGCCCGCCACCCACGACGATGATGTCCGCATCCCTGTTTGTCATTGTGCATCCGCCTGACGTTTCAAATGCCCGCTGGGAACAATCCGACTGCCGGCAAAGGTTCCAACGAGCAAGGCGATGAGAAAGAGCCAAAGCCCATCGGGCGGAAAGGCGAGAAGAGCAATGGCCGGGCCCGGGCAGATGCCCGACATGCCCCAACCCAGCCCGAACAGCGCCGCGCCACCGAGCAGCCGCTTATCGATACGCCGATATTCCGGCTCGTGGAACTCCGTGTCAAAGAGCGGCGCGGCCCGGCGGCGACCGAGGCGCACCGCGACGAACATGACCACGATCGCCGGGACGATGACGAAGGCCAGGCTCGGATCCCAGCCGCCCGAGGGAATGGCGGTAAAGTCGAGGAAGCGCAGGACCTTGAGGGGATCGACCATCTGCGAGACATAGAGCCCCGCGCCGAACAGGAGGCCGCTGACTGCGGCGACGGCCAATTGAGGAGCGTGTGTCCTGGCCATCAGACGATCCCCGTGACGGTAACGGTGAGGATGGCGACGCTGAAAAAGACAGCGACAGCGGCAAGCGAGCGGCGCGACAGCCGGGCCAGCCCGCAAACGCCATGCCCGGACGTGCAGCCGTTTCCGATTTTTGTGCCAAAGCCGATCAAGAGGCCCGATAGGGCGATCCAGACCGGAGCCGGAATTCCCCATTGCGTCGGTGGGACCGCCAGAGCCGTGGGCTCCGCCCCGCCAACACCCAAAGCCGGAAAGAGCTGCGCGCTGCCCCAGGCCCCGACAACCAACGCGATGAGGAACACGATCCGCCAGGCGACGGTCTGCGCCGGCGGCAGCAATTGGCCGAAGATTCCGGAGATGCCGGCAATCCGCCCATTGCCCAACCAGAGCACGGCGCAGGCAAGGCCGATCAGCGATCCGCCGATGGCGGCGGTCAGGGGAGTGAAGCTTTCCATGAATCTTTCCAAGACGAGGGACGCGACGCAAGCCTAGCACCGGCGCTCGAGCCGATACCAGCAGCCGGGCGAGACAACCATTTCGCCCAATGCCGCAGCCATGGAAATCTGTTGTGACGGAGATGCTTCCGCCAGCGCAGGCGCAGCGTCGGCGGAAAGAAGAGCTTCCCGCCGCATGCTGAGCCCGCCGCCTATTCCACTGTCACCGACTTCGCCAGGTTTCGCGGCTGGTCGACGTCCGTGCCCATGAAGACGGCGGTGTGGTACGCCAGGAGCTGGACCGGAATGGTGGCGAGTATCGGCGCCACGAAACTGTGGACATGCGGGATGATGATGGTCTCCGCAACGCCCTGTCCGACGCTGGCAGCGCCGACGGCATCGGTGATGAGAATGATCTTGCCGCCCCGTGCGGAAACCTCCTGCATGTTCGAGAGGGTCTTGTCGACCAGCTCGTCGGATGGCGCCACGACGATGACCGGCATGGCTTCGTCGACGAGGGCTATGGGGCCATGCTTCAGCTCACCTGCAGCATAACCTTCGGCGTGTATGTAACTGATTTCCTTCAGCTTTAACGCACCTTCCATGGCGATTGGGAACATCGGCCCACGGCCGAGATAGAGCACATCCTTGGCCTTGGAGAGGCCCTTGGCGATCTCGGCGATCTGGCTTTCCGCGCCCAGTGCCGTCGACACGGCAGACGGCAGCGCCACAAGCGCCTGGACCAGCTCCTGCTCCTGCTCGACACTGATGACGCCACGGGCGCGGCCGGCGGCGATGGCAAGGCTGGCCAGCGCAGTCAGCTGGGCCGTGAGGGCCTTGGTGGAGGCAACGCCGATTTCAGGACCGCAGAGAATGGGAAAGACCACGCCCGATTCCCGGGCGATGGTGGATTCGGGCGTGTTGACGAGGCTTGCCACATGTTGGCCCTGCCCGGCGCAATAGCGCAGTGCCGCCAGCGTGTCGGCGGTCTCGCCGGACTGGGAGATGAAGAGCGAGAGGCCATTGGCGTCGAGCGGCGGCTCGCGATAGCGGAATTCGCTCGCCACATCGATATCGACCGGCAGGCGCGCATAACGCTCGAACCAGTATTTGGCCACGGCCCCTGCATAATAGGCGGTGCCACAGGCGCTGATCGTGAGGCGGGTGAGATCGGAGAAATCGAACGGCAGTTCCTCGCGGATGGCCACCTTCTCGGCGCCCATGTCCACATAATGGCTGAGCGTGTGGGAAATGGTCTGCGGCTGCTCGTAGATTTCCTTGGCCATGAAATGGCGGTGATTGCCCTTGTCGACCAGCAGCGCCGAGGCCTGCGACAGCATCTGCTCGCGCTGGACGAGATTGTCGCGACCGTCGCGGATGGTCACGCCCTGGGGGGTGATGACGGCCCAGTCGCCATCTTCGAGATAGGTGAGGCGCGAGGTAAACGGCGCCAGGGCCATCGCGTCGGAGCCTAGATACATCTCGGTGTCGCCATAGCCGATGGCCAGCGGCGCGCCGTGGCGGGCGGCAATCAGCAAGGCGCTTTCGCCCTTGAACAGGAAGGCCAGGGCAAAGGCGCCCTTGAGCTTTTTGAGGGTGCGCGCGACGGCCAGCTCGGGATCGGCCCCATTGGCCAGCTCGCGGCTGACCCAGAGCGCCACCGATTCCGTATCGGTCTGGGTCTGGGGCAGATAGCCGTCCTGGGCGAGATCGGCGAGGAGCTCGCGGAAATTCTCGATGATGCCATTGTGCACGACCGCCACGCGCTCGGTGGCATGAGGATGGGCATTGATTTCGGTGGGGGCGCCATGGGTGGCCCAGCGGGTGTGGCCGATGCCGACATTGCCGTCCAGGGGCTCGAAATTGAGCTTTTGCGCGAGATTGCCCAATTTGCCCTCAGCCCGGCGGCGGGTGATCGCCCCGGCTTCGAGCGTTGCCACGCCGGCACTGTCATAGCCGCGATATTCCAGGCGCTTCAGCGCATCCACCAGGCGACCCGCAACAGGGGCGCTTCCGACAATCCCGACTATCCCGCACATGTCATTTCCCCTTGGCGGCTTTGCGCGCCAGCGCTTTTTCGCGAAGCCGGGCCGCATAGCCAGGCTTGTTCTCCTGCCGGGCCCGGCCAAGCGCCAGGGCACCATCGGGCACGTCCTCGGTGATGACGCTGCCCGAAGCAGTGTAGGCGCCATTGCCGATACGGACCGGCGCCACCAGCGAGGCATTGGAGCCGATAAAGGCATTGTCCCCGATGGTGGTCTTGTCCTTGTTCACACCGTCATAATTACAGGTGATGGTGCCGGCACCGATATTGGTCTTTTCCCCGATCTCGGCGTCACCGAGATAGGAGAGGTGGCCGGCCTTGGTGCCGGCGCCGATTTTCGATTTCTTGACCTCGACGAAATTGCCCAGATGCACGTCCGGTCCCAATTCCGCACCCCCACGAATGCGCGCAAAGGGACCGATCGTCGCCCCCTCCCCGATCCGGGCATCTTCGATATCGCAGAAGGCCCGGATTTCAACATTATCGGCGATGGTTACGCCGGACCCAATAACTACATTGGGGAAGATGGTGACGTCCCGGCCTATCTCGGTATCCCAGGAAAACCAGGTGCTGGCGGGATCGCGCAGGGTGACGCCGGCCTTCATGAAATCCTCGCGGCGCGTCTCCTGGAACAGGGCCTCGGCTCGCGCCAGCTGGCTGCGATCGTTGACGCCCATGACGTCGTTTTCAGGGGCTATGCCGTAGCCGACGGACTTTCCGGCAGCATTGGCCAGCTCGACGAGGTCCGGCAGGTAATATTCGCCCTGGGCGTTGTCATTGCCGACCTTGTCGATGAGATCGCGAAACACTTCGGCGCGGAAAGCGAGGATGCAGGCATTGCAGAGGCCAATCCGGCGCTCTTCCTCGGTGGCGTCCTTGTGCTCGCGAATAGCCAGCAGGCGCTCGCCGTCGGTGATGAAGCGGCCATAGCCCGTGGGGTCCTTGGGTTCAAATCCAAGGATCGCCACGTCTAGGCCGGCATCGAGCCGGTCGATGACGGTGCGGAAATTGACGCCGCGCAGCAGCGGATGATCGCCATAAACGACCGCGACATAGCCGGTGGCAGCCTCGAAAAGGTCGCGCGCCATGGAGGCGGCATGGGCCGTGCCCTTGGCCTCGGGCTGCTCGAAATGAAGAATATCGGGCTCCAGCGCCGATACCCGGTCGCGGATTTCCTGATGACGAGGACCGGTGACGAGGGCGACCCGCGAGGACCCTGCTTCCCGCGCCGCGCGCGCCACATGGGCGATGATCGGGAGGCCGCCGACGGGATGGAGAACCTTGGGGGTGCGCGACTTCATCCGCGTCCCCTCGCCCGCTGCGAGAATGATGGAAAGCAGTTCGGTCATGCACATACTCCGCCTCGGGCGGCTTCTCTCCGCCCATTGCTACTATTTTATGGCGGTAACAGTTGGCGAACAGATAACTGATACCCCAGTCTGTAGGGGTAATGCCCTTGATTCGTAGGCATGTCGAGGATCAGACATTGGCGCGCACATCTGAGCAATTTCGTCAGTCGGACGTCCGCAATTGGGGACTGGTCGCCTTGATGTGCGGCGGGCTCGCGGTTTTCGGGGCAAATGTTTCGGCAATATTGCCGTCATCCCTGCTTGTTGGACTGCACACTTCGCACCTCGAAGGAGCTTCCCTGGTGCAGTTGCGGCAGGAAATCGCCGAGTTGCGCACCGAATCGGCCCGGCTCCGCCGCGACAACGAAATCTTCAACGCGCGCTTCTCCCTGCAGGAACAGGCCGGCAGCGACGCGACACGGCGCATCGGCGCGCTCGAGGTGAGCGTACCCCTGCTGATCGAATCCCTGCCCGCAAGCTCGGGCATCGATCGCTCCACCTTTACCGCATCCATCGGCACCCAGAATGGCGAGCTGCTGGCGGCAGAAGGCGGATCGGTCCTCGTGCGCCAGATGCCGCTGCCAAACGCTGCGGCCCAGCTCGACGCCTCCCAGCCCCTGCCCGCGCTGATTGCGGCCGCGGGCTCGAGCACCATCATGCCGGCCGCCCATGGCATTGCCATCGGGCCATCCATCGCCCGGGACGGCGCCACGGCCCAGTGGCGCGACCTCGAAATCCGCCTCGGCTCGGTCCTCGGCGAGCTGACACCGATCATGGCCGACATCGGCTCCACAGGCCAGGCGCGCATCGTCGTCGGCCCGTTTGCGCAGGCCGAAGCGGCGCGCAGCATGTGCCAGCGGCTCGAGCAGATGGACGTCTCCTGCCTGCCCACCGATTACATCGGCACCCGACTGACGCCATAAAGCTGTGGGACAGCGTCAAAGACGCGTATATTCCGCAGATATGAGCCGATTACAGATTGACTCCGAAGGCTGCCTGACTATTTTCCGCCGCAACGCCACACGGCGTTCGGAATGCGCCGGTAGCTCAGTGGTAGAGCATTCGACTTTTAATCGAATGGTCGCGGGTTCGACCCCCGCCCGGCGTACCACTCTTTTCCACCCGATGTTTGCTTCGCCTGCCTTGCGCCGCGCAAGCGCAATGAAGGCCTTCGAGCCACAAGCTCGCCCATCGCCATGACGCACGACCCCGACCCTTACGCCGAACTCGACTATCGCGCCGATGCAGACGAAATGTCCGAGGGCCTGCGCATGCCGATCCGCGTGCGCCACCAGCCGGGACGGCGCGTGCCGCCGCAATCTGGCACTGCCAGAATCGCGCGAAAACCCTAAGATCACCGAGTTCAGCAGCAAAGAGGCGGCATGTCCCAGGACACAATGGATCTGCTCAAGGTGCTTGCCGCGACACTCATCGTGTTCGCGACCAGCACGCTGGTCATGCTCTATGCGATTTTCCTGCTGGCCCAGTATGGCGCCAATCTGCCGATGATCGGCGCGCTGCCGCTGACGGCGCCGCCGGAGCTGGTGCCGCTGCTGGCGCAGAGCCAGGTGTTCTCGACGCTGGCGGCCGTGCACGTGACGGCGACGGGGCTGGCGCTGCTGATGACGAGCAACACCATCGACATGGCGCTCATCATCACCGCCAAGGCGATGACGGTGATCATCACCTCGCTGATCGGCTTTGCCGGCGGGCACATGATCTATCTGCAGATCAACGAGAACACGCCGCTGGCGACCAGCGTGCTGACGCCGGCGGTCATCGCGCTGGCCGGCTATTTCCTGCTGGCCACCGTCCTCAGCGCGCCGGGGCTGCGCCGGTTCGGCAATCTGCGCTTCGTCATCGGGCTGGCATTGATCGTCATGGGCCCGATGCTGCTGGTCTGGCTTTAGGCCGCCAGGGTGACCACCAGGGCGCCCCGCGGCGTCGCCACGATGGTGTGCTCATATTGCACGCATGGCGCCAGCGGATGGGCCACCAGCGTCCACTCGTCGTCATCATCCTTCTGTTCGGCCATCTGGCCGCCCATGGAGAGGAAGGGTTCGATAGTGAAGACCAGGCCATCGGTGATGCGGCGGCGCTCGGACTTGTCGGGCCAGGTGGAGATTTCACCCGGCTCGTCATGAAGGCTGTCGCCGACGCCGTGGCTGGCGAGATTGCGGATCAGCGTATAGCCGCCCTTTTTCGCCAGCTTGCCGATGGCCGTGCCGATATCGGCGAAGGGCGCGCCGGCCTTGACCGCGTTGATCCCCGCCCACATCGCCTTCTTGCCATCGCGGCAAAGGGCTTCGAGACGTGGATCGCCCTTGCCGAGGACGTAGGACGCGCCGCAATCTGCAAAGACCCCGTCCTTTTCGGCCGAGACGTCGATATTGACGAGATCGCCCTCGCGCAGCACGCGGCTGCCCGGAATGCCGTGGGCGATCTCTTCGTTCACCGAAATGCAGGTGTGGCCCGGAAAATCATAGGTGAGGATGGGGGCCGACCGCGCGCCGTTTGCGGCGAGGATTTTTGCCCCGATTTCGTCCAGCTCGAGCGTAGTCATGCCCGGCTGCATCGCCGCCGCCATGGCCTCGCGGGCCACGGCACAGATGCGGCCGATGGCCTTGAGTTTTTCCAGCTGCTCTTCGGTGGTGATGGTCAAGACATCAGGCCTTGTTTGCGAGGTAGTATTTGAGGAGGCCCTGGGTCGAGCTGTCGTGCCCTTCCCCGCTCTGCTGGCCCTGCACCTTGGGCAGCAGCGCCTTGGCGAGCTGCTTGCCGAGCTCCACGCCCCACTGGTCGTAGGAATTGACGTTCCAGATGACGCCCTGGACGAACACCTTGTGCTCGTAGAGCGCGACCAGCGCGCCAAGCGTCTCGGGGGTCAACTGCATGTAAAACAGCGTGTTGGAGGGACGGTTGCCGGGGAACACCTTGTGTGGCGCCAGCGCCTTGATCTCGTCCTTGGAGAGGCCCTGCGCCTTGAGCTCGCCGACGACTTCTTCCTCGGTTTTGCCGAGCATGAGCGCTTCGGACTGGGCGAGCACATTGGCGACCAGCTTGTCGTGGTGCGGCGGCAGGCTTTCGTGCGGCTGGGCGGCGATGAGGAAATCGCAGGGGATGACGTCGGTACCCTGATGGATCAGCTGATAGAAGGCGTGCTGGCCATTAGTGCCGGGCTCGCCCCAGACGATCGGGCCGGTGGACCAGCCAACGGGCTTGCCGCTGAGCGTCACCGACTTACCGTTCGATTCCATGTCCTGTTGCTGCAGATAGGCCGGGAAGCGGCTGAGACGCTGGTCATAGGGCAAGACGGCGTGGGTCGAGAACCCCCAGGCATTGCGATACCAGACGCCCAGCAGACCCATGATGACGGGCAGGTTCTGCTCGAGCGGGGTCTCGAGGAAGTGGCGGTCCATGGCGTCGGCGCCGGCCAGGAATTTTGCAAAATTCTCGTAGCCAACGGCCAGCGCCACGGGCAGGCCGATGGCCGACCAGACGGAATACCGCCCGCCGACCCAATCCCAGAACCCGAAAATGCGGTCTTCCCGGATGCCGAACTTGGCGCAGGCCTCGATATTGGTGGAGACGGCGGCGAAATGGCCCGAAACGGCGTCCTCGCCCAGCGCCTCGGCGATCCACTTCCGCGCCGAATTGGCGTTGGTCATGGTCTCGTCGGTGGTGAAGGTTTTCGAGGCGACGATGAACAGCGTCTTCTTGGGGTCGAGGCGCTTGAGGATGTCGTGGATATGGGCGCCATCGACATTGGAGACGTAATGGGCACGCAAATCAGGCCGCGTATAGGGCTCGAGGGCGAGCGTGACCATGACCGGGCCGAGATCCGACCCGCCAATGCCAATATTGACGATATCGGTGAACTGATCGCCGCCATGGCCGCGGATTTCACCACTGCGAACGGCATTGGTGTAATCCTCGATGGCCTTGAGCACAGCCCGAACGTCGGGCATGACATCCTTGCCGTCGACCTCTACCGGGCGCTCGCCCTGATAGCGCAGCGCCATGTGCATGACGGCGCGGTCTTCGGTGATGTTGATGTGCTCGCCTTCGCACATCTGCACCCGCCGCTCCTCGACGCCGGCAGCGCGCGCCAGATCGAAGAGGGCAGCCATGACCTCTTCGTCGATCCGGTTCTTGGAATAGTCGAGCAGGATGTCTGCGCCGCTTGCCGAAAACCGCCGGAAGCGGTTCGGATCCTCGGCGAACATCAAGCGCATGGGCTGTTCCGCAATCTGCTTTCTGAGCTTGCTCAGAGCCGCGAAACCGTCCTTACGACCAGCTTTAGCCATGACCTTCTATCCCCTTGAAATACTTACAGAACCGGCAGATCGCCTGCGGCCCAGACCGCGCGTGTTTCGGCTGCAAAATCGGCGAGGCGCCCGGCCTCGATAGCGGCGCGAGTGCCCGCGGTGAGTTCTTGATAATAGGCGAGGTTGATCTGGGAAAGCACCATGGCTCCCAAAATCTCTTCCGTCCTGACCAGATGATGAAGATAGGCCCGGCTCCAGCGCCGGCAATTGGGATTTGGCGAGGCCTCGTCGATGGGCCGCGGGTCGTCCTTATGGCGGGCATTCTTGAAATTGATGACGCCGAACCGCGTATAGGCGTGGCCATGGCGGCCGGCGCGGGTGGGGTGCACGCAGTCGAACATGTCGATACCCCGCTCGATGCCGCCGAGAATATCGTCGGGCTTGCCGACGCCCATGAGGTAGCGCGGACGGTCTTCCGGCAATTCGGGCGTGATGTTGGAGAGCACGCGGAACATGACTTCCTGCGGCTCGCCTACGGCAAGGCCGCCAACGGCGTAGCCGTCAAAGCCGATCGACTTCAGCCCTTCGGCGGAGCCCACGCGCAAGTCCGGATCATCGCCGCCCTGCACGATGCCGAACAGAGCGCGGTTCTTCTGGTTGTTGAAGGCGGTCTTGGAGCGATCGGCCCAGCGGAGCGAGAGCTCCATGGCGCGCTCGATTTCCTTGCGCTCTGCGGGAAGCGAAATGCACTCGTCGAGCTGCATGATGATGTCGCTGTCGAGCAGGGTCTGGATCTCGATGGAACGCTCCGGTGTCAACTCATGGGAGGAGCCGTCGATATGCGACTTGAAGGTCACGCCCTTCTCGTTGAGCTTGCGGAGCTTGGCCAGCGACATCACCTGGAAGCCGCCGCTATCGGTGAGGATCGGCCGCTCCCAGTCCATGAAAGTATGCAGGCCACCCAGCGAGGCCACGCGCTCGGCACCGGGGCGCAGCATCAGATGATAGGTGTTGCCCAAAAGGATATCGGCGCCGGTCTCGCGCACCTGTTCGGGATACATGGCCTTGACCGTCCCCGCAGTGCCCACCGGCATGAAGGCTGGGGTGTGGATGGCGCCGCGAGGCGTGTCGATACGGCCGCGCCGTCCCATGCCATCTTTGGCGAGAAGGGAGAAGGTGACCTGTTTGTCTGTCGTCGTGCTCATGGGCCGGGTTCTAGCCGTTTGCCGGTCTGGGGACAATGACCCCGGTGCCGACGATGCCTCCGAATTCTGCCATGTTCACCGGCAGGACTGTTGGAAGTCGATTTCGATTCTTTTCCCGAGGGATTTTCATGCGCTTTATTGCCCTTTTCGCCGCCAGCGCCGCGCTGTTTGCATCAACCGCCATGGTGATCGCCAAGGACAAGACAAGCACTCCGGTGCGCGAGGGAACGTATTTCGGCTCCGGCGAAGGCGATTTGACGGTCAATCTGCGCCATATCGAGAACGATGTTTATGCAATCGGCATCGAGACAATTGTGCCCATCGAGAACGACATGCCCGGCTGCGCGGGCGGGATCGAAGGCGAGATGATCCTCAGCGCTGCCGGGGGCAATTTCTTTGTCGAGAATGAAGACTATGTCGCCGGCTCGGACAATCGGCTGATGAACGAACGCTACTGCGAAGTCGAACTCGTTTTTGATGCCGACGGCTTTCTCGTGATCAACGAGAAGGATGGATGCCTTGCCTATCACGGGGCGGCGTGCGGCTTCTCGGGTACGCTGGTGCACGAAAGCGCGGCTGGCTGAGCACGCCGCTGCGAGGCGGTCAGCGGACCGCCTCGATCGCATTCATGCCGAGATTTATGACCCCAAGGATCAGGCCAGCCTCGACGCCGAGGCCGATGACACACACAAGCACGCCAAGCACAGTGCCGATTCCGTCGCGGTTGAGCATGGAGAAGGCGAGGATGCAGAGCCCTATATTGGGCACGGCGTTGACGAACGGGATCGGGATGGTCATCGCTACGCTGATGAGCATGGCGAAGATGCCATAGGGCACATTGGCCCCGGCTCCGGTCAGCACACGCAACCGGGGCCGCGAAAACCGCGCAATGATCGACGTCACCTTCGCGACCTGTTCACTGGCCAGCAGCAGCGGCTTCAGCGGCAGTTTCCGCCGCCCGATAATGCCGGGGAGACGGATGGGCCGGTTGAGCACCATGGCCAGGGCCACGGCAAAGGTCGTCCAGGCGATGGTGCCGCCAAAACCCGGCGGACCGGGGATCATGTTGAGCAGGGTCAACATGAGGATCAGCAGGCGATGCGCCTGTGGCCCCATGGCAGCGATGAGATCGGCGAAGGTGAGGTGCGAGGCCTCACCCTCCGCTGAAATGCGCCGCAGCACGGTGATGATGCGGTTGACGTGTCGCGTTATCGGTGTGGACCGAGCGGTCACACCTCGTCCTCGTCGTCGCCGCTCCGATCCCGGAACAGCAGCGAGGAATCGCCATAGGAATAGAACCGGTAACCACCAGCGATCGCATGGGCGTAGGCCGCCTTCATGGTGTTGAGGCCTGAAAAGGCGCTGACCAGCATGAACAAGGTCGACTTGGGCAGGTGGAAATTGGTCATCAGCAAATCGACGGTGCGGAAGCGGAAGCCCGGCGTGATGAAGATGTCGGTATCGCCCATGAAGGGCTGCAACGTGCCGGTTGCGCGCGAGGCGGTTTCGAGGAGGCGCAGGCTGGTGGTGCCGACGGCAACGACGCGACCACCGGCAGCACGGCGGGCGTTGATGCGTTCGACCGTTGCCTGGTCGATCTCGCCCCATTCTGAATGCATGACGTGATCGTCGGTGTCGTCCGCCTTCATCGGCAGGAAGGTCCCTGCCCCCACATGCAGCGTCACCCGCTCGATGGTGACGCCGAGATCGGAAATCTGCTGGAGCAGTTTTTCGGTGAAATGGAGGCCAGCCGTCGGCGCGGCCACGGCCCCATCCTCGGCGGCATAGACGGTCTGGTAGTCGACCTTGTCGCGCTCTTCGACGTCGCGCTTGGCCCCGATATAGGGCGGCAGCGGCATGGCGCCGTGCGACTTGATGGCCTCGTCGAGCTCAGCCCCGCCCAGCTCGAACTCCAGCGTTATCTCTCCGGTGTCGCCCTTGCCCGCCACACGGGCGCGCAGGGCGTCGGCGTCGCCATTGCCGAGCTCCAGCTCATCGAGCAGCGCGAGCTTTTTGGCCGGACGGGCAAAGGCACGCCAGGTATGAGCATCGACGCGCTTGTGGAGGTTGAACGACACATTGGCCCGCAACTCCCCGCGCACCCGCGTACCCCTGAGCTCGGCCGGCAGGACACGGGTGTCGTTGACGACAAGCACGTCGCCGGGCTGCAGGAGGGTCAGCAGATCGGGGATGTGCCGGTCTTCAATGGGCTCGCCCGGACGCACGAGCAAGAGCCGCGCGCTATCGCGGGGCTCGGCCGGATGAAGGGCGATAAGGTTCTCGGGCAGGTCGAAGTCGAATTCTGATACGCGCATGCCGCCTCGTTAGCATTTCTTGCCCCAGGCCGAAACGGGTCAGATGCGGCGAAGTTGCCGGGTTTTCAGAAGATGCGGATCATAAGGGCACCGGCGACGAGGAGCGCCGCACCGGCAAGCCGCCCCATGGAAATCTCGCGGACGGCCATGCCCATGAAGCCGATCTTGTCGAGCAGCATGCCGCCTACCAATTGCCCGGCGACGGACAGCGCCATGACCGCCGCCGCCCCGATCATCGGCGTCAGCATGATGTTGGAAAAGACGTAGATCGCGCCGAGCAGGCCCCCGGCCACGAAGGTCCAGGGCGCGGGGGCGCCGAAATTGATCGGGATATCTGCGAAGTGGCTATAGGCGAAGGCGATGGCCCAGAGCACGACCGCGCCGGCCACGAACGAGACGCCGGCCGCGGCAATAGGCACGTTCAACGCGCGGCCGAGCTGGGCGTTGATCGGCGCCTGGGTGGCGATGCAAGCGCCTGCGACAATGCCGAGCAGCGCCCAGAGGATCGTTTCCATGCGCACCTAAAGCTCCTGAACAGCCGACAACAAAAAGCCCCCCGGCCGCAGGCCGAGGGGCTCAATCATTGCCACGAGTCGGGCTTAGGCCGCGATATCTGCGGCGACCTTGACCGAGATCATCTTGTCCGGATTGACGACGGGCTCGCCGCGCTTGATCTGGTCGACATTTTCCATGCCTTCGACGACCATGCCCCAGACGGTGTACTGGCGGTCGAGGAAGCGGGCGTCGTCAAAGCAGATGAAGAACTGCGAATTGGCGCTGTCCGGGTTCTGGGCGCGGGCCATGGAGGCGACACCGCGGACATGCGGCTCGGCGCTGAACTCGGCCTTGAGATCGGGATACTGCGAACCGCCGGTACCGCGGCCCTGCGGGCAGCCGGTCTGGGCCATGAAGCCCTCGATCACGCGGTGGAACACGATACCGTCGTAGAAACCTTCACGCGCCAGCTTCTTGATGTGGGCGACGTGGTTCGGTGCCAGGTCAGGACGCATCTCGATGACGACATTGCCCTTGGTGGTTTCGATGACGAGGGTGTTTTCGGGATCGGCGTAATCGGCCATTTTCTAAAGCTTCCTTTTTCGGATGGTGCCCGGATGTAGGCGGGATGAATGGCAAGCGCAAGGCAGGAGCGCCATTCACTAGAGGGTGTGGGCCACCACCTGCCCGTTGCGGAGGGTAATGATCCGGTCTGCCCTGCGGGCGAGATCGTAATTGTGCGTGGCGATCAGCGCAGCGGCGCCCTCACTGCGGATCAGCGACTGCAGCGCCTGGAACACCCGGTCGCTCGTTTCGGGGTCGAGATTGCCGGTGGGTTCATCGGCCAGGATCACCCGGGGGTGATTGGCGGCCGCGCGGGCGATGGCCACACGTTGCTGTTCGCCGCCGGACAGTTCCGCCGGGCGGTGGTCGCCACGATGGCCGACCCCGAGCAGCTCGAGCAATTCCTGCGCCCGCACCTTTGCCGCTTCTGGCCCCTGACCGGCAATCAATTGCGGCATGGCAACATTCTCGAGCGCCGAGAATTCGGGCAGCAGATGGTGGAACTGATAGACATAGCCGACAGTCGAGCGCCGCAATTGCGTGCGGCCGCGGTCATTGAGCCCGCTGGTCTTGACCCCGACGATCTCGACTTCCCCCGCCTGTGGTGGCTCGAGCAGGCCGCAAAGATGCAACAGGGTCGATTTGCCGGCGCCCGAGGGCGCGACCAGCGCAACCAGCTCGCCGCTTTCGACAACCATGTCAGCAGCATCGAGCACGCGCACCATGCGCTCGCCTTCGCCATAATGCCGGTGGACACCCGAAAGGCGCAGATGGGGACTATTCATAGCGCAGCGCCTCTACTGGATCATATTGGGCGGCGCGCCAGGCCGGATAAAGCGTGGCGAGGAAGCTTAAACCCAGGGCCAGGGACACGACCACGGCAACTTCCACCGGATCGGTCTTGCTCGGCAGGGCCGAGAGGAAGAACACTTCCGGCGGGAAAAGCGCAATGCCAAGCGTATTGGAAATGGCGGCGCGCAGCGTTTCGGCATTGGCGGCGACGATCAACCCCAGCACCAGTCCGCTGAGCGTACCGATCACGCCGATTGTGGTGCCAGTGATGGAAAAGATGCGCATGATCGCCCCGCGCGTGGCGCCCATTGTGCGCAGCACGGCGATATCCTTGCCCTTGTCCTTCACCAGCATGACGAGGCTGGAGATGATGTTGAAGGCCGCCACGAGGATGATCATCGAGAGGATGGTGAACATCACCACGCGCTCGACCTGCAGCGCCGAAAAGAAGGTTTCGTTGCGCTGCTGCCAGTCGGTCAGCACCATGGGACGCAGCTCGGTCTTGGCCTGCAGGCGTTCGCGCATGGTGGTAATGGCGTCGGGGTTCTGGATGAAGATTTCAACGGCCGAGGCCTGGCCGACGCGCTCATAGGCGGCGTCGATTTCCTCGTCGCTGGCCATCGGATCGAGCGGGCCCATGCCGGGCTTGAGGACGTCTTCGTAGAGCTTGAAATAATCCTGCGCCGGTTCGAGCGGCATATACATGAAATAGCTGTCGAACTCGACCATGCCGACATTGAAGATGACGTTGACCGGATAGGACCGGATCTGCGGGGTCGAACCGAAAGGCGTCATGGCACCGTCGGGATTGATGATCTGCACCTGGTCGCCAATGGTGACGCCCAGCGTCTGGGCCAGGCGATAGCCGATGGCGACGCCATTGACCTCGTCCCAATTGTCATAACCACCGAGCTCGGCCGAATTGTAGAGCAGGCTCAGCTTCTTGAGGTTTTCCTCATCCATGCCGCGAACGCTGACGCCCGCAGAACTGCCCCGCCCCGAAGCGAGCACCTGGCCCTCGACGAAGTACACCGCATAGGTAACGCCCTCGACGGTCTCGATGGCGTCCACAGTGTCCTTGTAGTCGGTGAATTTGCTCTCGATGGGAAAGGCCGTGAAATGGCCATTGAGCCCCAGGATCTTGTCCAGGAGCTCGGCGCGAAAACCGTTCATCACCGACATCACCACGATGAGCGTGGCAACGCCGATGGCCACGCCAACCATGGTGAGGCTGGCGATGACCGAAATGAAGGCTTCCTTGCGCCGCGCGCGCAGATAGCGCCCAGCAATCATCCATTCGAACCGGGCAAAGGGTCGATTTGCCCGGTTAGCCGGGGCCTGCTGAGCGCCTTGGGTCAAATGTCGTCCATCCGCTGGGGTTCGATGAGGGCGCGCAGGCGTTCGACTGCGGCAGAGATCGGCAGCGTCTCGCGCTCACCGCTCTTGCGATGCTTGATCTCGACTTCGCCCGATTTAAGGCCGCGTGGCCCCAGGATAATCTGGTACGGGATGCCGATCAGGTCGGCGGTGGCAAACTTGCTGCCCGCCGGCTGGTCGCGGTCGTCATAGAGCATGTCGAGACCAGCGGCCGTCAGCTCGCCATAGAGCTTGTCGCAAGCGGCGTCGGTATCGGCATCGCCGGCCTTGAGGTTGATCAGCACGGCCTCGAACGGCGCGACGGAAACCGGCCAGACAATGCCGTTCTCGTCGTGGCTCGCCTCGATGATCGCCGGCACGACACGGGTCGGCCCAATGCCATACGATCCCATGTGAACGGGAACGTTCTTGCCATCGGCGCCGGTGACTTCTGCCTTCATCGGCTCGGAATACTTCGTGCCGAAGTAGAAAATGTGGCCGACCTCGATGCCGCGCGCCATGAGTTGCTTGTCGGCAGGCACGGCTTCACGGAACGCTTCCTCGGTCGTCATTTCGTCCGTGGCGGCGAACAGCGACGTCCAGTCCTTGAAGATCGGGTCGAGATCGCCGCGGTAGTCGGTGTCGATCGCCGGAATGGTCTTGTTCAGCAGGTCCTTGTCGAGGAACACGCCGCTTTCGCCGGTGTCGGCCAGCACGTGGAACTCATAGGAGAGATCGCCACCGATCGGGCCGGTATCGGCGCGCATCGGGATACCCACGAGGCCCATGCGCCGGAAAGTGCGCAGATAGGCCACGAACATGCGCTGGAACGCCTTGACGGCGGCGGCCTCGTCCAGATCGAAGGAATAGGCGTCCTTCATCAGGAATTCGCGCGACCGCATCGTGCCGAAGCGTGGACGCACCTCGTCGCGGAACTTCCACTGGATGTGGTAGAGGTTCAGCGGCAGATCCTTGTAGGACTTCACATAGGTCCGGAAGATGTCGGTGATCATCTCCTCATTGGTGGGACCATAGAGGAATTCGCGCTCGTGCCGATCCTCGATGCGCAGCATTTCCTTGCCATAGGCTTCGTAACGGCCGGACTCGCGCCAGAGATCTGCTGACTGGATGGTCGGCATCAAAAGCTGCACCGCGCCAGAGCGGTTCTGCTCCTCCTCGATGATTTTCTGGACCTTCATCAGAACCTTGTAGCCAAGGGGCAGCCAGGAATAGAGGCCAGAGGCCTGCTGGCGGATCATGCCTGCCCGCAACATCAGGCGATGGGAAACGATCTCGGCTTCTTTCGGCACATCGCGGAGCACCGGCAGAAAATAGCGGGAAAGGCGCATGGGAACTCCGGAAGTTACGCGCTTCGACTCATGGGTTTGTTGATGCCCACTCAGAGCCCAACCGTCCATACGTTTCAAGCATGCTAGCTATGCAGAATCCACGTGACAGGATGAAATTCTGTTGTTAGGTTCCCCGCACAATAAAACGAAGCGGCTTAAACCGCTGTACTTCGACAACGTCAAGGGAGGAGCGTTGGCTGCCGCCTCGTAGCGTGCCTAAGACCAACGTATTGTCGAACCAACTCAATCAAGCAGGGCCTAGTGCCCTGCTTTTTTGTTAGAAAGCAATGACTTATGGCAAATGCTTCAGATCTCAGGGCCATTGCGATGAGCCTCGACGGCACCGAAGAGCGGCCCCATTTCGACCGGGCGGCCTTCCGCGTGAAGCGGATTTACGCCACCCTCGCGGCAGATGGTCTCATGGCCAATGTAAAGTTGTTGCCCGACGAACAGTTGCTCAAATGCGAAGTGGCCTCCGAGATCTTCAGTCCTGTGCCCAATGCATGGGGCAAACAGGGCTGGACGCTCGTGGACTTGCATGAGGCCAACATCGATGATCTGCGCGCTGTGCTTGAAATGGCCCATGCACACGCCGTGCGATGAGCCGCGCCGACGGTGATCGGGCCGAGCCATCGGGCTACCGGCGGAGGGTAATAAAAAACCCGCCCTGACATGCGCCGGGCGGGTCATCAGAAACCGGATCAGCGGTTCCAGTAGCGGTGAAGCGTCTCGTTGGACATGCCCCAGAACAACAGGGCGGTCACCACGATCGCAATGCCGGTTGCGAGGAGCATCTTAAACCCCAGGCGCGGCAGCAGGGGTGCGCCCGGGTCCCCGCCGCTGACCACCTCGGACCCTGTCTCGTGGTGGCTGTGCGAGCCGATTGGCAGCACCGCCACAAACGATAGCCACCAGATAATGAAGAAGACCGCGACGAGCGACATGTACTGCATGACGTCTATTATCCGTTAGGACGGGCACGAGCGATAGCTGCTAACTTGTCGCGCCCGTACACCATTACACGCGGTGAACGAAGACGTTCACATTCGGCTTGCGGCCCCAAAAACCATTGATCTCGTTCCGGATGGCCTTGAAGAGCGCCGAACCGAGGACGTCGGGGTCCGAGCGACGCTTTGGCGGCATGGACTTGAGAACGCCGCCGACCGTGTCCTCGACCAGATCGACGATGGATTCGTCCTCGGTTTCAGGCAGGCCTTCGATGACATATTGCGGGCCGGAGACGACGTGGCCGCTGGAATTGACGCAGAGGCTGACCACGACATGGCCGCCGAACGACAGGCGGCGACGGCCTTTGACGCCACTTTCTTCCGGCGTGCAGAGCACCAGGCCATCGAGATAGAGCTCGCCGGTGCGAACTTCGGCGGGATGGGTCATGGGCTCGGGGAAGAGCCGGACCATGTCGCCATTGCGCGCTTCGCAGACATTGGGGATGCCCTCTTCGCGACCCAGCTTGGCATGGGCGGCAAGATGCATGGCTTCGCCGTGAACCGGCACGAGCACTTCCGGCTTCACCCATTTGTAGAGCTGGCGCAGCTCGTCGCGGCGCGGGTGGCCGGTGACGTGCACAAGAGCATCGTTCTGGGTGATGAGCTCGACGCCTTTGTCGATCAGCAGGTTCTGGATATCGATGACTTCGCGCTCATTGCCCGGAATGGCCCAGGACGAGAAGATCATCCGATCGCCGGCATTGAGATCGATGACCGGGTGGTCACCGCGCGCGATACGGGCGATGGCGGCGCGCGCTTCGCCCTGGCTGCCTGTACAGATCAGCACGCATTTGTCGCGCGGCACAGACTTGTAGGCATCCTGGTCGAGCACGGGCGGCAGGCCTTCGAGCATGCCCAGTTCCTTGGCGATGCCCATGATGCGGTGCAGCGAGCGCCCCGACATCACCACCTGGCGACCGTTCTGATGGGCCGCCCGCACGATGGAAACAACGCGACCGACATTGGATGCGAAGGTGGTGACGGCGACGCGATGCGGTGCCTCGGCGATCAGAGCGGCCAGCGTCGCGCCGATTTCGGCCTCGCTCGGGCTCTGGCCATCCTTCATGGCATTGGTCGAGTCGCAGACCAGCGCGAGCGGCAGGTCCGATTCCGTGCCGATAGCCTGGAGGCGTGCAAAATCGGTCGGAGCGCCCATGGTCGGGGTCGGATCGAGCTTCCAGTCACCAGTATGCAGCACGCGGGCGACGGGCGTGGTGATCAACAGCGCATTGGCCTCGGGGATCGAGTGCGCGACGTTGATCGGCTCGATGGTGAACGGGCCGACCGTAAACGGCTTGCCCGGGCGCATGATGGTGACATCGACATTCTCGACGATGCCGTCGCCTGCCCGCTTGGCCGCCAGCATGGAGGCGGTGAACTGGGTGGCATAGACCGGCTTGTCGAACACGGGCCACAGATCGAGCACGGCGCCGTAATGGTCTTCGTGGCTGTGTGTCAGCACGAGCGCGAGGACGTCGTCGGCATTCTCCTCGAGAAACTCGGGATTGGCCATGATCAGTTCGATTCCGGGCAAATCGGGTCCGCCAAAGCTGACGCCGCAATCGACGACGATCCATTTGCGCGAACGCGCCGGACCGAAGCCGTACGCTGCCATGTTCATGCCGATTTCGCCGACGCCGCCAAGCGGCACGAAGACAAGCTCATCCCTTGGGGATTTGGCCATGGGTCATTCTATCCTTGTTCTGGCCGGACGCCGCGCGAACTCTGGTCGCCGGTCGCCCTGCCCTGTAGTGGTCAGCTTTGGGCGCTGGCCGTTGCCCCAAAATGGACGTCGCCGGCGGTGATGGCGATGCGCGCGCCTTCATCGTCGCGCATGATCAGCCGCCCGGCGGAATCGATCGTTTCAAAGATGCCGCGTCGCACGACACCATCCTGTGTGACGGCGACCGGAGCCCCCAATCCTGCGGCCGAATGGCGCCAGAGATCGAGCACTGCTGCGATACCCTTGCCATCGGCCCACAGGCCGAATGCTTCGACCCAAGCCTCGGACAAGGCTTCGAACACATCTTCTGCGGAACGCTCTATGCCGAGCGCCCGGAGAGAGGTCGCTGGATAGGGCAAATCGGAAGGCGCTGCAACGACGTTGACTCCAATACCAATGACAATGGCTTGTCTGCCGTCAGTCGTCCGAGCCGCCTCGAGCAATATGCCCGCAAGCTTGGCGCCATCGGCCAACACATCGTTCGGCCATTTGAGGGCGACGCGCGAGCGCCCATCCATGTCATCGGCACCATCAATGCCAATCTTGACCATTCCATTGGGAAGAATCTTGCCCAGCGCTGTGTTCAGCGCAACACCGGCGACGAAGCCAAGGGTCGCCACGATATTGGGATCGGCATCGGGAATGACAAGCAGGCTTGCTGCAAGATTGCCGGGCGTCGAGTGCCAGGCCCGGCCGCGTCGGCCCCGCCCTGCGGTCTGCTGCAGTGCCGCAAACCAGATCCCGCCCGGATCACCCGCGGCTGATGCCGCGAGTGCTTCAGTGTTCGTGGAGCCAATTTCGTCGAAGCCGGCGACGCGGTATCCCGCGGCCCTGGCCTTGGCGCCAAGGGTAAAACGCGCCACCTAGAACAGGCTTCCCGCGGCAGTCTGCGCCAAGGCGGTCAGCGGATTGCCGATGGTGAAGTAGTAGGTGATGACGAGGAAGCCACTTGCGGCAAGAATGACGTTCAGTTCGCCCGGCACGGCCAGGAACTGGCTCTTGGGCTCATCGAAATACATCGTCTTGATCACGCGGAGATAATAATAGGCGCTGACCGCCGAAGCGAGCATGCCGATCACCGAAAGCACGTAGAGATTGGCTTCGATGGCGGCAAGGAACACCTGCCACTTGGCAAAGAACCCAGCCAGCGGCGGCATGCCGATCAGCGAGAACATGAGCACGGCCATGATCGCGGCCACGAAAGGACGCGCCTGGGCGGCACCGGCCATGTCGTCGATGTTCTCGACATAGCCGTTCTCGGTGCGCAGCGACAGGATACAGGCGAAAAGCCCGGCGGTCATGATCACATAGATCGCCATGTAGATCGCGACGCCCTCGACGCCCACCTGCGTGCCCGAGGACAGGCCCACCAGCGCAAAGCCGACGTGACCGATCGAGGAATAAGCGATGAGGCGCTTGATCGACTTCTGGCCGATGGCAGCGAAGGCGGCCAGCACCATCGAGGCGATGGACAGGAAGATGACGACCTGTTGCCAGTCCCGGCTGATCGGCTCGAACGTATCCATGACGAGACGGATCATCAGCGCCATAGCGGCCACTTTGGGGGCCATGGCGAAGAAGGCGGTGACCGGCGTCGGTGCGCCTTCATAGACGTCCGGCGTCCACATGTGGAACGGCACGGCCGAAATCTTGAAGGCAACGCCTGCAAGCAGGAACACAAGGCCGAAGATCAGGCCGATGGAACGACCCTCATTGGCAATGGCCACCGAGATGGCGCTGAGATTGGTATGGCCGGTAAAACCATAGATCAGCGAGGCACCATAGAGCAGCATACCCGAGGATAGCGCACCGAGGACGAAATATTTGAGGCCCGCTTCCGATGCCTTGGGGTCATCGCGCTTGATGGCGGCCATGACGTAGAGCGAAAGGGACTGCAGCTCGAGGCCGACATAAAGGCTCATCAGATCATGAGCCGAAACCATGATCAGCATGCCCAGCGTCGCCAGAACGGCGAGCACGGAATATTCGTATTTATGGACGCCGTGCTGTTCGGAATTGTTGCGGGCCAGCAGCAGCGCCAGCACAGCGCCACCGATGACGATCAACTTCATGTAGCGCGAGAACGCGTCGGAGATGAACAGGCCGTTGAAGATGACCCCGTCCGACGGCATCACCGCAATGACCACGCCGGCTGCGAGAAGCAGTCCCATGGACAGCCACGACACGAGGTCGGAGCGTTCCTTGTTGATGACAACGCCCAGGAGCAGCAACACGAGTGCGCCGACTGCCAGAAGCAGCTCGGGATAGGCCGGAGCCAGGCTCGCGAAATCAGTAACGTCAGAGTTCACGTTGGTCTCCTAATGCGCAGCGGGCGCGGCCGCAGCCGGCTGTGCCTCGCCCGTGGGCGCGACATATTCGAGGGGAGCCCGGGCATCAGCCAGGGACACGGCCGGGTCGAGCCCGACCGAAGTGGCATAGTGAGCCACGAGGTTGTTCACCGCTGCAGCGGTCGTGTCGAGGATCGGCGCCGGGTAGAAACCGAAGACGATGATCATCACGATAAGCGGGTAGAGCGTGACCTTCTCGCGCAGATTGAGGTCGAGAATGCCCTTGAGGGATTCCTTGGTCAGCGCACCGAAAATCACCCGGCGATAGAGCCAGAGAGCGTAGCAGGCCGAGAAGACCATGCCGAAGGCCGCGCCGAACGCCACCCAGGTATTCACCTGGAATACGCCGATCATGGTCAGGAATTCACCGACAAAGCCCGACGTGCCCGGAAGCCCGACATTGGCCATGGTGAAGACCATGAAGGCGAAGGCATATTTCGGCATGCGCTCGACAAGGCCGCCATAGGCTTCGATGTCGCGAGTGTGCATGCGGTCATAGATGACGCCGACGGCAAGGAAGAGCGCGCCCGACACCAGACCATGCGAGATCATCTGGAACATGGCGCCCTGGATACCCAGCGCATTGCCCGCGAAGATACCCATGGTCACAAAGCCCATATGCGCCACGGACGAATAGGCGATCAGCTTCTTGATGTCGGTCTGCACCAGCGCCACCACGGAGGTGAGGATGATGGCAGCAACCGAAAGGAAGAAGACGAAATTGGCGAAATAGGCCGAGGCGTCCGGGAACATCGGCAGCGAGAAGCGGAGGAAGCCGTAGCCGCCCAGCTTGAGCAGGATCGCCGCCAGGATCACAGAACCGGCGGTCGGTGCCTCCACGTGCGCTTCCGGCAGCCAGCGATGGAACGGCCACATCGGCATTTTCACCGCCAGCGAGGCGAAGAAGGCCAGCCACAGCCAGAACTGCATGCTCTCCGGGAATTCGTGGGTGAGCAGGCGCGAAATGTCGGAGGTGCCGGCATTCCAGTACATGGCCATGATGGCCAGCAGCATCAGCACCGAACCGACGAAAGTGTAGAAGAAGAACTTGTAGGCTGCCTGGATGCGGCGCTTGCCGCCCCAGATACCGATGATCAGGAACATCGGCAGCAGCGTGCCTTCAAAGAACACATAGAACATCGCCAGGTCGAGCGTGGTGAACACGCCGATCATCAGCATTTCGAGAACGAGGAATACGATCATGTATTCCTTGACCCGATGCTCGATGGATTCCCAGCTAGCCAGGATACAGAACGGCATCAAGAGCGCCGAGAGCACCACGAACAGCACGGAAATGCCGTCGACGCCGACGCGATAGCCAATGCTGTCGCCCAGCCAGTTGTAGTTGACGACGAACTGGAAGCCGGGGTTGGACGGATCGAAGGCCGACCACATCCATAGCGACAGCACCAAGGTCACGACCGTGGTGCCCAGGGCGATCCAGCGGATCGCGCCAATTGCCGTCTTGGGCGAGAGCAGGATCAGCACTGCCCCGAGGAGCGGCAGGAACGTCAGAAGCGTGAGGATAGAATTCTCGAAGGTCATCAGATCAGTCCCCCGGCCGCGATGGCCCAGGTCAGCAGCGCCGCGATGCCGATCAGCATGGCGAAGGCATAATGATAGAGGTAGCCAGACTGCAGCCTGACCACCCAGGAGGTGACGTTCTGCACGCGCCGGCCAAGGCCCTCGGCAATCTTGCCGTCAACCAGCCAGTCATCGAACCCCTTCCAGACCGCGCGGCCGAGCCACAGGGTCGGGCGCACGAAGATGAAATTGTAGAGCTCGTCGAAATACCACTTGTTGAGCAGGAATTTGTAGAGCCCCGGATTGGCGGCAGCCAACCGGCTGGGAACGTCTGGACGTGCGATGTACATGTACCATGCGGCCGCAAAGCCGATGATCATGGAGATGGTCGCGCTCCACTTCACCCATAGCGGCACATGATGGGCCTCTTCGATGATGGCGTGATCGACATAGATCGAACCGGCGAAGAAGTGCTCGATGTGCTCCACGTCGTGGAAGAACATGCCGTAGAACACCGCACCGGCAAGGACCGCGCCGACGGCCAGCACATAAAGCGGCACCAGCATGACGTTGGGCGATTCATGGGCGTGCTCGTAGGCCGAGCCGTGGTGATGGGCATCGTCGTGGCTCACGGCCGCGTGGACGTGATCCTCGAGATTGCTGTCATCGAGTGGCTCATGATGGGTTTCCGCGTCGGCATGCGCCGGCTCGGGATGAGCGGTATGGCTGTGCTGCGCATCGCGCGGCGAGCCGTGGAACGTCAGGTGGATCAGGCGCCACGAGTAGAAGCTCGTGAACAGCGCCGCGACAACCAGCATCCAGAAGGCGAAGCTGCCGACATTGCCACCGACGGCGTAAGCGCTTTCGATGATCGAATCCTTGGAGAAGAAGCCGGCAAAACCGAAATTCGTCCCCGGAATGCCGACGCCGGTCAGCGCCAGCGTGCCGATCAGCATCATCGCGTAGGTGATGGGGATCTTCTTCCTGAGCCCGCCCATGTTCCGCATGTCCTGCTCATGGTGCATGGCGTGGATGACCGCGCCGGCGCCGAGGAACAGGAGAGCCTTGAAGAAGGCGTGGGTGAAAAGATGGAAGACACCGGCCGAATAGGCCCCTGCCCCCAGCGCCACGAACATGTAGCCGAGCTGCGAACAGGTCGAGTAGGCGATGACGCGCTTGATGTCGTTCTGGACGAGGCCAACCGTCGCCGCGAAAAACGCGGTGATGGCGCCGATGATCATCACAACCGTCAGGGCGAAGGGCGAGGTCTCGAACAGCGGCGACAGGCGGGCCACCATGAACACGCCGGCGGTCACCATGGTCGCCGCGTGGATCAGCGCCGACACGGGGGTCGGGCCTTCCATGGCGTCCGGCAGCCAGGTGTGCAGCAGGAACTGTGCCGACTTGCCCATGGCGCCCATGAACAGCAGCAGGCAGATGACCGTCATGGCGTCGAGTTCCCACGCGAGGAACTGGATCACCGGCAGGCCGGTTTCGCCAAACGCACCCGCAGCCTCGAAGGCACCATCGAAATCGATATGGCCGAGGACGAGAAAGGCTCCGAAAATGCCGAGGGCGAAGCCGAAGTCACCGACGCGGTTGACGATGAAGGCCTTCATGGCCGCCGCACTTGCAGAGGGGCGGGTGTACCAGAAACCGATCAGCAGATAGGACGCCAGACCCACGCCTTCCCAGCCGAAGAACATCTGCAGGAAGTTGTCGGCCGTCACCAGCATCAGCATGGCGAAGGTAAAGAGCGAGAGGTAGGCAAAGAAACGCGAGCGATGGGGATCCTCGGCCATGTAGCCGATGGAATAGACGTGCACGAGCGCCGAGACGGTGTTGACCACCACGAGCATGATGGCCGTCAGCGTATCGACGCGGAGCGTCCAGCGCAGGTCCATTTCGCCGACCTGGATCCAGCGCATGACCTCGACCTTGAGCACGGCGGCATGACCATCGCCCACGGCGCCCTCCAGCCCGTCGCCAAAGGCCACGGGAAGGAACACGACCCAGCTCAGCACCGCTGCGATGATCAGCAGTCCGGTGGTGAGGAACTCGCTCGGCCGATGACCGATGCTGCGACCGAGAAGGCCTGCAATTAGCGCCCCGATAAGGGGCAGAAAGACAATCGCCTGAATGATCATAGCGCCAGCCTCAGCCCTTCATCATATTGACGTCTTCAACCGCGATGGAGCCACGGTTGCGATAGAACACGACCAGGATGGCCAGACCGATGGCCGACTCTGCGGCCGCCACGGTGAGGATCATCAAGGCAAACACCTGCCCCTGAAGATCACCCAGCTGCGCGCTGAAGGCGACGAGGTTGAGATTGACCGCGAGGAGGATCAATTCCACCGACATCAGGATGACGATGACGTTCTTGCGATTGAGAAAGATGCCGAACACGCCGAGCGTGAACAGGATGGCCGCAACGGTCAGGTAGTGACCGAGCCCGATTTCCAAGCCCATGATAAACCCCTATAGCCCCTGACCGCTTTTGACTTTGACAACCTTGAGCGTCTCGCTGGCCTTGCGGGCCACCTGATCCACCGGGTTCTGCCGCTTGACATTGGTCTTGTGCCGCAGCGTCAGCACGATCGCACCGATCATGGCCACCAGCAGCACGGCGGCCGCCGTTTGGAACAGGAAGACATAGCGCGTGTAGAGCACCTGCCCGAGCTGACGGGTGTTTTCCATCGTCACATCGATCGGCAGCGAAGCCCCGCCCGAAATATCCGGCGTCACCACATAGCTGCCGGCAACCAGCAGCAATTCGAGCAGCAGCACGATGCCGACCAGAATGCCCACGGGCGCATATTGCAGCATGCCCTGGCGCATCTGTGCGAAATCGACGTCGAGCATCATGACGACGAAGAGGAACAGCACCGCAACGGCGCCGACATAGACGACGATCAGCAGCAGGGAGAGGAATTCCGCGCCCGCCAGCATGAACAGACCCGCCGCGTTGACGAAGGTCAGGATCAGGAACAGCACCGAGTGCACCGGATTGCGCGAGGAGATGACCATGAAGGCCGACGCCACGGCAATCGCCGAGAACAGGTAGAAGAAGAACAGTGGAAGGGTCATGCTCTTCCCTCTCAGCGATACGGCGCGTCGGCCGCGATATTGGCAGCGATTTCACGCTCCCAACGATCGCCATTGGCCAAGAGGCGCTCTTTGTTGAAGTAGAGCTCTTCGCGCGTTTCGGTCGCGAACTCGAAGTTCGGACCTTCCACGATTGCGTCCACCGGGCAGGCTTCCTGACAGAAACCGCAATAGATGCACTTCACCATGTCGATGTCGTACCGAACGGTGCGGCGCGTGCCGTCATTCTGGCGCGGGCCGGCCTCGATGGTGATGGCCTGGGCCGGGCAGATCGCTTCGCACAACTTACAGGCAATGCAGCGCTCTTCCCCATTGGGGTAGCGGCGCAGGGCATGCTCACCGCGGAAACGCGGGCTGATATGCCCCTTCTCGAACGGGTAGTTGATCGTCGGCTTGGGCGAGAAGAAGTAGCGCATGGCCAGGAAGAACGCCGAGACGAACTCACGCAGCAGCAGCGTATTGAAGACTTGAGCGGCGCGCATCAGGCAATCCCTCCGTGCCAGCCCCAGCCGGTGAGCTGCAGGACAAAGGCGACGATGACAACCATGATCAGCGACAGCGGCAGGAACACCTTCCAACCGATGCGCATGAGCTGGTCATAGCGGTAGCGAGGCACGATGGACTTGGCCATCGCGAACATGAAAAAGACCAGGCTCAGCTTGATGAAGAACCAGATGACGCCCGGTATCCAGGTGAACGGCGGCAAATCGATCGGCGATGCCCAGCCACCCATGAAAAGGATCGTGGTCATGGCGCACATCAAGAGGATCGAGATGTATTCGCCCAGCATGAACAGCATGTAGGGCGTTGCCGAATATTCGGTCATGAAGCCGGCTACGAGCTCGGATTCGCCTTCGGCCATATCGAACGGAGGACGGTTGGTTTCCGCCAGGGCCGAAATGTAGAAGATCACGAACATCGGGAAGAGCGGGATCCAGAACCAATTCAGGAACGAGAGCCACGGCACGCCCAGCGCATGGGCAAGGCCCATTTCCTGCTGCGCGACGACGATGTCATTGAGGTTCAGCGAACCCACGCAGAGCAGCACGGTGATGATCACGAGGCCGATCGAGACTTCGTAGGACACCATCTGGGCGGCAGCACGGATCGAGCCGAAGAACGGATATTTCGAGTTCGAGGCCCAGCCACCGATGATGACGCCATAGACGCCAAGCGAAGAGACACCAAGCAGGTAAAGGATACCCACATTGATATTGGCCATCGCCCAGCCATTGTCGATCGGCACGACCGCCCAGCCGGCGAGCGCCAGCGTTGCGGTCAGGAGGGGAGCCAGCAGAAACAGCGCCTTGTCGGCACCGGCGGGGATCAGCGGTTCTTTCAGCACGAACTTGAGTAGGTCGGCGAAGGACTGCAGCAGGCCGAACGGACCCACGACGTTGGGACCACGGCGCAGCTGCACCGCGGCCCAGACCTTGCGGTCGGCCAGGAGGATGAAAGCCGTGAACACCAGAAGCGCCACGAGCAGGGCAAGCGCCTTGTAGAGAAAACCGACATGGATGCCCCAGCCGAAGGCCGGGATGCCGAGCAAATAATCGAGGGCAGCGAGAATAAAGTCCATTGTGCTCCCCTACTCCGCCGCCTGCTGCAAGCCCGCGGCCAATGCGGCGCATTCGCCCATGGTCGCCGAAGCGCGCGCGATCGGATTGCTGAGATAAAAGTCGGAGACCGGTGACTTGAACGGCGCCGACTTGGTCTTGATGGCAGCCTTGGCCAGCGCGCCGAGGTCAGCGCCATTGGCCGGCATGATCTCGTCGATACGGGCCAAATGCGGCACTTCAGCGTAAATGGCCGAGCGCAGCTGGCTGAGCGAGTTGAACGGAAGCGGCTTGCCAATCGCACCCGAGAGTGCGCGGACGATGGCCCAGTCTTCCTTGGCATCGCCCGGCGGGAACACGGCGCGGGTCGTCGTCTGCACGCGCCCTTCGGTGTTCACATAGGTGCCCGATTTCTCGGTATAGGTCGCACCCGGCAGGATGACGTCGGCGCGGTGTGCCGCGGCATCGCCATGGCTGCCGATATAGACGACGAAGGCGTTGCCCATGGCGGACATGTCATATTCGTCGGCGCCGAGCAGGAACAGGACATCGAGCTCGCCCTTGCCGGCGAGAGCGATCTGGTCTGCCGAGCAGACGCCACCGTCATGCGGCACGAAGCCGATATCGAGGCCACCGACGCGGCTGGCTGCGTTGTGCAGCATGGCAAAGCCGTTCCAGCCCTCGGCCACATTCGGGCCGCTGGCGAGCTTGGATGCCAGAGCGATGACATCGCGACCGACCTGCTTGCCGAGGCTGGCGTGGGACACGGCACCCTCCCCGACAATGATCAGCGGACGCTGGGCATTGGCCAGGGTTTCAGCGAACGAGCCATTGCCCGCGGCCAGATCGGCCAGGGTCTCAAAGCCTTCGCCGAGATAGGTGTAATTATAGGTGAGATCGGCCTGTTCGCCGATCACGCCGATCGGCAAATTCTTGCCGCGCCAGGTCTTGCGGATGCGCGCATTGAGCACAGCCGCTTCGCGACGCGGATTGGAGCCGATGATGAGAATGGCGTCGGCTTCCTCGATCCCGGCAATCGTCGGGTTGAAGAGGTAGGCCGAGCGCGGCATGGACGGATCGATGCCCGACATGGCTGGACGCACATCGGTCATGCCCGAACCCAGCGAGGCCAGCAGCGCCTTGAGCGCAAACATTTCCTCGACGGCAGCCAAATCCCCGGCGATGGCACCGACCTTGTTGCCAGCCTGCTTGATGCGGCCCGCAACGGCGGCGAAAGCTTCGTCCCAGCTGGTCGCCTGCAGCTTGCCGCCCTTGCGGACATAGGGGCGGTCGAGGCGCTGGTTCTTGAGGCCATCCCAAACGAAACGGGTCTTGTCCGAAATCCACTCTTCATTGATGGCCTCGTTGACGCGCGGCAGGATGCGCATCACTTCACGGCCACGGCTGTCGACGCGGATGTTCGAGCCCACGGCGTCCATGACGTCGATGGATTCGGTCTTGGTCAGCTCCCACGGACGGGCATGGAAAGCATAGGGCTTGGAGGTCAGGGCTCCGACCGGGCAGAGGTCGATGACATTGCCCTGCAGTTCGCTCGACAGCGCGCGCTCGAGATAGGAGGTGATCTCGGCGTCTTCGCCGCGACCGAGGAGACCCATTTCGGAAATGCCGGCGACTTCCGTCGTGAACCGCACGCAACGGGTGCAGTGGATACAACGGTTCATCACCGTTTTCACCAATGGCCCCAGATACTTGTCTTCGACCGCGCGCTTGTTTTCACTATAGCGCGACTTGTCGACGCCATAGGCCATGGCCTGGTCCTGCAAATCGCACTCACCGCCCTGATCGCAGATCGGGCAATCGAGCGGATGGTTGACCAGGAGAAATTCCATCACGCCTTCGCGGGCCTTCTTGACCATCGGCGTGTTGGTGAACATTTCGGGCGGCTCGCCGTTCGGGCCGGGACGAAGGTCCTTCACCGACATGGCGCACGAGGCCTGGGGCTTTGGCGGACCGCCCTTCACTTCGACGAGGCACATGCGGCAATTGCCGGCCACGGACAGGCGCTCATGGTAGCAGAAGCGCGGGATTTCGGCCCCGGCGGCTTCGGCAGCCTGCATCAGCGTGTAGTAGTCAGGAACTTCGACGAGGGTACCGTCGACTTTGATCTGGGCCATTGTCCTACTCCGCCGCAATCGAAGGCACGGCGCCATCGCTGGTGGACGAATATGTATATTGATCGATCCGCGCCTCGATCACGTCGCGGAAGTTGCGGATCAAGCCCTGGACCGGCCATGCGGCCGCGTCGCCAAGGGCGCAGATGGTGTGACCTTCGATCTGCTTGGTCACCGAGAACAGCATGTCGATCTCGCGCTTCTGGGCGCGGCCTTCGACCATGCGTTCCATGACGCGCATCATCCAGCCGGTGCCTTCGCGGCACGGCGTGCATTGGCCGCAGCTCTCATGCTTGAAGAAGGCCGAGATGCGCCAGATCGCCCGGATGATATCGGTGGACTTGTCCATGATGATCATTCCGCCGGTGCCGAAGGACGATTTCTTTTCGCGCATGCCGTCAAAATCCATGATGGCATCCATCATGTCTTCGCCCCGCACGACCGGGCATGATGCGCCGCCGGGAATGACGGCCAGCAAATTGTCCCAGCCGCCGCGAATGCCGCCGCAGTGCTTTTCGATGATGTCCTTGAAGCTTTCACCCAGGGCTTCCTCGAAGGTCGCCGGCTTGTTCACATGGCCCGAGACCATGAAGAGCTTGGTGCCGACATTGTTCGGACGGCCGATGGAGGAGAACCATGCGCCCGAGCGGCGCAGGATTTCCGGCACGACGGCAATCGATTCCACGTTGTTGACCGTGGTCGGGTTGCCATAAACGCCCATGCCGGCCGGGAACGGCGGCTTGAGGCGGGGCTGGCCCTTCTTGCCTTCGAGCGATTCCATCAGCGCGGTTTCTTCGCCGCAGATATAGGCGCCGGCGCCGTGGTGGACGATGATGTCCAGATCCCAGCCGTGGATATTGTCCTTGCCGATCAGCTTGGCGTCATAGGCTTCCTGCACGGCATGTTCGAGCCGCTCGCGCTCGCGCACGAATTCCCCACGGACGTAGATGAAGGCCAGGTGCGCATCCATGGCGCGGGAGGCCAGCAGGCACCCTTCGATCAAATGGTGCGGATCATGGCGCAGGATTTCGCGGTCCTTGCAGGTGCCCGGCTCGGACTCGTCGGCATTGACCAGCAGATAGTGCGGACGCCCGTCGTTCACCTTCGGCATGAAGGTCCACTTCAGCCCGGTCGGGAAACCTGCTCCACCACGGCCACGCAGGCCCGAGGACTTCACCTCATTGGTGATCCAGTCGCGGCCGGATTCGATGAATTCCTTGGTGCCAACCCATGCCCCGCGAGACTTCGCGCCCTCAAGGCGCCAGTCATGCTGGCCATAGAGATTGGTGAATATGCGGTCCTTATCAGCGAGCATGATCAGCTATTCCGCTTCAACAAATAGGAAAACCAGGCAGCGACACCGATCGCCGCCCCGACCGCCACCGAGACATAGCCCGGCAGCTCAACATTGGCGAATTCGGCGAACCCGGAAACGATTATCACGCAGACGACGGCGAAACCGGCACCCACGCCGTATTCAGCCATCCCCAGTCTGCCGAAATCGATTCTGCGTTCAGCCATTTAGCGCGGATCCTTGCCAAATACCTTGCGGTATTCTTCGACCCCGCCGCGCGCCAGGACTTCCGCCTGAGCCAACCAGTTGTCGCGCGCGACGCGACCCTTGAAGTTGAGGCTGGCTTCGACCTTGGCAATATCGTCGGGTGTCATTGCTGCCACCTGGCTCCACTGCGTGATCCCGAGGGCATTGAGACGCCCCTCGAGAACAGGACCGACGCCGGAGATCAGCTTGAGATCATCCGGATCACCGGCGGGAGCGGTAAACAGCGGCTGGATGCCACCCTTCTCCGCGACCGGGTTGACCTCGGCCGGATTGGCCGCGGGCGCGATGATCTCGGGCTTTTCCTTGCCGACCGTGGCGGACGAACCGTCAGCGGCAGGCGGGTTGTCATGCGGCTTGCCGGGAGCCTTGCCGCCGTCGATCTTGCCGCCTTCGACCTCGGCGCCGACAGCGCCTTCGCGCATGGGCTGGCTCGGCGTGCCGTCGGCCTTGGCCTCGACATTGGCCTTGGCGCGTTCGGCCTCGGCCTTGCCTTCGGAAACCTTGGCGTCGGCGGGCGTCCCCTTGATGGCCGGAGCGGATTCTTCCGTCACATCCTTGGGCCGCGCAGCGGTTGTCGGCGCCTGTGCGGGCGCGGGCGCTGCCGGAGCAGCAGCAGGGGCTGCGGCAGGCGCAGCTGCGGCAGCCTCGGGTGGTGGCGGGGGCGGCACGAATTTTTCGCGCGTGGCCGTCGGCATTTCGAGCAGCGTCGACTGGCCGCCTTCGGCCGCAGCATTGAGGCGCTGGATCTGGGTACCGGGCTTGATGGTATCGCCGCGGCCCGCGTGGAAGGCGTCGATGATTTCCTCGAGCCGTCCGGGGGTCAGATCCTCATAGGTATCCTTGAAGATGGTGACCATGGGGGCGTTGACGCAGGCGCCGGCGCACTCGACCTCTTCCCAGGACATCGAACCATCTGCGTTGAGGTGGTGCGGATCGTGGTGGATTTTGCTCTTGCAGACCTCGATCAATTCCCCTGCCCCGCGCAGCATGCACGGCGTCGTGCCGCAAACCTGCACGTGGGCGCGTTTGCCCACCGGCTGCAGCTGGAACTGGGTGTAGAACGTGGCGACTTCGAGCACGCGGATATAGGCCATGCCCAACATCTCGGCCACGGCCTCGATGGTGGCGCGGGAGACCCAGCCGTCTTGCTCCTGGGCGCGCATCAACAGCGGAATGACCGCGGATTGCTGGCGACCGGCGGGATAAAGCGCGATGCGCTTTTCGGCCCAGGCGAGATTTTCTGCGTTAAAGGCGAAACTTGCCGGCTGAACCGACTCGTCCGCAAGGCGACGCGCAACCATCAGCGATCAACCTCTCCGAACACGATATCGAGCGAACCCAGGATCGCCGCCACGTCGGCCAGCATGTGGCCGCGGCAGAGATGATCCATGGAGCTGAGATGAGCGAAACCCGGCGCGCGGATCTTGCAGCGATAAGGCTTGTTGGTGCCATCCGAGACCAGATAGACGCCAAACTCGCCCTTGGGCGCCTCGACCGCGACATAGACCTCGCCGGCCGGCACCTTGAAGCCTTCGGTATAGAGCTTGAAGTGATGGATGAGCGCCTCCATGGACTGCTTCATCTCACCGCGCTTGGGCGGCACCACCTTGCCATCGACCGAGGCCACGGGGCCCTTGCCATCGGCAGCATTCAGCTTTTCCACGCATTGCTGCATGATCCGCGTCGACTGCCGCATTTCTTCCATGCGGATCAGATAGCGGTCATAGCAATCGCCATTGGCCCCGACCGGAATGTCGAAATCCATCTCCGCATAGCAGTCATAGGGCTGCGACTTGCGCAGGTCCCACGCGGCGCCGGAACCACGGACCATGACGCCCGAAAAGCCACGCGCCCAGGCTTCTTCCAGCGGCACCACGCCAATATCGACATTGCGCTGCTTGAAGATGCGGTTTTCGGTGAGGAGCCGATCGAGATCGACCATGAAATCGAGGAATTCGCCGCAGAACACGCCGATATCGTTGACCAGATCCTGCGGCAGGTCCTGATGCACGCCACCGGGGCGGAAATAGGCGGCATGCATGCGCGCGCCGGAAGCGCGCTCATAAAAGATCATCAGCTTTTCGCGCCACTCGAAACCCCACACAGGCGGCGTCAGCGCGCCGACGTCCATGGCCTGGGTGGTGACGTTCATCAGGTGGGCGAGCAGGCGACCGATCTCGGAATAGAGCACGCGGATCAACTGGCCGCGGCGCGGCACTTCGAGGCCGAGCAGCTTTTCGATGGCCAGGGCATAGGCATGCTCCTGGTTCATCGGCGCCACATAGTCGAGGCGATCGAAATAGGGCAAGGCCTGCAGATAGGTCTTGGCCTCGATCAGCTTTTCGGTGCCGCGATGCAAAAGCCCGATATGCGGATCGACCCGCTCGACGAGCTCACCGTCAAGCTCGAGGATCAAACGCAGCACACCGTGCGCAGACGGGTGCACGGGGCCAAAATTGATGGTGAAATTGCGAACGTCGACTTCAGACATCAGTTCTTCGCCTTCTCGTCGCCCGGAAGCACGTAGTCGGTCCCTTCCCAGGGCGACAGATAATCGAACGTGCGGAATTCCTGCTGCAGCGCGACCGGTTCGTAGACGACGCGCCGACGCTCTTCGTCATAGCGCACCTGCACGAAGCCGGTGAGTGGGAAGTCCTTGCGCAGCGGATGCCCGTCAAAACCATAGTCGGTCAGGATGCGACGCAGATCGGGATGGCCGGAGAACAGCACGCCATAGAGGTCATATGCCTCGCGCTCGAACCAGTTCGCGCCGGGGAAGACGTCGACAATGGACGGCACCGGCGTCACATCGTCGGCCTGGAGCTTGACGCGGATGCGCTGGTTCAAATGTGGGCTGAGGAGGTGATAGACCACGTCGAAGCGAAATTCACGGGCCGGATAATCGGCGCCGCACACATCGACAAATGCAATGAAACGGCACTTGGCGTCATCGCGCAGGAATGTCACCACCTCGACGATGGTGTCCCGCTCGACATTGAGCGTGAGTTCGCCATAGGCGACCTCAAACCCGTTGACCGCCGCGCCAAGCGCCCCGGCGATATGCTCGCCCAGCGCCGCCAGCGGCTCGACATTGATAATCTCGTCCATGGCGCGCCCTATCGCTCGATCGTGCCGTCGCGGCGGATCTTCTTCTGCAGCAACAGGATGCCATAGAGAAGCGCCTCGGCGGTCGGGGGGCATCCGGGAACATAGACGTCCACGGGGAGCACGCGATCGCAGCCACGCACGACAGAATAGGAATAGTGGTAATAGCCGCCGCCATTGGCGCAGGAGCCCATGGAGATGACGTAGCGTGGCTCCGGCATCTGGTCATAGACCTTGCGCAGTGCCGGCGCCATCTTGTTGGTCAGCGTTCCGGCGACGATCAGCACGTCGGACTGGCGCGGCGAGGCGCGCGGCGCAGTGCCGAAGCGCTCCACGTCATAACGCGGCATGGACATCTGCATCATCTCGACCGCGCAGCAGGCGAGGCCGGTCTGCATCCACATCAGCGAGCCAGTGCGCGCCCAGGTAATGAGCTGCGCCACGGTGGTGGTCAGAAAACCCTTGTCGGCGAGTTCGTTGTTCACCCCGGTGAAGAACGGGTCGTCAGCACCAATGGGCTT
The DNA here is from genome assembly GCF_029201545.1 of Devosia sp. FJ2-5-3. NCBI lineage: Bacteria > Pseudomonadati > Pseudomonadota > Alphaproteobacteria > Hyphomicrobiales > Devosiaceae > Devosia > Devosia sp. FJ2-5-3. The sequence goes on along the minus strand of NZ_CP104007.1, from coordinate 2,043,595 downwards.
GCCGGTGGAAGGATCCAGCGCGCCCGTCGGACGCGGTGTAACCAAAGTCGAATCGGCCTGGCTCAATCCCATTCGAGAGCTCCCTTACGCCATTCATAAATAAAACCGATTGTCAGCACGCCCAGGAAGATCATGACCGACCAGAAACCGAACCAGCCAATGTCGTGAAAAGCGACCGCCCACGGAAACAGGAAGGCCACTTCCAGATCGAAGATGATGAACAGGATCGACACCAGGTAGAACCGGACGTCGACCTTCATTCGCGCATCGTCGAAAGCCTCGAAACCGGCTTCGAATGCCGATACCTTCTCAGGGTCGGGCCGCCGATGGGCCACCAGCCAGGGCGCAACGAGCAGCGCCAGGCCGATAACGGCAGCAAGTCCGACGAATATGACGATGGGCAAATAATTGCTGAGCAAATCAGTCATGCGGCAGCCTAAAGGTTTGCACCGGCGGGGAGCCGGCATACGTGGGTCTGCCGGCAATTGGGGCCAGCGAACCGACGCTTCTTTTGATGGCTAGGGCTTAGACCTTCCCCCACCCGGTTTCAAGGGAAAGAAAACATGACCATGACAATCATATATCGCGAAATCACGCATTCGCGAGATGAACGCCCCAAAGGCGCAATCGAGAGAAGTATTTTTCGCGCAAACCGGACCTTGTTTGGAAATCCGAAACATTTGGCCCCCGCCCCTGCCCCCCTCTGCAAGCAAAATGGCGAGCCCTGATCGAGCTCGCCATTCAGAAAGTCTGCAATAAGCGTCGGCGGAGCGGTCAGCGCGCCAGACGTGATTCTCAGAAGTGGTAGAATACGCCCACTGTTGCCTTCGCACCTTCGAAGAAGGCGTCGTTGGCATTGTCGAAATCGCCCATGCCGACGAGTTCGCCGCGGACGGTGATCGCGTCGGTCACTGCGAATTCGACACCACCACCAAGCTGGTATTCGCTGACGGTCACGCCATTGCCGGAATAGACGCCAACGCCGCCGATTGCGTAGACGAGCGCGGCATCGGTCACGATGGCACCAGCGCGGATATTGGCGAAGAATTCGCCGGCGCCGACGCCATTGCCCCAGATATAGTCGCCGGTGGCTTCAAGGCCGAGCAGGAAAGGGTCGACAGGAATGAAATTCACGCCGACCACGCCGCCGATCACGCCGAAGCCCACGCTGTTGTAGGATTCGCCGCCGACGCGGGCACCGATATAGAGGCCTTCCCAGTCAAAGCCTGCGGCCGAGTAGATCGGCTGCGGCGTCGTGGGGATGATGAGATCCGCAGCCGAAGCTGCAACAGAACCAAGCGCGGCGATAGACACGCCGACAAGCAGTGCACGTACAGTCATTTTCGCCCTCAAGCAGGAGTAGATGCGCAGAGACTGGCAGAGCCTCTATTTGGTCGCAATCCCCCCACAATTCACAAATGAGGCCGCTCATTACTTCAAGCGAAAGTGTAGCGTGCCGGACACACAGCCAAACGCTGAAAACCAAAACGGCGAACCGATTTCTCGGTTCGCCGAATTGGGTTGCAAGAATAGCAGGCCGAGGGGGTAACCCCTCAGCCCAGATTCTTAGAAGTGGTAGAACACACCGACGGTGGCCTTGGCGGCCTTGAAGAAGTCGCCGCCGTTGTTGTTCAGGTTGCCCTGGCCAACGAGTTCACCGCGAACGGTGACAGCGTCGGTAACGGCGAACTCAACGCCACCACCAAGCTGGAACACGCCGGTCGAGGTGTTGTTCGTGCTCGAAACACCAACACCGCCGATTGCGTACACGAGGGCGGCGTCGGTCACGACAGCACCAACGCGCAGGTTAGCGAAGAATTCGCTGGAGGAGGTAACGTTGTTGCCCCAGAGGTAGTCACCGGTGACTTCAACGCCGACCAGGATCGGGTCGACGGGGATGAAGTTCACGCCGACAGCAGCACCGACAACGCCGTAGGTGGTGTTGTTGATCTGGTTGGCGAAGCCCGGAGCGCTGGTACCAACGAACTGGCCACCGATACGAGCACCGGCATAGAGACCTTCCCAGTCAAAACCAGCTGCCTGGTAGATCGGCTGCGGGGTGGTCGGGATGATCAGGTCAGCGGCAGAAGCACCACCAACCATCAGGGCAGCGGCAGCAACGCCAAGCGAAAGCGAACGTACAAACATATCTTGCACTCCCATAGAGTTAACCGTAGTCGGCTGATACATGACTCAGGGGACACGCTAAGACAACCCCACACCAACGCAAATTGGGCAGTGGGGATAAAATTTGATGACCATTTGCGAGAGGTGTTGCACCAAAGTCGCGCAATTGGTCCAATTTGATACAAATTGCTGGCACATTCCCCCACTTTGCGACGATCGCCGGTCGTTAAAAGTGCCTTAATGTGGCTAGCGAGGGGGACGTTGCCACATTCTTGCCTGAAATGCAAATGGCCCCGATTCGAAATCGGGGCCATTTGTTGAGATTCGGTTATCGCCGGAATCAGAAGTGGAAATTCGCCCCGATCGTGAACTGATCCTTGGGATTGTCGCCCTGAACCGGGAAGGCGTGAAGGTACTGCGCGCGGACCGAAATCGAGTCCGTTACGGCCAGTTCCACGCCACCACCGAGGAGCACATCCTGCTCTTCAGGGGCACCAAGGTCGATGCCATAACCGCCCGCGGCGTAGACGACCACATCATCGGTCACCACGAGGCCGGCCCGACCAAGGATCTGGCCATAGCTGGTCTCGACATTATTTCCGCCGGTAATGCCCTGCACCGCCACTTCGGCGCCGAGCAGGTAGAAGTCGAACTGGGCGTTCACGCCGGCCTGGACACCCAGACCATATTGCGTGCCGCCAATGTCGCTGTTCTGCACGCCGCCATAGACGCCGGCGTAAAAACCGTTCCAGTCAAATCCCGCCTCTTCATAGACCGGCATTTCCACCGGAGTACTCGTCGGCACGGTAATGAGGTCGGCGGCATGCACCGCCCCCACGGGAATGGCGGTGGCGAGTGTCGCCAGTGCGATCCTGGTAAACTTGCGCATCGCTTGTCTCCTTAATTCTGGACCATCTGGGACAACGAAACGCCCCCTTTCGGCAAGTGTTCCGTCGATGGCCTTCTCAGGCGGAAAGGGATGCAATCGAGCAACACGGTGCACCCCTGCCCGCCCGCAAAGAGATGGCGGCGCTTTCTGGCCACTTGCCGACTTCCAGAGGGCCAAAACAAGGCGCCAGGCGATCGTGGCCCATTGGCCACACTGTTATCCGCTGGCTTGCGCCAACTGCCCCACCAATACCGGCTCGGCCCGGAATTCCGAGGGAAACAGCGCCTCGAGCGCGGCGATCTTGGGCAGATCGTGGTGCACGATATAGGGCCAGGTGGGGTTAAGCGTCAGGAAGTCCTGGTGATATTGCTCGGCTGGGTAAAAGCCATTCAGCGCCTCGAGCGTCGTCACGATGGGGCCGTCGAACAGGCCGGTCGCATCGAGCTGGGCGATGTAGGCGCGGACCACCTCTGCCTGCGCATCGTTGCGGTAGAACACCGTGGAGCGATATTGCGTCCCCCTGTCCGGCCCCTGGTAGTTGAGCTGGGTCGGGTTATGCGCCACCGAGAAATAGATCTGCAGCAATTTGCCGAAGCTGACCTCGGACGGGTCGTAGGTGATCTCGACGCTCTCTGCATGGCCCGTCTGGCCGCTGGACGTTAAATCATAGGTGGCCGTCTCTGCCGACCCCCCTGAATATCCGGACACCGCACTCAGCACGCCGCGGACGCGCTGAAACACGCCCTGCACACCCCAGAAACACCCGCCGGCAAAAACGGCGACAGCCTGACCACCGTCTTCGGCCAGATCGCGTTCGGGAGTTGGAATGACCACGGGCTGCTCCTGCGCCATCGTGGCACGCAGAAATGGAAATGCCCCGATCACCGGAAGCGCCGCAAATCCGGCCAACACAGTTCGGCGACTAAGACGAAAGCTTTGCATGGGCGCACCGGCAACAGATCAGCTTGTGCTGACCCCGCCACTATTGCGCAGCTTGCTTCTGGAAGCATCCCCCTCACGCCGATATGACAATCGGGTCGGGCGGCAAAGAATGAAGGAATTTCGGCGACCCCACCGGGCGCCAACCCTTTTCAATCAACCGGTGATTTCGGTGAAGAAGGGTGGCGCGAGAGACGGGGCTCGAACCCGCGACCTCCGGCGTGACAGGCCGGCGCTCTAACCAACTGAGCTACTCCCGCAGCGCTTGCGAACAAGTCATCCGCGCAACGTGTGGTTCATCTACGGGAACCGATTTCCGATGTAAAGGCCTTCAGAAAATTCTCTCGCACTTTCCACATTTTAGCGTGGAAAAGGACGACGGCACGAAAACCGCGCGACATCGCAAAGCGTGCGATCGTGACTGCATATAAAAAGGAAACTGAAGGGAGGAAAAATGTTGCACTACCCTGAAAAAGGGTGGCGCGAGAGACGGGGCTCGAACCCGCGACCTCCGGCGTGACAGGCCGGCGCTCTAACCAACTGAGCTACTCCCGCAGCGCTTGCGAACAAGTCATCCGCGCAACGTGGCTTCCATTTAGCGGGATACAGGACGAAGTCAAGCGCCTTCGCCCGATCGCCAGATTTTATTCACAGCCCTGCCCCAAATCGCGCGAAATAGGCGCCGACGCATTGGAGCGCGGAAAATTTTCGGTGCCCGAAAGACCTGCCTGGCTCGCCAGGGCCCTGTCGGTTGGGAAAAGGCCATTGACCCGAAGCAGCCCGCCCCGATCAAAACGAAATCGGACGAACCGGCTGCCAACCGCGACGACAGCCGGCATTCGAGCCTTGTTCCATGGGCAGCCCGTCCCGAGCGTATTCAGCGGGCCAGTCCGGAAAGGCACCCCCTGTCGTTAGCGACCGCGCCTGTGATCGCAGAGCATCGCAGCCGACACGGCCTTGGTCACGGCGGACGGCGTTCCGCCGCTGTGCTGCGCACCCAACGAACTGTAATGTAAGGGGAAAAATGGTGGGCGATGACGGACTCGAACCGCCGACATTCTCGGTGTAAACGAGACGCTCTACCAACTGAGCTAATCGCCCCCGCCGCTTGTGCGGAGTGGCGCCTTGTTAGGGTGCCCGCCCGCGCGCGTCAACAGGCATTGTGCAAAAACAAACGGCCCCGGCGATAAACGCTCGGGGCCGCTCGAGGATCGAACCTGACACAGGCTTAGTTGATGGCGTCCTTCAGGCCCTTGCCGGGCTTGAACTTGGCCTGGTTGGAAGCCGGAATCTGGATTTCGGCGCCGGTGGCCGGGTTGCGGCCGGTGGAAGCCTTGCGCTGCGACACGGCGAACGTGCCGAAACCGACCAGACGGACTTCGTCGCCAGCCTTAAGGGCCGCGGTGATGGCTTCGAACACTGCGTCAACCGCTTCAGCGGCCTGAGCCTTGGTGATCGTAGCCTTGTCGGCAACGACGCCAACCAGATCGTTCTTGTTCATAGCGTATCCTCACAGTGAGTGCCCGCCCTCGCTGGCGAACCACAATCTCGGTAACCCTTGGTCGATTCTAGCCGAAAGGCAAGGATTTCCGCGTCTTTTGCGGGGGCGAGCGGTGCGGAAACGTTAATGGCGTGGAATTCAGTGCCGAACAAGCCTGCAATGGCCGGTTTTCCGGGCTTTCCACCGTCATTCCGCCCCCGTTCTTGCCACATTTGGCGTGCGCTTGATTCCCAGCAGCAAGGGTAGCGCGAGCAGGTAGATTGCGACCGCAACGATCCAGATCATCCCGGGCGATGAACCGCGCACCTCGGCATAGACCATGCTGAACATCAGTGGTCCGAACACTGCAGCCAGGCTGACGACGCTCGCCAGGACCCCCTGCAATTGGCCCTGCTTGTCCGAATCGACCTGCCGCGTCGTGAGGGACTGGAGCGCGGGCATGCCGATGCCGCCAAGCGCGAACACTGGCGCCATGGCGAACAGCACCCAACCATAGCCGGCGAAGGCCAGGGTGAGCAGTGCCCCCGTCTCGAACGCCATGCCCACCACCATTGCCCAGCGTTCACCCAGCCTCGCCACGGCGGGGCCGGTGAGAAAGGCCTGCGCCAGCGCATGAAACACCCCAAAGGCGCCAAGCGACAGGCCGATGGTCATGCCGTTCCAGTCATAGACGTCCTCGCTGAACTGGGCCCAGGCCGTGCCATAGACGGTGCCGACAAGATTGAGAATCAGGAAGATGGCGATGAGCGGGATCAGCGCCTTGAAGCTGAACGCCCAGGCCAGTGGCTTGAAGGGATTGAGCGTATCCCGGCTGAACCGCGCGTCGCTCTTTCCCGGCCGCGATTCGGGCAGGACGAAGAATGCCAGCGCGAGATTGATTCCATTGAGCACTGCCGCGGCAAGGAACGGCCCGCGCAGCCACATGTCACCCAGAATGCCGCCGAGCACCGGGCCGATGATAAATCCCACGCCGAACATGGCATGGAAAAGCCCGAACCGCTTGGCGCGCTCATCTTCGCTCGAAATGTCGGTGATATAGGCCGTCGCCACGGCCATGTTCGCGCTGGTGACGCCCGCAATGGCGCGCCCGAGCACCAGCACCCACAAATGGGGCGCGAACGCCATGATGAGATAGTCGATGGCCGCCCCCGCGAGCGACAGAAGCAGCACCGGGCGACGACCGAATCGATCACTCAGCACGCCCAGAATCGGCGAAAACAGGAATTGGCAGGCCGAATAAAGCGCCAGCATGATCCCGAGCAGCAGGGAAATACTGTCCGTGTGCCCCACTTCGCGCAACAGCGCTGGAAGAATCGGAAAGATCAGCCCGATACCGATCGCGTCGAGCAGCACCGCAGCGAGAATGACGACGAGGGCCCTGTTCATGAAAACTCTCCTGGCGCCGCAAGGGGCCCACTGAGGTAGAGAGTTCACGCCACCGTTACAAGCGGCCCCCGCATCACTTGCTGACACCTTCTGGCAGCAGAACGCAAAACGGCGGCCCGAAGGCCGCCGTCTGAGAGTGTCGATGATTTGGCGCCTAGTGCGTCAAACCAGCTGTTGTGTCGTCGGCCGGATCGGCCTTGGTGGCCACGGCAGGCTGGGCATCGAAATCCCATTCGATTGCCTCGGGCTTGCGCACCAGCGCCCGCTCGATCACCTGATCCATCCGGCTCACCGGCACGATTTCCATGCCTTCCTTGACGATGTCGGGGATCTCCTGGAGGTCCCTGACATTCTCTTCCGGGATCAGCACGGTCTTGATGCCGCCGCGCAGCGCCGCAAGGAGCTTTTCCTTGAGCCCGCCGATCGGAAGCACCCTGCCCCGCAGCGTGATTTCGCCGGTCATGGCGACATCGTTGCGCACCGGAATGCCGGTCATCACCGACACGATCGCCGTTGCAAGACCGATACCAGCCGAAGGACCATCCTTGGGCGTAGCGCCTTCAGGAAGGTGGACGTGGATATCCCGCGTATCGAACAGCGGCGGCTTGATGCCGAAATCGATGCTGCGCGACTTCACATAGGCCTGTGCAGCCGTCAGCGATTCCTTCATCACTTCCTTGATGTTGCCAGTGACCGACATGCGGCCCTTGCCCGGCGACATCACGCCTTCGATCGTCAGCAGTTCGCCACCGACGGAGGTCCAGGCCAGGCCAGTCACCAGACCCACCTGTGCCTCGGCTTCGATCTCGCCGTGCTTGAAGATGGACGGGCCGAGATATTTGGCCAGACGCTCTTCATCGATCTCGATCGACTTGACCTTGGTGCGGACAATGTCGGTCACGGCCTTGCGCATCAGCTTGGAGATTTCGCGCTTGAGATTGCGAACGCCGGCCTCGCGGGTATAGCCGCGGATGACCTTCATCAGCATCTCGTCGCTCAGCACGAACTCGCCATGCGCGACGCCGTTTTCGCGAGCCGCTTCCGGCATCAGGTGCTGCTTGGCGATCGCGTGCTTCTCCTCTTCGGTGTAACCCGAGAGGCGAATGATCTCCATGCGGTCCATCAGCGGACCCGGAATGTTCAGCGTGTTCGACGTCGTCACGAACATCACGTCGCTGAGGTCGAAATCGACTTCAAGATAGTGGTCGCTGAACGTGTTGTTCTGTTCCGGATCGAGCACTTCGAGCAGGGCCGAGGACGGGTCGCCGCGGAAATCCTGGCCCATCTTGTCGATCTCGTCGAGCAGGAAGAGCGGGTTGTTCTTGCCCACTTTCTTGAGCGACTGGATGATCTTGCCGGGCATGGAGCCGATATAGGTGCGGCGGTGACCGCGGATCTCGGCTTCGTCCCGAACCCCGCCCAGCGCCATGCGCACGAACTCACGGCCGGTCGCCTTGGCGATCGACTTGCCCAGCGAGGTCTTGCCGACGCCCGGAGGACCGACGAGGCAGAGGATCGGGCCCTTGAGCGTGCCGGTACGGGCCTGCACGGCCAGATACTCGAGGATGCGTTCCTTGACCTTCTCAAGGCCATAGTGATCCTCATCCAGCACCTTCTCGGCGAGGTTGAGGTCGCGCTTGACCTTGCTCTTCTTGCCCCAGGGCAGGCCCAGGAGCGTATCGAGGTAATTGCGCACGACGGTGGCTTCAGCCGACATCGGGCTCATGCCCTTGAGCTTCTTGACCTCGCCGTCAGCCTTGGCGCGCGCTTCCTTCGACAACTTGGTCTTGGCAATGCGCTCTTCCAGTTCGGTGATCTCGTTGGCGCCGTCTTCGCCGTCGCCGAGTTCCTTCTGGATCGCCTTCATCTGCTCGTTGAGATAGTACTCGCGCTGCGTCTTCTCCATCTGGCGCTTGACGCGGCCACGGATGCGCTTTTCCACCTGCAGCACGCCGATCTCGCCTTCCATCAGACCGATGATCTTCTGGAAGCGTTCGATGACGGACAGGGTCGAGAGCAGATCTTCCTTTTCGGGGATCTTGATCACGAGGTGGCTGGCGATGGTATCGGCGAGCTTGGAAGCGTTCTCGATCTGCCCGACGGCAGCGACAACTTCGGCCGAGATTTTCTTGTTCAGCTTGACGTAGTTCTCGAACTCGCTCTGGGCGGACCGCGCCAGGGCTTCGACTTCGATCTCGTCTTCAGCCGGCTCCGGCAACGGAGTGGCTTCAGCCTCGAAATATTCTTCGGTCTGCACATACTGGTCGATGGTCGCGCGGCTCAGGCCCTCGACGAGCACCTTCACCGTGCCATCCGGAAGCTTGAGCAGCTGCAGGACGGTGGCGATCGTACCGGTCGAATAGATCTGTTCGGGCGCCGGATCATCGTCCTGCGCATTTTTCTGGGTGACGACAAGAATGTGCTTGTCGTCCCGCATGACTTCCTCGAGCGCCTTCACCGATTTCTCGCGGCCCACGAAGAGCGGCACGATCATGCCGGGGAAGACGACGATGTCGCGCAGGGGAAGAACCGGGTAAACCCGGTCCCGGCTCACTTCGCCGGTGGGATTAACGTCCGACATCACATTTCCTTTCCGGGGCGCGCCGGCAGGAACTCAATTGGCACGCCCGTATTGCGACTACCCAATCCCGAAAGGCTGGGCGATTCAGGTTAATAAATAGGGCTCAGGAGGGGTACCGCAAGTCAGGCAAGAAGCTTTTATGACCACCGAACGGTCTACGCACAGGAGATATGTGATAATCCCGAAAACACCCGTGTGCCTAAGGCACAGCGTTGATATCGTGGATTTTTCTCCCTGAAAGACAAAATGGCCCCCGGCGCGAGCCGGAGGCCATCGATGTCTTGTCCGTCGGTGCGATCAGGCGCCGGCAGGCATGTCTTCCTTCTTGCGCTCGGAATAGATGTAGAGCGGGCGCACATCGCGTCCCTTCACCACTTCTTCCGAGATCACCACTTCTTCCACGCCTTCGAGCGAAGGCAGGTCGTACATGGTGTCGAGCAGGATCGCTTCCATGATCGAGCGCAGGCCGCGCGCGCCGGTCTTGCGTTCGATGGCCTTCTCAGCGATGGCCTTGAGCGCATCCTCGTGGAAGGTCAATTCGACCTCTTCCATCTGGAACAGACGCTGGTACTGGCGCACCAGGGCGTTCTTCGGCGCCGTCAGGATTTCGATCAGGGCCGGAATATCCAGGTCTTCTAGGGTCGCGAGGACCGGAAGACGACCGATGAATTCCGGGATCAGGCCGAAGCGCACCAGATCTTCCGGCGCAACGTCCTTGAGCAGATCGCCAACGCGACGATCCTGCGGATCCTTGACCGTGGCCGCAAAGCCGATGCCCGAGCCTTCGCCACGCGCCGAGATGATCTTCTCGAGCCCGGCAAACGCACCACCACAGATGAACAGGATGTTCGTGGTGTCGACCTGCAGGAATTCCTGCTGCGGATGCTTGCGCCCGCCCTGCGGCGGCACGGAGGCAACGGTGCCTTCCATGATCTTGAGCAGGGCCTGCTGCACGCCTTCGCCCGACACGTCGCGGGTTATGGACGGATTGTCCGACTTGCGGGAAATCTTGTCCACTTCGTCGATATAGACGATGCCGCGCTGGGCCTTTTCGACATTGTAGTCGGCAGCCTGGAGCAGCTTGAGGATGATGTTTTCCACGTCCTCGCCGACATAGCCGGCTTCGGTCAGCGTGGTCGCATCCGCCATGGTGAACGGCACGTCGAGAATACGCGCCAGCGTCTGCGCCAGCAGCGTCTTGCCCGAACCGGTGGGGCCGATCAGCAGGATGTTGGACTTGGAAAGCTCCACGTCCTGGTTCTTGCTGGCGTGATGCAGGCGCTTGTAGTGGTTGTGCACGGCAACGGACAGCACGCGCTTGGCGCGGAACTGGCCGATGACATAGTCATCCAGCACCTTGCAGATTTCAGCTGGGGTGGGCACCCCGTCGGAGGACTTGACCATGGAGGTCTTGTTCTCTTCACGGATGATGTCCATGCACAGCTCGACGCATTCATCGCAGATGAACACGGTCGGCCCGGCGATCAGCTTGCGAACCTCGTGCTGGGATTTCCCGCAGAACGAGCAGTAAAGCGTGTTCTTCGAGGTTTCGCCGTTTGTTGTCTCTTTGGACATCCAGTCACTCCCGGGGGCTAAGGGCCCCCAAAATCAAGCGTTATCGAAAACGGTAACGCCCAAGACATAAAGAAAGTCTAAGCCGAAACGACCTTAAAGGCCGTTCCGGCTGCATGCAATTGCACCAGGATCACACTCCACGGCGCACCGGCATCGTGATTAACGGCCTATCAGACCGTCGGCTCCGGGACTGCGCGCTTTTCGAACACGCTGTCGATCAGGCCGAAGGTCTTGGCTTCTTCAGGGCTGAGGAAGCGATCGCGCTCGAGAGCGGCCTCGATTTCCTCGTATGTACGCCCCGTGTGCTTCTCATAGATTTGATTAAGACGGCGCTTCAAACCCTCGACTTCCTTGGCATGAATCAGGATGTCGGTGACCTGACCCTGGAAGCCGCCGGACGGCTGGTGAACCATCACGCGCGAGTTCGGCAGCGACGTGCGCATGCCCGCTTCACCGGCTGCAAGCAGCAGCGAGCCCATCGATGCGGCCTGGCCCATCACCATGGTGGCGACGGCGGGACGGATGAACTGCATCGTGTCGTAGATCGAAAGGCCCGACGTCACCACGCCACCGGGCGAGTTGATGTACATGGCGATTTCTTTTTTCGGGTTCTCTGATTCGAGGAACAGCAGCTGCGCCACGATCAGCGAAGCCATATTGTCCTCGACCACGCCGGTCACGAAGATGATACGCTCACGCAGCAGGCGCGAATAGATGTCGAAGGCGCGTTCGCCGCGGTTCGACTGCTCGACCACCATGGGTACGAGCGTATTCATGTATAGATCGTGCGAATCCCGCATATTTTGCCCCTTGGCTCCCTCCCGCGTCGCGTGACGGTTGGCAAGCTAAATTGGTTGAACCACGTCTTTGCCCCCGGATGAGTGTGGCAGGGCAGCGTGACGTGTCGAAAATCGAATCGGCGCGACTGGCCGATTGCAGGCGAACCGCCTTGCGGGCGGTAAAGGCAGAGATAGGCGGCAATGGGGCAAGCTTCAATAGAAGATCCCCCTGCCGTGATGATAAGGTGAACGTGCCGTTTGCCTTTGAGTCAATCGGATCAGGCAAACGAAACGGCAATCCCCTTCTTCTTGAAATAGGCCTGCATCAGCTTGCGGCCCTGGCGGTTGGGTTGCGCCAGCTTGCTGGTCTCGAAAACCGCTTCGCTCACACCTTCCCTGGCCATTGCGCTCTTGAGCGCCGCCATGTGCAGGTCGAGCTCCTCGTTATCGTTGCGGATGGAGGCGTAGATGGCCTCGATGGCAGCAGAAACGGTGATATCGCTCACGTTTAGAAATCCTCAGTCGCGTTTGACTGCCTTCAAGACATCATTGCAGTCCACTTGCCAAGGCTTTTTGGTCGGATTTGGGCGCATCTGGGGGCCAGCAGGGCGCGGGCCCCCAGATGCGACGCCAATCAGAGCAGCGGCTCCGGCCTGCCGCCGCCGGTCTGGCTGTGCTCGTCGCCATCGCGAAGCGCCCGGATCTGGATGCGCGCATGCGCGGCGATCGGGTCATCGGCGAAGAGTGCACGCGCCTCGTCCATGTCCCGCGCTTCGACCAGCACGAAGCCGCCGACGACCTCCTTGCTCTCCGAATAGGGGCCATCGATCTGCGACATCCGGACCGGCCTTCGGTCGATGATGGTCTCTTCTGCCACATCGACCAGCGGCGAGGCATAGAGCAGATGTCCCGCCGCCCTCAGCTTGCGGTCATGGTCGATCGTCGCATCATCGATGCGGACCATTTCTTCGGCGCTCACGCCCGCGAAGGCGTCCGGCGCAAAATAGAATAGACAGAGGAATTTCATATCCGATCTCCGTTGTTGGATATCTCGCCAACGAATGCGCAGACGCCGCCTCGACTAATTTGCCAGACTTTTCTTCCCGTTTTTGCACGAAAGATTTGCCGCCCGTTCGGCACCGCTTATGGTGATCCCAGTCTAGCCCACCGGATAACCATGGCCTCCATTCTCCAGATCAAGCCCATCACCGACGTGCCCGCCGATCGCCGGGCCAGTGCCAATCCCAAGGACCCCGTCTTTTTCCAGGACCCCTACCCTTTCTATGCAGAGCGCCACGCCAGCCAGCCGGCCTTTTTCTGGGAAGAGTACGGCCATTGGTGCTTTGCCGATTTCAAATCGGTCAGCGCGCTGTTACGCGATAAGCGCTTCGGCCGGGATATTCTTCACATCGCCAGCCGCGAGGAAATCGGCCTGCCCGAGCCCAAGCCGCATGTCGCCGATTTCGATCTCACCGAAAAATATTCGCTGCTCAATCTCGAGCCTCCGGCGCACACCCGGCTGCGCCTCCTGGTCAACCGCGCCTTTGTGTCCCGCCAGGTCGAGCTCTTGCGCCCGCGCATCAATCAGCTGGCCAATGAGATCATCGATGGCTTTGAGGGCGGAGACAGCGTCGACCTCATAAAGGCCTTCGCAGCCCCGATACCGGCGATCGTCATCGCCGAGATGATCGGGCTGCCGGCGGAGATGGCGCCAAAACTGCTCGAATGGTCCAACCGCATGGTGACCATGTACATGTATGGCGTCACCCACGAGACGGAACTCGACGCCAATCAGGCTGCCGCCGATTTTACCGAATATCTTCGCTCCGTCATCGCCGAGCGCCGGAAAACCCCGCGCGAGGATCTCCTCACCCATATGCTCACCACCGAGCAGGGCGGAGAAAAGCTGAGCGACGACGAGGTCATGTCGACCGCCATCCTCCTCCTCAATGCCGGCCACGAGGCCACCGTCCACACCACCGGCAATGGCGTTAAATCCATCCTTCAAAGCGGGCTCGACCCCAAGACCCTGTTCGCGACACCCGAGCAGGCCGAAGCGACGGTGGAGGAGTGCCTCCGGTTCGACGCCCCGCTGCATCTCTTCACCCGCTATGCCCTGCAGGACATGGATTATGAGGGCATCCCGTTACGCCGGGGTGACGTGATCGGCCTCATGCTCGGCGCCGCCAATCGCGACCCCAGGCGCTTCGCCAATGCCGGCACATTCGACCCATTCCGCACCGACGGAGCCAATGTCAGCTTCGGCGCCGGCATCCATTTCTGCATCGGCGCGCCGCTGGCACGCATCGAGCTGCAGGAGGCCATGTCCACCCTCTTCGCGCGCCTGCCAAAGCTCCGCCTCGCCGAGCCCCCGCGCTACGGCGACGTCTATCACTTCCACGGCCTCGAAAAATTGATGGTCCGCTGGGACTGATCCGGCAACGGCGTTCCGATCACGGCATCGTCCCGTCGGCTTTTCTAGCCCTCTCGCGGTTTGAGATTGCCTCCAGCCCCCCACACACCGGGCTTCCCTCGGGCTTGACCCGAGGGCCACTGTCCACCAGCCCTTAGCTAAGGGGCGACCAAACCGCCCCTCGGGTCAAGCCCAAGGGAAGACAGTGATTTTACCGGCATATTCTCCGAGGGAGAAATTGCCCCTGCAGCCCCCCCCCCCCGCCATTCGAGCGCAGTTCTCATGGCCTTGTTGGCTAAAATCGCTCCACTGGAGCGGTTTTCCCTCCGGGACGCCTCAAAGCCCGACAAGCACGCCCGGCAACAGCAGCGGCAGATCCTCGCTCAGCATGCCGGGCCCGCCAAACCGGTTGGCCGCCTCCGCGTGCAGCCAGACGCCGGCGCATGCGGCTTCGAACCCACCCATGCCCTGGCCCAGGAGGCCCGCCACGACACCCGCCAGCACATCCCCTGCCCCGGCCGTGCCCAGCCAGGTCGGCGCATTGGCATTGATGGCTGCGCGTCCATCGGGCGCCGCGATGACCGTGTCGCTTCCTTTGAGGAGGATAATGGCGCCCGAATGCGCTGCAGCCGCCCGCGCCCGCTCCAGCTTTCCGCCCGGCACATCGCCAAAGAGTTTTCGGAATTCCCCTTCATGCGGCGTCAGCACGACCGGCCTCTGCTCCGCCTGGATAGCGGAAAAGAGCGTCTCACTGCCCTCGGCAAAGCTGGTGATGGCGTCGGCATCGAGAACGGCCGCTGCGCCGGAGGCCAGCACTGCCGCCACCTTGGCCCGTGTCCCGTCGCCCACGCCCGCTGCCGGGCCGATCACAACCGAATTGATCCGGCGATCCTTCAGTAACCTGGCAAGACCATCCGCATCCTCGGCCGGCTTGAGCATGATCGAGGTGACGTGATTGGCATGAACCCGTAACGCTTCAGTTTCCCCAGCCAGCGACACCAGCCCCGCGCCAACGCGAAAAGCGCCATAGGCAGACAGTCGTGCCGCCCCGGTCTCCAATACGCCGCCCGAGACAACCACGACATGGCCACGGTCGAATTTATGCCCATCCGCCAGCGCACCCGGCAGCGACCACAGCGCCGGCGTGTTCTGCCAGGCCCGCGCGCCGATCTTATCCAGCACATTTTCGGGAATGCCGATCTCGGCGAGCACCACTTCCCCGCAATGCTGCCGCCCCGGCAGGAGCAGGTGCCCCGGCTTCAGCCGGAAAAACGTAATCGTCATGTCGGAGATCATCGCCGCGCCGCGAATCGCGCCTGTTGCCCCGTCAATGCCGCTGGGCACGTCGATACTCACGACGGGCAGGCTGGATTCGTTCACCGCATTGACCATGTCGGCATAGGCGCCGGTCAAATACCGGTCGAGCCCGGCTCCGACCATGGCGTCGACCACCAGATCGGCGTCATCGATATCCTTGGGCGTGGGTTCGTCGCAGCGCCCGGTCCAGAGTTCGGCCGCCTGCGCGGCATCACCCTTGAGATCGGCGCGATTGCCGAGGAGCCGCACCTGCACCGGCCAACCCCGCTGTTGCAGCAGCCGCGCCACGATGAACCCGTCGCCGCCATTATTGCCCGGCCCGCACAGCACCAGCACGGAGCGCTGGTAATAGCGCTCGATAATGGCTTCCATCACCGCCTTGCCGGCAGCCTCCATCAACCGGAAGGAGCGCATGCCGCCGGCGACGGCCAGGCGGTCGGCCTGCGCCATTTCCTGAGGGCTGAGAAGAATATCGGCCTGCGACATGGCGTGCTCCCGAACCAGCAAACGATTCCGCCCAACACATAGGGCCTGCGACGCTCCCCGACCAGACCGGACGGCCAAAAAGCAAAAGGGCCCCGAAGGGCCCTTTCTCGTTCCGCTCGCGCCAATCAGGCGGAGTAGTACATTTCGTATTCGACCGGGTGCGGGGTCATTTCGACACGCAGCACTTCCGCCATCTTCAGATCGATATAGGCGTTGATGAAATCGTCATCCATGACGCCGCCGACCTTGAGGAAATCGCGATCCTTGTCGAGGTTTTCGAGCGCTTCGCGGAGCGAACCGGAAACGGTCGGGATGCCCTTGAGTTCGTCCTTCGGCAGCTCGTAGAGATCCTTGTCCATCGGGTCGCCGGGGTGGATCTTGTTCTTGATGCCGTCGAGGCCGGCCATCAACAGCGCGGTGTAGGCCAGGTACGGGTTCGCCAGCGGATCGGGGAAACGCACTTCGACGCGCTTGGACTTCGGCGACTGGCCGAAGGGGATACGGCAGGAAGCCGAACGGTTACGGGCCGAATAGGCCAGCAGCACGGGGGCTTCGAAACCGGGCACCAGACGCTTGTAGGAGTTGGTGGTCGGGTTGGTGAAGGCATTGATGGCCTTGGCGTGCTTGATCACGCCACCGATGTAGTAGAGGCACTCCGTCGACAGGCCTGCATACTGGTCGCCGGCGAACAGCGGCTTGCCGTCCTTCCAGATCGACATGTGGCAGTGCATGCCCGAACCATTGTCGCCATAGACGGGCTTGGGCAGGAAGGTCGCGGTCTTGCCATAGGAATTGGCAACCTGCTGCACGGCATACTTGTAGATCAGCACGTCGTCAGCCGACGCGATCATCTGCTTGTACTTGAGGCCAAGCTCATGCTGGGCGGAAGCCACTTCGTGGTGGTGCTTCTCGATGATGACGCCCATCTGGCCCATCGCTTCGAGCATCTCGCCGCGCATATCCTGGGCGCTGTCCAGCGGCGGAACCGGGAAATAGCCCTTCTTGAGGCCAATGTGGTGGCCGTTATTGCCGTGCTCATATTCGGCGTCGTTATTGGTCGGCAGCTCCGACGCGTCGACCTGGAAACCGACCTTGTAGGTCGAGGTCGAGTACTTCACGTCGTCGAAGATGAAGAATTCGGGTTCCGGGCCGAACACCACGGTGTCACCGACACCCGTCGTCTTGACCAGGGCTTCGGCCTTCTTGGCGATCGAGCGCGGGTCGCGGTTATAGGGCTGGTAGGTGGCCGGCTCGAGAATGTCGCAGTTGATGGCGAGGGTCGAGGCGGCGAAGAAGGGGTCGATATAGGCCGAGTTCGGATCGGGCATCAGGACCATGTCCGACTCGTTGATGGCCTTCCAGCCCGCAATCGAGGAGCCGTCGAACATCACGCCATCTTCGAACAGATCGGCATCAACGACCGAAGCGTCCATGGTGACGTGCTGCAGCTTGCCGCGCAGGTCCGTGAAACGCACGTCGAGATACTTGATGTTCTCGTCCTTCATGCGCTGGATAATTTCTGCTCCGGTCGTCATTAGGTTTCCCCTGTCTATTCAGATGCTTGTTGATTGGCTGTGTGGCTGGTGGGCGTGGGTGGCTAGAGCGCGTCGTCGCCGAATTCGCCGGTGCGGATGCGGATCGCCTGCTCTACGGAATAGACGAAGATCTTTCCGTCACCGATGCGTCCGGTCTGCGCTGCGTTGCGAATGGCTTCGATGGCCTTTTCGGCAAGCTCGTCAGGGCAGACGACTTCGACCTTCACCTTGGGCAGGAAATCCACGACATATTCGGCCCCGCGATAGAGTTCCGTGTGCCCTTTTTGGCGCCCGAACCCCTTGGCTTCGGTCACGGTGATGCCTTGCAGGCCGACTTCCTGCAGAGCCTCTTTGACTTCGTCGAGCTTGAAGGGCTTTACGATAGCCTCGATTTTCTTCAACTGTGCCTCCACTGACCGACTTTGGCCGTTACCGCCAACCTTTATGCACGGGCCGTGCCATTCGTGCCAGGGCGTCGATTTTACTGAAAAATTAAAGACTTAGCATTGCCCGCCACACATGGTCAGCAAGCATCCCGGCAAGGCCTAGCACAAGAAACGAACGCCGTGCACAATTTTTGACCATATTGCTTGACCACGACTGTCTGGATTGTGTCGGAAGTGGTCATTTATGCGCCATACCGCCACCGGGGCGCCAGGGACGCGGCATTTGCGCCAATTTGCCCGCCATCCATCGGCGCGCGAAGTGCCCCTGACACGACCAGGAGTGCGGTCAATCCGGCGAAAACACCAAGCTAGGCTTTGACTGACCCCATCTCTTGATATAGATGCAACCCCAACCCGGCCAGAAGGGGACCCAATGCGGGTGTGGCGGAACTGGTAGACGCACTGGATTTAGGTTCCAGCGCCGCAAGGCGTGGAGGTTCGAGTCCTCTCACCCGCACCAATTTGGTCCTGGCCTTAAGAAGATCAATTCTAACGGGAATAGCCCCCCATGCAGGTTACTGAAACCCTCAACGAAGGCCTGAAGCGCAAGCTCAGTGTCACTATCCCGGCAGCCGACCTCGTTTCGCGCCTCGATTCCAAGCTGGAAGAGCTCAAGGGCCAGGCCAACATCAAGGGCTTCCGTCCCGGCAAGGTGCCGACCGCCCACCTCAAGAAGCTCTATGGCCGTTCGGCCATGTCCGAAGTGATGACCGACGCGATCAACGCGACCGTGTCCGACACGCTGGACCAGCGCTCCGAGCGCGCCGCAGCACAGCCCAAGGTTGACCTGCCCCAGGATCAGGCCGTCATCAATGACGTGCTCGATGGCAAGACCGACCTCGCATTCGAAGTCGAATATGAAGTCCTCCCGCCCGTCACCCTGATGGACCTCAAGGGCCTCAAGCTCGACAAGCCGGTCGTTGAAGTCACCGAAGAAGAAATCGACGCTGAAGTGAACCGCGTGTTCGCCCAGAATCGCGGCTACACCGACAAGGGTGATGGCGCTGTCGTCGAGCAGGGCGATCGTCTTGGCCTCAGCTTCGTCGGCAAGATCGACGGCGTTGAGTTCGCTGGCGGCAAGTCCGACCATGCGCACCTGACCGTTGGCTCGAACGAGTTCATCCCTGGCTTCGAAGAACAGCTCGTTGGCCAGAAGAAGGACGAGACCCGCACCATCACCGTGACCTTCCCGGCAGACTACAACAATGCCGAGCTGGCCGGTAAGGAAGCGACCTTCGACGTCACTATCCTGCATGTCGATGGGCCGAACCAGGGCGAGCTGGACGACGAGTTCGCCAAGAAGCTCGGCCTCGAAGACGTTGCCGCACTGCGCAATGCCGTGAAGGAACAGATGGAAGCCGCCCTAGCCTCCATGAGCCGTCAGCACATCAAGCGCCAGATTCTCGACGCCCTCGACGATGGCCACAAGTTCGACGTTCCGGCCCAGCTGGTCGAAGCCGAATTCGCCACCATCTGGCAGCGCGTCCAGCACGAAGTCGAGAGCCACGGCCGGTCCTTCGAAGACGAAGGCACCACCGAGGAAGCTGCCCGCGAGCAGTATCAGCGCATTGCCGAGCGCCGCGTGCGTCTGGGTCTCGTCGTCGCCGAAATCGGCAACCAGAACGAAGTTCAGGTCACCGACGACGAGCACCAGCAGGCCCTGCTCGCTGAGATCCGCCGCTTCCCCGGCCAGGAACAGCAGGTTTATGACTATTACCGTCAGAACGCCCAGGCCCTCGCAAGCCTGCGCGCTCCGGTCTTCGAGAACAAGGTCGTCGACTACGTTGCCGACCTTGCCGAACAGACTGAAAAGAAGATGACCCGCGAAGAGCTGGCCAAGCTCATCCAGGCCGACGAGGACGAAGTCCCCGAAGAGCACCACCACTAAGCTGGCCTCGCACCGAATCGAAAAGGCCGCCCCCCGGGGCGGCCTTTTTGTTTTCCAGCCCAACTACCGACCATTCCGGTTTATCCGCGGTGTCATTCCCGCGAAAGCGGGAACCCCTGTTGAACGGAGGTCCCCGCTTTCGCGGGGATGACATCGAGCAAACAGCCCGAACGCAACCAAAATACCGAACACAAAAAACCCCGCCGCACCATGTGCGACGGGGCTCTGAAAAACCGGTGACGAACCGCTTACTTGTATTCGATCGTCGCCTTGATGATCTTGTCCGGGTTTGCCACGGCGCCATTGGCCGATTGCGGCCCCTTCTCGAGCGCATCGACAGCTTCCATGCCGGAGGCAACCTTGCCGAACACGGTGTACTGCCCGTCGAGGAAGCTCGCATCGGCATAGGTGATGAAGAACTGCGAGTTGAACGAGTTCGGGTTCTGCGAGCGCGCCGCGCCCAGAATACCGCGCTGGAAGCTCTCCGAATTGAATTCGGCCTCAACGTCGGGCAGCTTCGAACCGCCCATGCCGGCCCGCTGCAGATCGAAATTCGGGGTATTTTCCTTGCCGAATTCCACGTCGCCGGTCTGGGCCATGAAGCCCTCGATCACGCGGTGGAAGACGACATTGTCATATTCGCCGCTTTCGGCCAGCGTCACGACGCGCTCGACATGCTTGGGCGCGAGTTCGGGCAGCAGTTCGATATCGACCGTGCCGCTCTCGAGCGTCAGGATCAGGTGCGGCGTGCCGTCCTGAGCGAAGGCGGGCGCAGCCAGGCTGACCATGGCGGCGAGTGCGAGGCCACCGAGCAGGCGACGGGAGAGAGTGATCATCGTGATTTCAAAGCCTTGAGGACGATTGGCGGGACGAAGGCGGAAATATCCCCGCCCATCTCTGCGATTTGCCGCACCAATGTGGCCGAGATATGCCGCACGGGTGGGCTGGAGGGGAGGAACACGGTCTGCAGGTCGGGCGCCATCTGGGCGTTCATTCCCACCATCTGCATCTCGTAATTATAATCGGTCGTGTCGCGTAGCCCGCGGATGATGAGCTTTGCGCCATGCTCGCGCGCCGCGTTCACCATGAGCCCCGAAAAGTCGACGATGCGGAATTCCGTCTCGGTGCGCAGACCGACCGGCCCGAGCACCTGATGGAGAATTTCAATGCGGTCGACATGGCTGAATAGCGGGTTCTTCTTGGTCGCGCTGATTCCAACGGCCACCACCAGCGTATCGACGAGTTTGCAGGCCCGCTCGATGACATCGAGATGCCCGTTGGTCAGCGGATCGAACGATCCCGGATAAAACCCGACAAGCTTGCTCATGCCGCCCCCTTCCTCTTGTTGTTATTAGGATTTTCTCATGCAGCGGCACAAGAGGCAAGCACGCCGCAGCCAAATTTGGCCACAGCCAGGCCGACCTTTCGTCTATACAGCGGGCAACGCCGCCCCTGCCCCTTCGACTTCAGGAACGGCACTGGGCTGACGCGCGCAGCCCATTGGCGGGACCAAAAAACAAGGGGCGCCGAAGCGCCCCTTTTTCTTATTCTTCCGCAGCCCCGGTATCGGGCGGCGCATCGCCTCCGGTGTCACCGCCGCTGGCCTCGCCATCATCCTCATCGCCTTCCGGCTCGCTGATGCGCTCGACCGAGACCACCTTCTCGCCCTCGGCCGTGTCGAACACGATCACGCCCTGGGTGCTGCGGCCCTTGATGCCGATCGGCTTGTCGCCACCAACCGGCAGTCGGATGGTCTGGCCGCCATCGCTGATCAGCATGATCTGGTCTTCCTCTTCCACCGGGAAGCTGGCGATCAAATTGCCGTTGCGCTTGTTGACGGCCATGGCGACGATACCCTTACCGCCACGCCCGGTGATCCGGTATTCGTGGCTCGAGGTGCGCTTGCCATAGCCGTTCTCGGAGATGGTCAGGATGAACTGCTCGAGAGCGCCCATCTTGGCATAGAGCTCCTGATCCAGCTCGCCGGCCTCGACACCTGCTTCATCCGAAGCATTGTCGTCGCTGTCGACTTCGCCCCTCATGGCGCGGCTGCGCTTGAGATAGGCGGCGCGTTCTTCGGCCGTCGCATCCGAGTGGTTGATCACGGCCATCGAGATGACAGTGTCGTTCTCCGCCAGCTGAATGCCGCGGACGCCCATCGAATCGCGGCCCTTGAACAGGCGCACGTCGTCGACGCGGAAGCGGATGGCCTGGCCCAGCGCCGTGGTCAGCAGCACGTCGTTGTTGACGGTGCAGGTCTCGACACCGACGATCGCATCGCCCTCGTCGAGCTTCATGGCGATCTTGCCGTTCTGGCGCACTTCGACGAAGTCGGCCAGCGAGTTGCGGCGCACCGTGCCGCGCGTCGTGGCGAACATGATGTCGAGATTGCCCCAGCTGCCTTCGTCCTCGGGCAACGGCATGATCGAGGTGATCCGCTCGCCCTGCTCCAGCGGCAGGATGTTGATCAGAGCCTTGCCCTTGCCATTCGCAGGGGCCAGCGGCAGGCGCCAGACCTTGATCTTGTAGGCAATGCCACGGCTGGTGAAGAACAGCACCGGCGTATGGGTATTGGCGACGAACAGGCGCGAGACGAAATCCTCCTCGCGCGTCGACATGCCCGAGCGACCCTTGCCGCCGCGATTCTGGGCGCGGTAGGTGGAAAGCGGCACCCGCTTGATATAGCCGGCGTGACTGACCGTCACCACCATGTCTTCGCGGGCGATCAGGTCTTCGTCGTCAAAATCGGCGACATGGTCGGCGATTTCCGTCTTGCGGGCGCGGCCGAACTGGTCGCGGATCTCCTGGAGTTCCTCGCGGATGATCTGCTGCACGCGCTCGCGGCTGCGCAGGATATCGAGATAGTCCTCGATCTCGGCGCCCAGGCCATTGAGTTCTTCGCCGATTTCATCCCGGCCAAGGGCCGTGAGGCGCGCCAGGCGCAGTTCGAGAATGGCGCGGGCCTGTTCCTCGGAAAGATTGAACGTGCCGTCTTCGTTGATCTGGTGGCGCGGATCGTCGATCAGGCGGATCAGCGGCTCGACATCGGCAGCCGGCCAGCGGCGCGTCATCAGCTGTTCGCGGGCAGTTGCCGGATCGGGCGCGGTGCGGATCAGCGCGATAACCTCGTCGATATTGGCGACGGCCACGGCCAGGCCAACCAGGATATGGGCGCGGTCACGGGCCTTGTTCAGCAGGAACCGGGCGCGACGCGTCACCACTTCCTCACGGAAGCTGAGGAACGCCTCGAGAATCTGTTTCAGATTCATCAGCTCCGGCTTGCCGCCATTGAGCGCCACGAAATTGCAGCCGAACGAACTCTGCAGCTGCGTGAACCGATAGAGCTGGTTCAGCACCACATCCGGCATCGCGTCACGCTTGACCTCGATGACGATGCGCATGCCTTCGCGGCTGGATTCGTCGCGCAGATCGGCAATGCCTTCGACGCGCTTGTCGCGCACCAGCTCGGCGATCTTTTCGACCAGATGCGCCTTGTTCACCTGATAGGGGATCTCGGTGATGACGATGGCTTCGCGTTCCTTGCGAACCTCTTCCACCACCGCCCGGCCACGCACGATGATCGAACCGCGACCCGTCTCATAGGCCTGCCGGATACCGGCGCGGCCCAGAATGACGCCGCCTGTCGGGAAGTCGGGGCCCGGCAGGTGCTCGATCAGCTCATCGGTGGTGGCGAACGGATTGTCCAGCAGCGCCAGGGCGGCATTGATGGTTTCGCTCAGATTGTGCGTCGGCACATTGGTCGCCATGCCGACGGCGATGCCGCTGCCGCCATTGACCAGCATGTTGGGGAAGCGCGCCGGCAGCACAGTGGGTTCGTTCTCGGACCCATCATAGTTGGGCCGGAAGTCCACCGTGTCCTTGTCGAGGTCGTCGAGCAGGGAATTGGTGATCCTCTGCATGCGCACTTCGGTATAGCGCATGGCCGCCGGCATATCGCCGTCGACCGAACCGAAATTGCCCTGACCTTCCGCCAGCATTTCTCCCATGGAGAAATCCTGCGCCATACGGACCAAGGCCATATAGATCGAGGAGTCGCCATGGGGGTGGTATTTACCGATCACGTCGCCGACCACGCGGGCCGATTTGCGATAGGGCTTGTTGTATTCGTATCCGTTCTCGCTCATCGAGAACAGGATGCGCCGGTGCACCGGCTTGAGGCCATCCCGCACGTCCGGAAGTGCGCGGCTGACGATCACGCTCATCGCGT
Source organism: Devosia sp. FJ2-5-3 (assembly GCF_029201545.1). Lineage (NCBI taxonomy): Bacteria > Pseudomonadati > Pseudomonadota > Alphaproteobacteria > Hyphomicrobiales > Devosiaceae > Devosia > Devosia sp. FJ2-5-3. Next base: position 2,019,505 of record NZ_CP104007.1, on the reverse strand, counting down.
AATCGAGATAGCTCTTGCGCATCTCGTCGGTGATCTGAATCGTCGCTATGCCGGACCGAGGGGTCTCGGCAGGCAGATTATCGGTCGTATCACTCACGGGGTGATTCCGTGTTGGTTCTTGTTAACCGATAGATAGGCGATTCCGGCCGGAAATACCAATTTCCGGCGGTTCAACCTGTGGAGATCAGGCTTTTGCCGGTTGCTGCCGCTTCATCTGGCGAAATGCGGGAACGGCAATCGGCGACAGGGCGGCGACAAGGTACAGCATTCCCGTCAAGACCAGGGCGGGCGAAATACCCGTATTTGTCACGAGCACCCCCGCATAAAGCCCGCCAAACGGCATCAGCACCCACCCGAGCGCTCCCACGAGCGCGATGACGCGCCCCACCATGGCCTTTGGAATGCGCTCGAAAAGGATCGCCCCGACGATGGGGTTGAGAAACCCTGCGGCAAAACCACTGATGGTCAGCACGCCGGCCAGAACCGGCATGGGCAGGCCCGAAGCCAGCGCCACCATCGGCGCCGGCCCGGCAAACACGAACCCCGTCGTGTAGACGAAAAGCCGGGGCAGTTTCTCGGCCGTGGCCGCCGCCACCGTCGCGCCCGCAATCGCACCTGCCGAAAAGATCGCGAGGAGGATCCCCACCCAGCTCACATCCAGCCCCGCCTCCCTCACCCACACGGGCAGCAGCACGATGGCGTAGGCCTGGTCGAAAAGATTGGTCACCGCGATCATCACCACCATCGCCATCAGCACCGGCTCATTGCGCAGCGCCGCCCATCCCGCCGAGAAATCCGCCCGATAGCTCACCGGCTGGCCCGCTGCCACCGCCCGCACCTGTTTCGGCACCCCGGCCGACACCAGAATGGCCGAAGCCAGGAAGGCCCCAGCATTGACCATCAGGGCCGGCATCGGCCCGATCAGGGCGATCAGCCCGCCCGCCGCCGCGGCGCCCAGCGTGCCCGCCAGCCGGTCGCTCGCCCCCATGATCCCCGTCACTCTTTCGAGCGGCATGTTCCCGATATCGGCAACATAGGGGACCAGCGCCTGCTTTGCCGCATCGGCCGGCGCACGCAAGACCCCGATCAGCGCCACGGCCGGCAGCAAGACATAAAATTGCAGTAGCCCGGCAAAGTGCAGCAACGGTACAAGGCCCACCGCGACCATTGATAGCAGGTCGCAGGTGATGGCCATGCGCCGCGCGCCCAGCCGATCGATCAGCGGCCCGGCCAGTGCCTTGGCGACGACATAGGGCAACAGTTCCGCCATCCCCACCAGCCCGGTCAACACCGGGCTTCCGGTCGTTGTCAGCACCAGCCACGGAATGGCGATGACCGAGAGGCGCGTCCCACCCACGGAGGCGACGGTTGCCGCCGCCAGGGCGGCCAGGGGGCGAACGCCGCTCATTTTGCGCCTCTATCATCTGGAGATCGCGGAAACGAATGCAGCATGATGGTCACCGGCTCAACACCCTCCTCGAGCGGCGTACCGAGCTTGGGCGCCGCCTCCATCGCCTCCCAAAGAACGGCATGGAGCTTTTCGAGCAATTGTTCGGCGTCGGCGGCATTGAGGGGGATGATGAAATCGCTGGCCACCGACGCGCGCCGCCACTCCGGGCTGAGCGTGCCCCGACGCGCCCGCGCGTCGCGCATCTGGTCGATATGGGCCGCCAGAATCGCGTCGCCAAAGGCGGGATCGGTGTCTTCGTCTTCGGGGACGCTCGTGGACTCGTGCCGCGACCGCCACCAGCGCTCCCGCCCATTGCCGCGCTCGGTGTCCTCTTCGATGAAACCGTGCCGGGCCAGCTGCCGCAAATGATAACTCGCCGAACCCGAATTGAGCCCCATGCGCTCGGCCAGAGCCGTTGCCGTGCTTGGGCCGTCCACGCGCAACATGGCCAGCATCCGCATGCGTTGTGGATGCGCCAGCGCCCGCAGGGCCATCGCGTCCGGTTTGATCCTCGATATGCTGCGCCGCTCAGCCATGACCGCCTCCGAAATCCGAAGTCAGCCTACAACTGCAAACATATCTTTGCAAATATATCTTTGCGATCTCTGGAAAGTGTCAGGCGACCGTGTCGAACGCCGTCCGCGCCGCGTCTATTCGGCCCTTGCTGTCATTGGCCCAGTCGATCAAATACCCCAGCGGCACGATCAGCGAGTGACCGAGTGCGGTAAGCCGATATTCCACCGATGGCGGCTTGGTGTCGAACACCTGCCGCGCCACGAGCCCATCCCGCTGCAGATCCCGCAGCGTCTGCGTCAGCATCTTCTGGGAAATATCGGGCACCGCGCGGTGGAGTTGGTTGAAGCGCCTGGGCCCACCGGCCAGCGTCATCACCAGCAGCATGCTCCATTTGTCCCCGAGCCGATCGAGCACATTGCGCACCGGGCAATCCTCGGTCTTGCCCTGCCCGCTCGCAGCGTTCCACCGCTCCACATAGATCGCCGCCAATTCCTCGCCCTGCCGCATCCACTTACCTCGCAGTAATCTTCATCCGAAAACGTGCCTCCTTTTCAGCCTCCTCCTGGGAGACTAGACAGCACTCTCCTTTCGAGACTTACTCTCCAACCTTCCGTTGAACAAGCTGCGGACAAACCCAAGAGGGTCCCATGACTGAATTTACCAATTCCCGATTGCTGGTGACCGGTGCCGGCGGCCAGTTGGGCCGCCTCGCCGTTGAAGAGCTTCTGGCCCGTGGCGCGCAAAACATCGTTGCAGGCTCGCGCGACATTTCCGGGCTTGCCGATCTTGCCGCCCGAGGCGTCGAAGTGCGCCATCTCGATTTCGATGATCCAGCGTCTCTGGCGTCAGGCTTTGCCGGGGTCGACCGCGCCCTCATCATCAGCACGCTGAGCGCCAACCGCGCCGCTCATCAGGCGGCAGCCGTCACCGCCGCCCGGGCCGCTGGCATTTCCTACCTCGCCTATACGTCCGCGCCCAACGCCAGGCCGAATGCGGACGCCGCGGGCATTGCCGATCACTACTGGACCGAGCAGGCTATCGCAGCTTCAGGCCTCGACTTCACGCTGCTCCGCAATCACATCTATGCCGAGATGACGGTCGTAGGCGCGGGCCCCATTCTCGCTTCGGGCCAATTGTTCGATGCAACCGGCGGAAATGGCCGCAACTACGTGACCCGCGCCGATGCCGCCCGCACGGCTGCCGGCGCACTTCTCTCAGCCACGGGCAAGGAGATCGTCGATGTCACCGGCCCTTCCCCCGTCACCCAGGAAGAGCTGGCCGCGCTCTATTCGTCCGTCACCGGCAAGCCCGTGACCCGTATCGGCCTCAGTGGGGAACAACTGCTCGAGGCCCTGCAATCTGCTGGCGTCCCGCCCTTCATGGCGACACTCCTCGTCGCCTTTGATCAGGACGCCGCCGCCGGCCATCATGCCATCGTCACCGACACCGTCGAGCGCTACTCCGGCCGCGCGCCGCAGGCCCTGCGCGATTTTCTGCTGGCCAATCGCGCGGCTCTGGCCGCCTGAACGCCAGGGGTGGCTGCGGACCGTCCGCGGCCACTCTTGCAATGCTGCAACGTTACAAAACCAAAATCTGCAACCGCTGGACGCGTCGGCCGCAAACTCGTACAGATTTCGCCAGATTGTCGCCCCATTGCGGAGTCGGGTTTCGGTGTCTTCTGGTTCCCCGTTCAAGCGTTTTCTGGCCCGCCTCACCCATGATCGCTCAATAGGATTCGGCCTCGAGCATCTGGGGCTGGCCACGGTGCGCCGTCCGCGCGTCATGGCCTTCATCGTCCTCGCCTTTTCGATCCTCTGCTTCAGCCAGCTGCCAAAAGCCAATGTCGACGGTGATCTGCTGCGCGTCTACGCCCACTCGGGTCATTATTACGACGCCTATGCCCATTTGTCGGAAACCTTCGGCACATTCGAGAATGACCTCTACGTTCTCGTCAATTCCGAGACCCTGGTCGATCCCCAGACGATCGAGAGGGTCCGCGACCTCGCCTTCGAGCTCGAACTCAATGAGTACGCCGTCGGCACCATGTCGCCCTTCACCCTGCGCAAACCCGCGCCGGGCGGCGGCTCGGAGCCCGCCGTTCCCGAGGGCATGCTGACCCCCGACGAAGTCGCATTCGCCCTGATCGATCTCCAGCAGAACGATCCGATGATGCGCAATCTCATCACGCCCGATCTGACCGGCGTCGTGCTCATCATGTTCCCCAATCAGGAACTGGTGGCCGAGCGCGGTGCCAAGGCGATGATCGAAAACCTGCGCGCCACCATCGCGCCCTTCCAGGCGGATGGGCTGTCCGTGGAAATCACCGGCCCGCCGGTCTGGACCACCGAAATGCTCAACGCCGCGGTGGATGACCAGGTCAAGTTCACCGTCTACGGCTTCCTCCTCGGCTCGGCCATTGCCCTGTTCGCCCTGCGCTCCATTGCCGGGGCCCTCATCGTCGCCGCCACGCCCTTCCTGTCGGTGATGTGGGCGATGGGCATGATCCTCCTCTTCTTCGGCTCCTTCTCCTTCCTCACCATCATCGTAACCACCCTGGTGCTGGTGATCTCCTTTGCCGAGTCGATGTTCTTCACCTTCAACTGGCTCGCCTATTGGCGGGATGGCATGGAGCCCAACAAGGCCGTCGACGCCACCATCAAGCTCGTCGGTCCGGCCACGGCGCTGACCATGCTCGTCTCCATGGTCAGCTTTGCCTCGCTGTCGCTCACCCCGGGACAGGGCGTTCAGGAATTTTCCATGGCCGGCGCCATGGGGGCGTTCCTCCTCTTTGCCTGCACCATGACCTTCCAGCCCCTGCTGCTGAAACTGGCGCTGCGCCTGGGCTTCAAGGCGCCGCCGAAATCGAGCCGCATGCTCAATGCCCCCCTGCCCCTGAGCTGGTTCCTCGCCAGCCGCTTTGGCCGCCCCATCGCCATCACCGGCATTGTGCTGACCGGCCTGCTGCTCATCCCCTATTTCCTCATCCAGCCCCGCTTCTCCTTCGAGGATTTCGTGGCCAATGAATCGACCGCCCTCACCGCGGCCGAGAGCATCGACGAAGGCGTGGGCGGCGTCGCCCCGCTCTACATCCGCGTCCCCCTGATCGAGAACAATCCAAACGTCGGCGAGGTCGACTACCAGCGCATAAAGCTGGTCCACGAAATCCTCGAGGCCGAGCTGGGCGAGAACAAGGTCATCTCCGCCGCCAGCATGACCAACTACACCGATGCCGGCTTTACCCGCGGCGAAGTTCTCGACGCTGTCGGCCCCTTCATGCGCAAGCGCTTCGTCACCGAAGACGGCTCACAGGCCCTCGTCACCGGCTTCATGCCGACCATCATCGAAAGCGATTTGCTCAAGGATCTCGTCCATCGGGTCGAAGCCGAACTTGCCGCCGCAGGCATCGACGACGCCGAGCTCGGCGGCTTCCGCATCCTCACCACCTTCGCCACCGACGATATCGTGCGCGGCCTTCAGCTCGATCTCTCGCTCAGCGTATTGGTCAATCTCGGGCTGATCGGCTTTGCCTTCCAGTCCTTCCGCGTCGCCCTCGCCTCCGCCATTCCCAATCTCTTCCCGATATTGGGCACCGAGGCGTGGCTCTATTTCTCCGGCGCCGGATTGCAGCTGACGACCGTCATCGCGCTCACCATCGCCTTCGGCATCGCGGTGGACGACACGGTCCACTTCCTTTCGCACTATCTTCACGGCCGCCGCGAGGAAAAGCGCAGCCACGAGGACGCGGTCAAGCACACGCTCCTGCGCATCGGCGGCGCCATTGTCGCCACCACGGTCATCCTCTGCGCCGGCACCGCCATCCTCGTCTGGTCCGAACTGCCGCAGGTGGCCATGTTCGGTTCGCTCTTCGTCATCACCCTGGCGCTGGCGGTCCTCGGCGATCTCTTCATCCTGCCCGCCCTGCTCATTGCCGGGGGCAAGTTCTTCCATCCATTGGGCAAAATCAAAGTGCGCACCGCCGATCACGACGCCACCCCCGATGATCCCACCGGCGATACCATCACCGGTGACGGCGATACCATCACCGGTGATGAGGGAACCGGCGGGGCCGCGCCCAGTCCCGGGCGCGCCTGATGCCTGATGCGCCTCCAAAATTTGCACCGAATCTCGCCGTATTTGCTACAAGAAACCGCATGACAGCCGGGGGGCTCGTTGTGACATCTGGAGGCTTTGCCATGACCTTTCTCGGAACCCTGACCCGTGCGCTGGCACTGGCGGGCGTGATTGCTTCTGCTGGCTTGTCGGCAGCTCCGGCCTTTGCGGGCCCCGCCGAAGTCGCCCTGCTGAAATCCTATATCGGCGATTGGCGCGGCCGCGGCACGCTCATTGGCGCTACCAAAGAAAGCGTCGTCTGCCGCCTCGCGCTGACTCAGGGCAATCAGGACAAGGTCAATTACAACGGCCGCTGCACCCTGGCGGGCACCAATCTCTCCGTCGCCGGCACCATCGCCTATGTCGACGCCGCCAGGCGCTACGAAGCGGCCATGACCTCGAACGCCACCTTCACCGGCATCGCCGTCGGCCAGAAGCGCGGCAGCGGCCTTGTGTTCAATCTGCGCGAGCGTGAAGAAGACGAAGAAGGCAAGCCGATGAACATCGCGGCCCAGATCAGCCTCACCAATAGCGGCATCGGCGTCACCTTCGAGGTCGTCTACGTCGAATCCGGCGACAGCCTCCGCGCCGAAGTCCCCTTTTCGCGGTAATTCTCCTGTCATTGCGCGCCCTCTGAGCACAATCATTGTGCTCTGATGCCCGGCAGTCGTCGCCAGCCTCTCGGCTCCTACCACCCTCCCCCTCGAGGGGAGGGCAAGCAAAGCTTGGGTCCGAGGGACCCTAGCGGCGCTCGGGAGGGGGGCTCTATCTCAGGTCAAGTCTGCAAGCCTCCGAACCTGAAGCAGAACCCATGCGAGCCCTCGTCCAGCGCGTCCTCTCCGCCTCCGTCACTGTCGATGGCGAGATCACCGGCCAGATCGATCAGGGCCTTCTCGTCCTCGTCTGCGCCATGCAGGGCGACACCGAGAAACAGGCCGATTGGCTCGCGGCAAAAATCGCGAAACTGCGCATCTTCTCCGACGACGCCGGCAAGATGAACCGCTCGCTGCTCGACATCGGTGGCGCAGCGCTCGTCGTCAGCCAGTTCACTCTCGCCGCCGACACCAGGGGCAATCGCCCCGGCTTTTCCAGCGCAGCCGCCCCCGATCTCGGCCGCGCGCTTTACGAACGCTTCTCCGCGTCCCTCGCCGGCCAGGGTATCCCCGTCGCCAATGGCCGGTTCGGCGCGGACATGAAAGTGGCTCTCGTCAACGACGGCCCGATCACCATCTGGCTCGATACCGAGCAATAACTCTTCCGCTTCCAGACGAAAGAAGGGGCCGCTTGCGCGACCCCTTCCCGTGCCCCGGCTGAGGCAGCCGGAGCACCGCCCATTATACTTGGGCTGATTATTTGAGGCGTGCCGTCCAGATGTCCAGCGCTTCGTCGCGGCGCGGCGTCCAGTCGATGCGGTCCGAAACACCATAGAAGTCCGGCTGGAAGTAGAGGAAAATCCAGGGCGCGTCGTCGTGATGGATGGCCAGCATTTCGTCGACGATCTTGCGCTCGGCGACTTCATCGCGGTCACCCAGCATGGCCCAGCGCTTTTCCCATTCCTCGTTCTTCCACATGCCGGTATTCACCGGCGCATCCCAGGAGGAGAACAGCGACATGTCGAAGATCGCGCTCCACAGCTGGCCACCCTGGCCGATGAAGAACATCGGGCCGGCGCGGTGCTCGCGCGCCATCGGCGAAAACACCGACATGTCCATCAGATCATTGGTGGTCTCGACGCCGACATCGCTCAGATATTGAGCAAGTGCCTGCTGCACCTGGCCGTCATTGAGATAGCGTCCCTGGGGACCCTGCATGGTGACGGTGAAGCGCACCCCGTCCTCGCCGCGCGGATAACCCGCTGCATCGAGCATTTCCTCGGCTTTGGCCGGATCATAGGGATAGGGCTTGATGTTGGGATCGCCCAGATTGGCAAGGCCATTGGCGCGTTCGCATTCGGTGCCCAGCAATTGCTTGCAGATGGTCGGCACGTCGACGGCCATGTTGAGGGCCTGGCGCACTTCTTTCTTCTTGATCGCTTCGCCTGCCGGGGTGCCGTCAAAGGCGCCCGAGAAATTGAAACCGGCGAACATGCGGCGCGTACCGGCAACCGACACTACCTTGGCGCGGCCCGAAGCGTTGACGACATCGCTCTGGTCAGGCGGAATATTGGTGGCGATATCGACATTGCCGGCCAGAAGTTCGGCCGTGCGCGTGCTCGATTCCGGGATCACCTTGAAGATCACGTTCTCGAACGGCACCTCTTCGAGGGTATACTGGTCGTTGCGGGTCAGCACGACACGGTCGGCGCGCACCCACTCCACCAGCTTGTACGGTCCAGAGGCAACCGGCGAAATCGCCGCTTCCTCGACGCTCAGCTTCTCGTAGCTGTCCTTGCAGTGGATGAGGATATCGGCCGTCATCCCCGCAACCGTCGAGGAATAGTTCTTCACCTGGAGGACCGCCACATCGGGCCCCTCGGCACGTGCACCGACAAAGCCGATGGACGAATAGGTAAAGCCGGGCACGTGGCCGATAAAGCCGTTGGCGGGATCGGCTGCACGGTTGAGCGTATAGGCGACGTCTTCGGCGTCCAGTGTCTCGCCGTCTTCGCACTTGAGACCCGGGCGGATCTTGAAGCTCAGCTCCGTGCCTTCGTCGTTCCACTCATAGCTCTCGGCAAAATTCGGAACGATCTCGCCTTCCGGCGTAACCGAAAGCAGCGTGCCCCACAGCGCCATCGCCACGTTCAGCGACGAGGCCTGGTTGAGCATGTCGGGCTCGAGCGACTCGATGTCGACAGACTGGGCAACGACCAGCGTGTTTTCTGATGGTTGAGCCAGGGCAGGCAGGCATGTTGCCAGCAACAATCCCGCTGCAATGCTTAGTCTAGATTTCATGGGTACTCCCTCCAAGGATACAGCCGGCGCAACACCGACGACAAACACCCAGCGACAACGGACCCCTTCTCCGTCACTCACTGTATGATTGCATACTGTATACATTCATAAAATGGAGCATCCCGACGTCTGTCAAGGGCGTTCAAGGGACTAGGATCCGCCAAGATCGAATTTATTGGCCGAGGCGACCGACCATGGCGCGGACGTTTCGCCGATCTGCGATGCAGGAGCCACGAGGATTGAACGTCGATAAGGGGGGAGTGGACAGCGCAACGCTGGTACGGCGATCTCACCGCACCAACGCTGTCCCAGATCTTTAGCGGGAAATTGTCACGCGCCCCGCGAGCGCATCGCACCGCGCGCCGTGGTCACTGGCCCGCGACTGAAATTTGACCATGTCGCCGGGCCACAGCCCGGCGATCTGTCACGGCACTTTATGTCCGGCAGCGCGAAACAGGCGGTACCATTCTTCGCGCGTCAGCTGGATATCGGAACCCGCGACGCAGTCGCGAACCCGTTCCGGCTTTGTCGTTCCAAGCACCACCTGGATATTGGCGGGGTGTCTGACGATCCAGGCAACGGCGATGCCCGTCGGCGTGACCTCGTATTTGCGCGCCAGTTCGTCCAGCACATCATTGAGTTCGGCAAAATTCTCCCGGTCACCGATGAAGACGCCCTTGAAAAAACCTTGCTGGAAAGGCGACCACGCCTGCAGCGTCATGCCGGTGAGGCGCGAATAGTCGAGCAGCCCCACATCGCGGGAAATGGATTGGTCGAGCCCGCCCATATTGGCGGCAATGCCCTGGGCAATCAGGTTCGCGTGCGGAATGCTCAGCTGCACCTGGTTGTAGACAAGCGGCTGCCGGACCGCCGTCTTCAAGACTTCGATTTGTCCGGGCGTGTGGTTCGAAACGCCAAACTGGCGCACCTTGCCCGACGCATGGAGCAGGTCGAACGCTTCGGCCACCTCTTCTGGTTCGACCAGCGCATCCGGGCGGTGGAGCAGGAGGACATCGAGATAGTCCGTCTTGAGAGCCGCCAGCGATCCATCCACCGCTTCCAGAATGTGTTCCTTGGAAAAATCGAACCAGCCGCGTCGGATGCCGACCTTGCTCTGGATGACGACGCGCTCGCGTTCGGCCGGAGAGAATGTCACCGCATCGCCAAAACGCTGCTCGCAGACATGGTCCTTGCCGCCATAGATGTCGGCATGGTCGAACACCGTAACGCCCGCCTCGATGGCACTATCGACCAGGGTCCGGATCGCATCATCCTCCATAGTGGTGATGCGCATGAGCCCCAGAACGACGCTTGAAACCTCCTGCCCTTCCGGCCCGACCTTGTAATTCCGCATACTATCCTCCTCGATAGAATCTGTGCTTGCTGTTCCAGCGCAGAAAAAAGGCCGCTTTCGCGGCCAATTTAATGTCATGGTCTAATTCCCGACGGAAATCTCCGCCGTCTTCCCGAATGAATCTCGATCAGAAGGGGATATCGTCGTCCATGCCGCCGGGCTCGAAGGCCGGTGCATTGGCCGCAGGCCGACGGGCGCCGCCGCCACCCGCATTGTTGTCGCGACCACGGAAGCCGCCATCGCCGCCCCCGCCATAGCCGCCGCCACCACCGCCGAAGCCGCCGCCTTCGCCACCACCGGCGCTGGCACCTTCGCCACGGCCGTCAAGCAGCGTCAGGTTGGAGTTGAATCCCTGCAGCACCACTTCGGTCGAATATTTGTCCTGGCCGGACTGGTCCTGCCATTTGCGGGTCTGCAGCTGGCCCTCGATATAGACCTTGCTGCCCTTGCGCAAATAACTTTCGGCCACGCGGGCAAGACCTTCCGAGAAGATCACCACGCGGTGCCATTCGGTCTTCTCGCGCTTCTCGCCGGTATTGCGGTCCTTCCAGCTTTCCGAGGTGGCGATGGAAAGGTTCACCACCTTGCCGCCGCTCTGCAGGTTCCGCACTTCCGGGTCATTGCCCAGATTGCCCACCAGAATAACCTTGTTCACGCTGCCAGCCATGGCGCTATCCCTTCCAATTCAGTCCCGCCCGGGTTCGGTCGCAGGACCCTCACAAATCTCTCGACCCGTCGCCGCCATATCCCGCGCGGGGCCTCTTGGGCTCATCTTAGCCTCTTTCGCGGCGACAGAATGAACAATTCTACCGACGCCCACATCTTTCCAATCGAGCCTAACCAGCTGACACCAATTAATGTTCACTATATGTTCCAGTCAGCGCATAGTCAATATTGTTACTTGACCCCTCGGCGAAGCCTTGATTTTGGAGGCCCCGGACGCAGATGGTTATGACAATGAGGAGATCGCCAATGGGCGACTTGACCACCCGCATCCGCCATCCCGACCTCATGGGCCGCATCATGACGCCCGAGGCCGCCGCCGCGCTGATCGAGGACGGCATGGTGATCGGCATGAGCGGTTTTACCAAATCCGGCGATGCCAAGGCCGTTCCGCTGGCGCTGGCCGCCCGCGGTCATACCGATCCCTTCAAGATCACGCTGATCACCGGCGCCTCGCTCGGCCACGAAATCGACCGCAAGCTGACCGAGGCCGGCGTCCTCGCCCGCCGCATGCCCTTCCAGGCGGACCCGACCCTGCGTAAGGCCATCAACCGCGGCGAGGTCATGTTCATCGACCAGCATCTGAGCGAGACGGTGGAGCATCTGCGCTCCAACCAGCTCGGCCCGGTCGACTACGCCATCATCGAGGCCGCCGCCATCACCGAGACCGGCGCCATCGTCCCCACCACCTCGATCGGCAATTCGGCCAGCCTCGCCATCCTGGCCAAGAAGGTCATCGTCGAGATCAACCTCGCCCAGCCGCTCGGGCTCGATGGCCTGCACGACATCTACATTCCCTCCAAGCGCCCCACCCGCGCCCCGATCCCGCTCATGGCCTGCGACAGCCGCATCGGCACGCCCTATGTCGAGATCCCGCCCGAAAAGATCGCGGCCATCGTCGTCACCGACACCGTGGACAGCGCCTCGAGCGTGGTTCCCGCCGATGACGACACCCGGGCCATTGCCCGCCATCTCATCGGCCTGCTCGAGCGCGAGGTCGCGAGGGGCCGGCTCAATCTCTCACTGCAGCCCCTCCAGGCCGGCGTCGGCTCCATCGCCAATTCCGTGCTTCAGGGCCTCGCCGACGGCCCCTTCCACAATCTGCGCATGTATAGCGAGGTCCTGCAGGACTCCACCTTTGACCTCTTCGATGCCGGCAAGCTCACCTTTGCCTCGGCCTCCTCCTTCAGCCTCAGCGCCCCCTACGCCTCGCGCATCTATGAGCATTTCGAGCGCTACAAGGACAAGCTGGTCCTCCGCCCACAGGAAATCTCCAACCACCCGGAAGTCATCCGGCGCCTGGGCATCATTGGCATCAATACCGCGCTCGAATTCGACATCTATGGCAACGTCAATTCCACCCATGTCGACGGCACCATGATGATGAACGGCATTGGCGGTTCCGGCGATTTCGCCCGCAATGCCTATCTCTCGATTTTCGTCACCAAATCGCTGGCCAAGGATGGCGCCATTTCCTCGGTCGTCCCCATGGTCAGCCATGTCGACCACACCGAGCATGATGTCGATATTCTCGTCACCGAGATCGGTCTCGCCGATCTGCGCGGCCTCGCCCCGCGCGAGCGCGCCCGGATCATCATCGACAATTGCGTGCACCCCACCTATCGCGACCAGATGAACGACTATTTCACCCGCGCCCTGGCCCGCGGCGGCCACACCCCGCATATCCTCGAAGAAGCCTTCTCCTGGCACACCCGCCGCCAGCAGACAGGCACCATGAAGGCCTAGGCCACAGCCAGGCGCACGCCCGGCGACATGAGCACCGCTGCCACCTTACGCCCGATGCATCCCTCCCCCTGACCAGGGGGAGGTTAGGTGGGGGTCCTTCACCACACCTCAGAAATACCGGCCTCGCTTCCGCCACGCCCCGGCCCTATCCTCACGCCACAACCAGCCAGGGAGAACTCCACATGCCCACCAATGTCAAAGACATGCTTGCCGCAGCCAATGCCGAGGTGCCCCGCATTTCCGCCGACGAAGCCCACCGCATGGTCAAGGAGCAGAACGCTGTCATCGTCGACGTCCGCGATCCCGCTGAGCTGGCTGCCGCCGGCAAGATCCCCGGCTCGGTGAACATCCCTCGCGGCATGCTCGAATTCCGCGCCGATGCCACCTCGCAATATCACGACGCCAATCTCAGCCCCGATCGCCCAATCATCCTCCATTGCGCCTCCGGCGGACGCTCCGCCCTCAGCGGCGCGACGCTGCGCCAGATGGGCTACACCAATGTCCACAATCTCGGCGGTTTCAAACCCGATTGGGTCGACGCGGGCGGCGAAGTCGAAAAAGTCTGACGCCCGGCTGGCCTGCCGACCACTCCCGGCAAGGCATTCCGGATTGTTCCTGACACGCCCTGTCAGCACACCTCGTCCATTCCCCGGTCACACCTGGGGGATGGAACATGGATTACGCACAAGCGCTCTGGATCTACACGATCCTCGTCTTCGGCATCATCGTCGTGCCGGGCATGGACATGTTCTACATTCTCGCCAACGCCCTCACTGGTGGCCGGCGTCTCGGCTTCGCGGCTCTTGCCGGTGTCATGCTGGGCGGTGCTGTCCATGCCCTTTTCGGCGCGGTGGCGGTGGGCGTCCTGGCCCAGCTTCCCAATGCGCTGTTCCAGGCCATGGTGCTTGTCGGCGCCGCCTACATGGCCTGGATCGGCTATACGCTCCTGCGCAGCGCCATTACTGTCGAAGGCATCGGACAGGCGACAACCCGCACCGATTGGTCTGCCTTCCGCCAGGGCGCCATTACCTGCCTTCTCAATCCCAAGGCCTATCTCTTCGTGCTGGCGGTCTTCCCCCAGTTCCTTCGCCCCGAATTCGGCCCGGTCTGGACCCAGGCAATCGCTCTTGGCATCATCACCGTCCTGATGCAGGGCGCTGTCTACGGCGCCCTGGCGCTGGCCGCCGGCCGGGGCCGCGACGCACTGGTCGGCAATCCCGCCGCCACGATCTGGATCGGCCGGGCAGCCGGCGCGCTCTTTATCGTCGTCGCCCTCTTCACCGCCTGGCATGGGCTGACCATGTCAATTGCCGGCTGATCATGGCCCCGAACGCTCCTGACAGCGTCTGTCAGCGCCATCCCGCATAGCGACTTGACCGAATCCCGGATGTTCTGCAAATGTTCACAAGATCAAACGTGCTTTTGCTGGCGCTTCGGGACACGCTAAGGTGAAAGCCGGCTGCGCAAGCCCGAGAAGACGACGGCTTGCAGCCCGGCCCCGCTACGCTTATCTGATGGGCTCTCCAGCCCCTCTTGCCCCCTTTGCTGCTGTGCCTTTCATCGGCACGACAAGCCACGGACGTGAAAATGAAGTCTATGCCCAGTCAGAACCGCGAGATCATTGTTCGCGGCGCGCGTGAACACAATCTGAAGGGCATTGACGTCAAACTGCCGCGCGACAGCCTCATCGTGATGACGGGACTTTCGGGCTCGGGCAAATCCTCGCTCGCCTTCGACACCATCTATGCCGAGGGTCAGCGCCGCTATGTGGAGAGCCTCTCCGCCTATGCGCGCCAGTTCCTCGAGATGATGCAGAAGCCCGATGTCGAGCACATCGAGGGCCTGTCGCCCGCCATTTCCATCGAGCAGAAGACGACCTCGCGTAACCCGCGCTCGACCGTTGGCACCGTCACCGAAATCTATGATTACCTGCGCCTGCTCTATGCGCGCGTGGGCATTCCCTATTCGCCCGCCACCGGCCTTCCCATCGAAAGCCAGACCGTGTCGCAGATGGTCGACAAGGTGCTGGAGCTGCCCGAAGGCACGCGGCTTTATCTGCTGGCCCCGATCGCGCGCGGCCGCAAGGGCGAATACAAGAAGGAACTGGCCGATCTCATGCGCAGGGGCTTCCAGCGCGTCAAGATCGACGGCGAATATCACGAGATCGAGGAAGCGCCCGCGCTCGACAAGAAGTTCAAGCACGACATCGAGGTCGTGGTCGATCGCCTCGTCGTCTCACCAGACATTTCCGGACGCCTTGCCGAAAGCTTCGAGACCGCCCTCAAGCTCGCAGATGGCATTGCCCTGGTTGAACTGGCCGACGAGAAAAACGAAGACGGCACGCCGCGCCAGATCACCATGTCGGAAAAATTCGCCTGCCCGGTCTCCGGCTTCACCATTGCCGAGATCGAGCCGCGTCTTTTCTCCTTCAACAATCCCTTTGGCGCCTGCCCGGTCTGCGATGGCCTGGGCACGGAGCAGAAGATCGATCCCGATCAGATCGTGCCCGATCCCACCCTGTCATTGCGCGACGGTGCCATCCTGCCCTGGTCCAAGACCAGCGCGCCTTTCTATCTCCAGACCCTGCAGGCCGTGGCGCGCCACTTCGGCGCCTCAACCGGCACCGCCTGGAACGAGCTGCCCTTCGAGGTTCAGCACGCGGTTCTCTACGGCACCGACAAGACCAAGATCGACTTCGTCTATGACGATGGCCTGCGCCAGTACAACACCTCAAAAGTGTTCGAAGGCGTCATCGGCAACCTTGAGCGCCGCTACAAGGAAACCGAAAGCGCCGGCATGCGCGAAGAGATCGAGAAATACATGTCGGCCAAGCCCTGCGTGGCCTGTGGCGGCTATCGCCTCAAGCCGGAATCGCTGGCCGTCAAGATCGATGGCTTGCACATCGGCAAGGTCACCGAGATGTCGATCCGCAATGCCAGCAAATGGTTTGTGGGCCTTTCTGAAAAGCTCACCCCCACCCAGAGCCAGATCGGCGAGCGCATCCTCAAGGAAATCCGCGAGCGCCTGAACTTCCTCAACGATGTGGGCCTCGAATATCTCTCCATGTCGCGCAATTCCGGCACGCTGTCGGGCGGCGAGAGCCAGCGCATCCGTCTTGCCAGCCAGATCGGCTCGGGTCTCACCGGCGTTCTCTACGTTCTCGACGAGCCCTCCATCGGGCTGCACCAGCGGGACAATGCCCGCCTGCTCGAAACTCTTCAGCGCCTGCGCGACCTCGGCAATACCGTTATCGTCGTCGAGCACGATGAGGACGCGATCCTGACCGCCGATTATGTCCTCGACATCGGCCCCGGTGCGGGCGTTCACGGCGGCCATATCGTCGCCGAGGGCACGCCCCAGGACATCCTCAATCACCCCGACAGCCTGACCGGTAAATATCTGTCGGGCCGCATGGGCATTCCCGTTCCGGCAGAGCGCCGCGAAGGCAAGAAGGGCAAGTCCCTGTCTGTGAAGGGGGCCACCGGCAACAACCTCAAGAATGTCTCGGTCGACATTCCCCTGGGCCTCTTCGTCGCCATTACCGGTGTGTCCGGCGGTGGCAAGTCGACCCTCATGATCGACACCATGTACCAGGCCATCGCCCGCCGCCTCAATGGCGCCCGCGTCGTCCCGGCCCCGCATGAATCGCTCACCGGGCTCGAATTCCTAGACAAGGTCATCGACATCGACCAGTCGCCGATCGGCCGCACGCCGCGGTCCAATCCGGCGACATATACCGGAGCCTTCACGCCCCTGCGCGAGTGGTTCGCCAGCCTGCCGGAAGCGAAAACTCGCGGTTATGGCCCGGGCCGCTTCTCCTTCAACGTCAAGGGCGGGCGCTGCGAGAAGTGCGAGGGCGATGGCGTCCTCAAGATCGAAATGCACTTCCTGCCCGACGTCTACGTCACCTGCGACGTCTGCAAGGGCAAGCGCTACAATCGCGAGACGCTCGAAGTCCAGTTCAAGGGCAAATCGATCTCCGACATCCTCGACATGACCATCGACGAGGGCGTCGACTTCTTCTCGGCCGTGCCGGTTATCCGCGACAAGTTCGCGACGCTCCAGCGCGTCGGCCTCGGCTATGTGAAGATCGGCCAGCCCGCCACCACCCTTTCGGGCGGCGAGGCCCAGCGCGTCAAACTCTCCAAGGAGTTGTCCAAGCGCGCCACCGGCCGCACGCTCTACATGCTCGACGAGCCGACGACCGGACTCCATTTCCATGACGTAGCCAAGCTTCTTGAAGTGCTGCATGAACTCGTCGACGGCGGTAACACCGTCATCGTCATCGAGCACAATCTCGAAGTCATCAAGACTGCCGACTGGATCATCGACCTTGGCCCCGAGGGCGGCGACGGCGGCGGCGAGATCGTCGCCAGCGGCACGCCCGAGGACGTCGCGTCCAATTCGCGCTCCCACACTGGCCACTTCCTCAAGGAAGTCATGGAACGCCGCCCCCACTTCGCCACCCGGGCAGCTGAGTAAGGTCGGCCGACACACACTGCACCACCACAGGATCATCCCCGCGAACGAGGAGGCCACTGTGAGGTGGGTAAGGCTAACGACGGTGCCAAAGTCGAAGAGCCGCCTCTGACGCAGAATAGTCCGTGGGCACCGAGCTGGACCAAGTGTCAACGGCTCATCGGCTCATGCGCCTCCCTCCCCCTCCGTGGGGAGGGATTGAGGGTGGGGGTCTGTGAGCCACGACCTCTCCCTAGACCTCCTTCCCCCTATGCCACGTAGCGCCCCCGGTGAGGCGCCGTGCCGCATGTCCGCGCCATTCACACTGCACCTCTCTAAATGCTAGCACTCTGCTAACAAATCGGGGCCTCGTGCGACTGCACTCACGGCAATGCCCGCAGATTGACCACTGCCCTCATTTTCGGCATCTTTCAAACACCGTGAAAAACCGCCATGCGCCTCATGCATGCGGCGCCTGCTTTCTCTGCTCTGGCGACACCTCGCAAATCGGCCCATCTTCGATGTGCTGCAACCAGCCCTGAGGGAATATGACCATGTTCGTGCGTGCCGTTTGGCGCCTGAAGCGCCTGGTCGACATCAAGCAGCAATTGCGGGAAATGGACGTCCCCACCACGCGAGATGCCGACATGCTGGGGGTTAGCGGGCCTGACTTCTCTAAGATGACACGGTCGCTCTTCGACCGTTAGGCCTCAAAGCCGCCCCGAAATTCCCTGTGGCCGCCGGATTGCCGTCCGGCGGCCACAGCTTTGCCCGGAGGCTTAACGAAAGCTGAACGGGCAGGATTAACGACTTGCAGAAAACGCATAGCTTCTCTGATCAATTTCCATCTGCTCACCGTCCGAGCCCCGTCCTATATACATTCTCGTAAACGAAAGGGACTTCAAATGGACATCCGCAAGACTTTCAAGAAATGGGCCGCCTATCAGCAGACCGTGCGTGAACTGGCCGCTCTCGACAATCGTCAGCTCAGCGATTTGGGCATCGTGCGTACCGATATCAATCGTATCGCCCGTGACCATGCCAATACGCTCTAAAACTATACTGACGAATATTACAATCCGAACGCCCGCTTCTCACTGAGACGCGGGTGTTTTCTTTTGCCTACTCCGTGATCGACAATCGCGGAACCATCGACTCCACGCCCCGTTGGCTGAACACCCCCCAACAGATGGAGTTTTCCGATGAAAGACCTCACAGGCAAATCGATCGCGATCCTCGCCACCCATGGCTTCGAGCAGTCCGAACTCCAGGTCCCGCTCGAGAAATTGCGTGGGGCCGGCGCCAGGGTCGACATCGTCTCCCTTAAGTCCGGCGCGATCAAGGGCTGGGACAAGGATGACTGGGGCGAGAGCGTTCCCGTCGACAAGACCCTCTCCGACGTCAAAGCCGACGACTACGACGCCATCGTCCTCCCCGGCGGCCAGATTAATCCCGATCTCCTGCGAGTCGAGCAGTCAGCGCTCGATTTCATAAAATCCTTCTGGGACGACAAGAAGGTCGTCGCCGCAATCTGCCACGCACCATGGTTGCTGGTCGAAACCGGCATCATCAAGGGCCGCAAGGTCACCTCCTACCCCTCCGTCAAGACCGATGTGATCAATGCCGGCGGGGTCTGGGAAGACAGCGCCGTCGTCACCGACCAGGGCCTCGTTACTTCCCGCAACCCGGGCGATCTCGACGCCTTCTGCGACAAGATCGCCGAAGAAATCAACGAAGGCCGTCACGAACGACGCGCCGCTTGAACTCGCCCATTGCCGGGGCATGGCGGGCTTGGTATTTGGCTCGCCATGTCACAAGAACCAATTCATATCATCGGCGGCGGCCTCGCAGGCTCAGAAGCCGCTTGGCAGGCAGCTGAATCCGGCGCCCAGGTCATCCTCCACGAGATGCGCGGCGTCAAAGGGACCGACGCCCACAGCACGGACAGCTTTGCCGAGCTGGTCTGCTCGAACAGCTTCCGCTCAGACGATCACGAGCACAACGCGGTCGGCCTTCTCCACGAGGAGATGCGCCGCTGCAATTCGCTGATCATGAAGGCAGCCGATGCGAGCAAACTGCCCGCCGGCGGGGCCCTCGCCGTGGATCGGCATGGCTTTTCAGCGCTCGTCACCAAGGCGCTCGAGGATCACCCCAACGTCACCATCCGGCGCGAGGAAATCGCCGGTTGGCCGCCCGAGGACTGGCGTCACGTCATCATCGCCTCTGGCCCCCTGACCTCTCCTGCCCTGGCGGAAGCGATCCTTGCCAAGACCGGCGAGGATTCCCTCGCCTTCTTCGATGCCATCGCCCCCATCGTCCACTATGACAGCATCAACCACGACATCGCCTGGAAGCAGTCGCGCTATGACAAGGTCGGCCCCGGCGGCAATGGCGCGGACTATCTCAATCTGCCGATGGACCGCGACCAGTATTTTGCCTTCGTCGAGGCGCTGAAGACCGCCCCGCTGCACGAATTCAAGGATTGGGAAAAGGTCCCCTATTTCGATGGCTGCCTGCCCATCGAAGTCATGGCCGAGCGCGGCGTCGAAACCCTGCGCCACGGTCCTATGAAGCCGGTCGGCCTGACCAACCCGCGCAATCCGACGGTAAAACCCTACGCCATCGTCCAGCTCCGCCAGGACAATGCCCTGGGCACGCTCTGGAACATGGTCGGCTTCCAGACCAAGATGCGCTACGGCATCCAGGCTGAAATCTTCCGCATGATCCCGGGCCTCGAAAACGCGCAGTTCGCCCGCCTCGGCGGCCTGCATCGCAATACGTTCATCAACTCGCCCAAGGTCCTCGGGCCCGATATGCGTCTCAAAGCCGATCCACGCATCCGCTTTGCCGGCCAGGTCACCGGCGTCGAGGGCTATGTAGAAAGTGCCGCCGTCGGGCTGATTACCGGCCGCATGACCGCGGCCGAGGCCCGTGGCGAAAGCCTGGCCGTACCGCCGCTCACCACGGCTCTCGGCGCCCTAATCGGCCACGTCACCGGCGGGCATATCGAGGCCGAAAGCTATAGTGGCGCCCGCTCGTTCCAGCCGATGAACGTCAATTTCGGCCTCTTCCCCGAGGTCGAGATTTCCAAGCCCGAAGGCGTCACCCGCTGGCGGGGCACCGAAAAGACCATGGCCAAGCGCAAGGCCATCACCAGCCGCGCCCTCGAAGATCTGAAGGCCTGGCAATGACCGCCTCGGCGCTGGAGGCCTATCTGCATGCCCATATCCCGATCACCCGGGCCATGGGCGTGCGGGCCATCAGCGCCGGAGCAGATCGCGTGGAGCTCGCCGCTCCGCTCGAACCGAACATTAATGTCCACGGCACCGCCTTTGGCGGCAGCGGCGCGACCCTTGCCCTGCTGGCCGCCTGGTCGGTGCTGCACCTGCGGCTCGAGGCGGAGGCCATCGCCAATCGCGTCGTCATCCAGCGTTCCACGACCGATTATCTCCTGCCCGTCGGCGGCGATTTCACTGCGGTAGCGAGCCTCGATGGACAAGACATCGGCCCCTTCCTCGAAATGCTCCGCCGCCGCGGCCGGGCCCGGCTCGCAGTGTCGGCAGACCTCATGCTCGAAGGAAAGCTGGCCGGTCGCCTGACCGGCGACTTCGTGGCCCTTTCAGAGCACTAGAGCGCTTCCGGCAAAATTGGAAACGGCTTCGCGGTTGGGAAAGGCGACAATAAAAGGGCTTTGAGCAATTTCATCGTTTCCACGAAACGGTGAAACGCTCCGAAATCCCGTCTCAACGCCCGCGCAAAGCCCACCAGCTGATCCGGCCGATCTTGCGCCAGTCCGGCTCTTCGGCGGGAATGGCAAAAGGCCCGGCGCTGCTCTGCTCCCAGCGGCGCAATTGCGCCTCCACCACGGGATAGATGGCAAAGGCCGGCCGCAGGCTCTTGGGAAGGCCTCCGATGGCGATGCGCGCCTTGTCGAGATGCTCCTGCGCCAGCTCGGCGATCTGCCCCAGCGCGGCCTGCAGCCCTTCGCTGTCCGTCCCTGAGAAGATTTCCCCCTCCTGGACGCCATTCGCCGCAAAGATCGACCAAGGCAGCATGATGCGGCCCTGCGATGCCAGATGGCCAAAGGCTCGCAAATGGCCGACCATGGCCTGCGCCACGCCCAGATGCCCTGCGGCATCGCCCGGCTCCACCGGCGCACCGTCGTTGAGGATCATCGCCGCCAATTGCAGCAGCGTCGATGCCGTCTCCCCGGCATAGCCCTCAAAGCTCTGCAAATCCGGCATCGGATCGTCGTAGAGGTCGAACCGGCGCGCACCGATCAGGCGCAGCAGGGTTCCAGCCGGAAGCCCGTATCGTGCGAGCGTCACGAGCAACGCGTCCGCGACCGGGTTCTGCCTGATATCGCCGTGCCCTGGGCCGCTGAGCGCATCATTCCACCACTGCAGCCGAATTTCGCCTGCTGCAGGGCCGCTTATGCGCTGGCGAATGGCGGCGACTTCGGCGCTGAATGCCAGGATCGCCGTCACCCCATCGCGTCCACCCGCAGGCAGCACCAAGGTAGACAGATAGCGGTCGCGATCAAGCTCCCGAAGCGTATTCGCCGCCTGCACAAAACTGCCGTCCGTCATCAGCGGGCGTTCTCGACAGCGATGAACGCCGCCGCCACGGCGCGCTGTTCGGCCAGCAGCACATTATAGGTGCGCACCGCGCTGCCCGTGTTGACGGTCTCGATGATCACCTGACGCTCGCGAAACGCCTGCCGAATGGCCGGATCGATGGCCGCGATATCGGAACCGAGGCCAATCAGCAGCACGTCGATACTGTCCGCGATCTCCAGCACCGGGGCGAGGCTCTCGAGCGTCACTTCGGCTGCGCCGGTCACGGCCCAGCCCTGCATGCCCGAAGGCAGGCAGAGCAAGGAACCGCGATGAGACAGATCGGCAAAGCGAAACCCGCCATTGCCATAGGCATCGATGCCGACCTGGTGCGGATAATGCGCCGCACCAGCAAGGCCAGGGTCAGACGGATGCGCCATCCGCCGACTTTTCCTTCTTGGCCGCTGCCAGCTCGGCGTCGGTCTTCTGCTTGAGGCCGAAATTGATCAGGATCGGCCCGTTGATGATGATCGAGGAGTACATGCCCACCAGCGAACCGAAGGTCATGGCGATCGTGAAGCTGCGCAGCGACTCGCCACCAAACAGCACCAGCGGCACGAGCGCGAGCAGAAGCGTGAACTGGGTCAGCGACGTGCGCACGATGGTCTGGTTGATCGACAGGTCGATCAGCTCGGGAAGCGGCATCTTTCGATACTTGACGAGGTTTTCACGGATACGGTCGGATATGACCACCGTCTCGTTGAGCGAAATACCTACCAGCGTCAGAACCGCCGCAATGGATGAGAGGTTGAACTCTAGCCCAGCGATCGCGAACAACCCGATCGTCATGATCAGATCGTGGCTCGTCGTGGTCACAGCCGCCATGGCGAACTGCCATTCGAAACGCACCCAGATATAGATCAGGATGGCCGCCAGCGAGATGATCACGGCGATGGTGCCTGTCCAGGCCAGTTCTCCTGAAACCGTGCCACTCACAGCTTCGGTTCGGCGCACCTCATAATTGTCCGCCGCAAGCGCGTCCGTCACCAGCGTCACGGCGCGTTGGTCGGCCTCGCGTCCACCCTCCTGGGCCTGCACGCGCACCAGCACGTCTTCAGGCGTGCCAAAACCCTGGATCTGGATTTCGCCGACGTCGAGATCGCTCAGCAGCGAACGGACGTGTCCGACATCAGCCGGCCCGCCCACATGCTGAACCTCGATTGCGGTGCCGCCGACGAAGTCGATGCCGAAATTGAAGCCCTTGAAATAGGCGGCGCCGATGGACACGATCGTCATCACGATCGAGAGCGCGATCACCGTCCGCGAGATCTTCATGAACGGAATCTTGGTGCCGTCCGGAATGAAACGGAAGTGCTGGATCTTCAGCACCTTCGGCCGGACGATCCGGAACCACTGGCCCACCTGGAACGAGGTCACGGTGTAGGAGGTGAACAGGGACGTCAGAATGCCCAGGCCCAGCGTCACCGCAAAGCCCTGCACCGGGCCGGAGCCCATGAAGTAAAGCACCACGGCCGCAACGAGCTGGGTCAGGTGCGAGTCGATAATCGTGCCCCAGGCACGCTCGAAGCCCGCCTGGATCGCCTGAACCGGCGATTTGCCCGCCGCCTGCTCTTCGCGCATGCGTTCATAGATCAGCACGTTGGCGTCCACGGCCATGCCGATGGTCAAGACGATACCGGCAATACCGGGCAACGTCAGCGTCGCCCCAAGGGTCGAGAGCGCCGCGAAGATAAGGATGATGTTGAGGATCAGCGAAACGTTCGCAAAAACACCCCAGATGCCATAGGCAATCACCATGAAGGCGAGCACCAGCACGGCGGCGATCACGCCGGCGGTGAGGCCGGCCTGGATCGAATCGGCGCCCAGGCTGGCGTCGACAGTGCGTTCTTCGACGACGTTGAGGCTCGCCGGCAGGGCGCCGGCGCGCAGCAGAACTGCGAGGTCGTTGGCGCTGGCGGTCGTGAAGCTGCCGCTGATCTGGCCCGAACCGCCGGTGATCGGCTGGTTGATAACCGGCGCGGTGATCACCTGGTTGTCGAGCACGATGGCAAAGCGCTGGCCGACATTGCGCGACGTGATTTCACCGAACGTGATGGCGCCGCGCGTGTCGAACTTGAAGCTGACGACAGGGATACCCTGCTGCTGGTCATAGGCCGGCTGGGCATCGACGAGCGATTCGCCGCCCAGCGCTACGTCTTCATAGATCAGTTCGCTGCCGCCGGTCTGGCTGGGCAGGATCATCGTGCCGGCCGGAAGGCCCTGCGCCTCGGCCTGTGCCGCGGTCATGCCCGGATAGACCATGTGGAAGGTCAGGCGAGCGGTCTGCGAAATGATGTTTTTCAGGCGCGTGGAATCGCCGAAGCCCGGGACCTGCACGAGAACGCGCGTGTCGCCCTGGCGCTGGATGGATGGCTCGGTCGTGCCCAGCTCGTCGATACGGCTGCGGATGACTTCCATCGACTGGGCCACCAGCGAACTCATGCGCTGGGTGATGCCTTCGGGCGTCAGCGTGATGGTCAACCGACCGTCCAGCGTCTCGCCAAAGGAGAATTCATCGGTCCCCACGCCACCGAAGAGCGTGTTGCTCAGCGAGTTCTGGAGGCCGCGAATGGCTGTTTCGGCCTGCGGCTTCTGGGTGGGATCGGTCAGCTCGATGTAGAGCGCGTTGCGCGCCTCATCGGTGGTGATGATATTGCCGATGCCGTTCTGGTTGGCGAGCACGTTGCGCGCATCGCGTCGCACGTCGCTCAAGCGTTGGCGGACAATACCCTCACGGTCCACTTCGAGCAGCAGATGCGAGCCGCCCTGCAAGTCGAGACCCAGGACCATGCCCTGCTTGGGGAACCACCCCGGCAACGCATCGAGCGTCGATTTGGGGAGGAAGTTGGGAACGGCGAAGAGAATCCCCGCGATCGCAACGAGCAGAATCAGGGCTGCGCGGAACGGCGAATGCTGCATTTTAGGTCCTGGAAAAGGCGAAAGCCGGGGCTGCTGGGCCCCGGCTGAAAACTGTGTTTAGGCAGGCTTGTTGTCGTTGACCGGCTCGGCCTTGGACCGCACATCGGCAACCATGCCGCGCACGACCTTGACCTTGACGCCCTGCGAGATCTCCACTTCGAGATCTTCGCCATCAACGGCCTTCGTCACCTTGCCGATGAGGCCACCTGTGGTAACGACCGTATCGCCCCGGCGAATGGCCGACAGCATGGCCTGCTGGGCCTTGAGACGCTTCTGCTGCGGGCGGAAGATCAGCAGCCAGAAGATCACCACCAGCAATGCGATCGGCATCAGCTGGATGAGGATATCGGCAAACCCTCCGGGGCCGGCAGCGGCACCTGCGTCCTGCGCGAAGGCGGGCGTTACGAACATTAAGCAAACTCCTTATTGTTTCTTCTTGGCATTTGGAGGAATGGAGCGGCGACAGCTGTGAGCCATAAACTGGACGCCATCGGGGTCTTGTGCACTTGCGCCCCAGCCAGAAATCGCGCGGACTATACATTTGGGCCCTCGTGATTGCAAAGCCAATCAGGGGCAAGTGAATGACCGCGCCGAAACGAGGGAAGTTGCCGTGAAGACCGAAGACTATCTGGACCGAATTGCTGGTGCACTCGAGGAGATTGCACGCGCACTCGATCTGCGGAACCAGCCGCCGGCTTCCTTCCAGCTGGACGAAGCCGATGCTTACCACTGGCAGGGCGAAGCCGGCACGCTCCTTCCGGTCCCGCGCGTCAGCCGGGTGCCCCTTGCGATGCTGCGGGGCATCGACCAGGTCCGCGACATTCTCCTGCGCAATACCGAGCAATTCGCCCGCGGCCACGGCGCCAACAATGCCCTGCTCTGGGGCGCCCGCGGCATGGGCAAGTCGTCCCTCGTCAAGGCCATCCACGCCGATATCGAATCGCGGACCGGCTTTGAGCGCCTCATCCTCATCGAAATCGCCCGCGAGGATCTCGAGACCCTGCCCCAGCTCATGCGCGCCATTTCCGGCCAGCCGGCGCGCTTCATCGTCTTTTGCGACGACCTCAGCTTCGACAGCGGCGAAACCAGCTACAAATCGCTGAAAACGATCCTCGATGGCGGGCTCGAAGGCCGGCCCGACAACGTGCTCTTCTATGCCACCTCCAACCGTCGCCACCTGATGCCGCGCGACATGATCGAGAATGAGCGCTCGACGGCCATCAATCCCAGCGAAGCGGTCGAGGAAAAGGTCTCGCTCTCCGACCGCTTCGGCCTCTGGCTCGGCTTCCACAATTCAGACCAGGACAATTACCTCGCCATGGTCTCCGGCTATGCCCAATATTATGGCCTTGCCGTCGACGCCGAGACCCTGCGCGCCCGGGCCATCGAATGGGCCGCCACGCGCGGCGCCCGCTCCGGCCGCGTCGCCATCCAGCTCGTGCGCACCCTCGCGGGTGAGGAAGGCAAGACTGCCTGACCGCCCGGGCGGTTCACCCACACTGTCATCCCCGCGAAAGCGGGGACCTCCATTTCGCGATGGCAGGGTCACCCTTCAAACGCCCTGCCCCCAAAAAACAAAAAGCCCTCCCCCGGATCCGGGAGAGGGCTCAATTGTAAAGGCCTGTCAGCCGATCAGCTTGCCAGCAGCGGCACCGGATCGACCGGGGTCGCACCTTTGCGCAGCTCGAAATGCAGCTGCGGCTTGGACACCGAGCCGGTCATGCCCACGGCGCCGATATTGTCGCCGCGACTGACCACTGCGCCCTTGGCCACGCTCATGCTCTTGAGGTGGGCATAGGCGGATACGAAGCCGTTCGGGTGACGGATAAGGATCAGGTTGCCATAGCCCTCGACGCCCGAGCCGACATAGATCACCGTGCCGTTTTCGGCAGCCTTGACGGTCGAGCCTTCCGGCACGTCGATATTGATACCGGTGCCGCGCGATGCCGCAAAATCGACGATCACGCGACCGCTTGCGGGCCAGCGGAACTTGTCATTGCCGGACATTGCCGGCTCGGCAGGCGGCACATTGGCGACCTGCGTCGGCTGGGCCTGGGTCGGCGCCGCAGTCGGAGCCGGCTGCGTCGTTGGCACGGTTGCCACCACGGGGGCGGGCTGCGCCGTCGGCTGGGTGAGCGGCGCGGGCGCCGAGGCCGGCGTCGGAGCGATGGCAGCGACCTGGGTGGGGGCCGAATTTTGCGGCGTACGGATCAGGTCCGGACGGCCCGGAATGATGATGCTCTGGCCGACCACGATCTTGTCGGGCGAGCTCAGATTATTGGCCTGCACCAACGCCTGGGTGGTCACGTCATAGCGGCGGGCGATCGTATAGAGCGACTCGCCACCGGCGATGGTGTGCGTGTATGCGCCGCCACTGGACGTCGCCGGTGCGGAAACCGGCACGCTGCTATTGACCGGCAGTGCGGCGGTCGTGGTTGCGCCTGGATTGGCGGCGGGCATAGGCATGCTGCCCGGAGTGGCACCGAGAGCAACTGCGGCCGGAGCCGATGGCATGGGGGCGAAGGTTTGTGTTGCGGGCATGGCTTGCGGGGTTCCCATGGAAGCGGAATTACTCAGTACAGGAAGATCCTGGGATTGGACCGTGGGCGCGCTTGCCCCGAGCGCGACGGGCGACGTGGCCCCCATCGGCTGAGCGAAGCCCGACTGCACGGGCGACATTTGTTGAGCACCTCCGCCCCACGCTGATCCGACCGGAGCGGGCGGCAAGAACTGCTGCTCGGCAACCTGCATGGCCTGGGGAGCACCCAGGGAGGATGGCATGGGCTGATTAAGCGTGGGCGGGGCGGATTGCGCGACCGAACCGGTAACGGTTGGATCGCCGAAACTGCGCGATCCGAGACTGGAGCAACCAGAAAGTCCGACGGCAGTCACGACCAGACCAGCCAGGACAACCGCGCCTTTGGGGACCCTGAGGGACAGGCTTTTACGCATGGGCTCACTCGTACGCAGGTACTTAACAACTGAGTGAAAGCTACGCCGGTAAGGTAAAGACGAGTTTAAAGCCGATGCGTTTTGAGTGAAATCCCAGCCGCCCAATTGTCAATTGGGTAAGGTTAAGATCGTCCCAGACACCGCACGACGCCGGAGACGATTTCCCACGGCACCGGCTCCGGGCGCGACGCTTGAGTACGACCGGAGACAGATTGGCCGTCTCCGGAATTTTTCCTTATGCGACAGGATGATAGAAAAGGGAGGCCTAGCGTCCCTTGAGCGCGATCGTCCCCAGCCGGTCGAGCGCCGCGTCATGGCTCTGCTGCAGACCGAACGGCGTCACCGTGATCCGATTACCCCGGCGCAGCACTTCGAAATCGGCTTCCGGATCGAGCGGCATCGGCGTTTCGGGAATGGCGACGAAGAATTTTCCTTCATTGTCGCTCGGATAATAGCGGAACGGCGAGCGCGAGAACCGCTGATGGGCAACGGCTGCAATGCCCGCCACCTCTTCAGGTGCGCAGAACGGGAAATTGACGTTGTAGAACACGTCGTGCCCGCCCTTGGCCGCCAGGATTGCCTTCACTGTCGCCGCTCCGAACCGGCTGGCATTGGACCAGTCGACTGTGCGGCTCACCTCGTAATTCATCGCCTGGCTCATGGCGATGCCGATGGCGCCCTGGAGGGCACCCTCGCGAGCACCCGCGGCCGTGCCGGAGCAATTGACGATATCGCCGAGATTCTGCCCCGCATTGACGCCGGACAGGACCAGATCGGCCGGCTTGTCGCCGAGAAGATGGGTCATCCCCACGACGACGCAATCGGCGGGCGAGCCGCCGATCACAGCAAAGCGGCGCGGTCCGCGTTCCTCGAGCGAGAGTTCCCGACCGAGCGTAAAACGGTGGCTGGCGCCCGATTGATTGCCGTCGGGCGCCACGATCCAGACATCGTCGGACAGCGACTGGGCAATCTGCGCCATGATGGCGATGCCGGGCGCATCCACACCATCGTCATTGGTGATGAGGATGCGCATGGTCTATTTGCTCCCGATGACGGTGAGGCCGCCCATATAGGGCTGCAGCACTTCAGGAACCAGCACGGAGCCGTCTTCCTGCTGATAGTTTTCGAGCACCGCGATGAGGCACCGGCCGACAGCCGTACCCGAGCCGTTCAGCGTGTGAACATAGCGCGGCGCCTGTTTCTCGCCGGACGGGCGATAGCGGGCTTCCATGCGGCGGGCCTGGAAATCCCCGCAGACCGACACGGACGAAATCTCGCGATAAGTGTCCTGCCCCGGCAGCCACACTTCCATGTCATAGGTGCGGCGGGCGCCAAAGCCCATGTCACCAGTGCAGAGCTTCATCACCCGATAGTGGAGGCCCAGCTTCTGCAACACCGCTTCGGCAGCGGCGAGCATGCGCTCATGCTCGTTCTCGGCTTCTTCCGCCGTCGTGATGGCGACCAGCTCGACCTTGTTGAACTGATGCTGGCGCAGCATGCCGCGCGTATCGCGACCGGCGGAACCGGCCTCGGAGCGGAAGCACGGCGTCAGCGCAGTAAAGCGCAGCGGCAGTTCTTCCTCGGAGAGAATGGATTCTCGTACGAAATTGGTCATCGGCACTTCGGCCGTCGGGATCAGCGCAAGTCGACCATCGCCATGCGGCGTGAAGAACAGATCTTCCTCGAACTTGGGCAACTGTCCGGTGCCGAACAGCGCGTCGTCGCGCACGAGGACCGGCGGCTGCACTTCGAGATAGCCGTGTTCGGTCGTGTGCAGATCGAGCATGAACTGCCCAAGGGCGCGCTCCAGACGGGCGATCTGCCCCTTGAGCACCACGAACCGGCTGCCCGATAGCTTGGCTGCGGTTTCAAAATCCATGTTCTTTTCAACGACGCCGATGTCGAAATGCTCCTTCGGCGCGAAGCCGAAACTCGGCTTGGCCGGGCGCACTTTTGCAGCAGTCTCGGCAGAACCGTTCTGGCCGAAATATTCGACATTGTCGCTCTCGTCGTCGCCCTCGGGCACGTCGTCGAACGCCATGTTGGGCAAAGCCGACAGGATGTCGCGCAGTTCCTTTTCGACAGCCCGCTCTTCGGCTTCACCGCTCGGGATGAACTCCTTGAGCTTGGCGACTTCCGCCATCAGCTCGGCGGCCTTGGCCTCGTCCTTCTGGGCCTTGGCCTGGCCGATCTGCTTGGAAAAGGCGTTGCGCTTTTCCTGCGCCTCGTTGAGACGCACGATGATCTGGCGGCGGCGCTCGTCGATGGCGATGAGATCGGAAGAGCGGACGGACACGTTCTTGCGCTGCGACATGGCCTTGTCGAAGGCGTCAGGATTGTCTCTGATCCACTTGATATCGAACATCGGTGCTCACGGGCCCCTGCCCGCCTCTGGTTGGACGCAGGTCGAAGGGTTCAAGACCCGGGGCACGCCTGCGAGCGCCACGGGCACAATGTGCTGTGCCCGCTTGGCGCGGCACAGCTATTCGGAGGATGAGCCGTTGAGCTCTTTTTCCTGGGCGGCGAGCGCGGCTTCACGCCGTCTCTGAATCCACCGGACCGAAAGAATGGAGAGTTCGTAAAGTCCATACATCGGCAGCGCAAGACCGATCTGCGAAATCGGATCGGGCGGGGTGATGAAGGCGGCGACGATCAATATGCCCACGATCGCATAGCGCCGGCCCTTCTTGAGCTGATCGACATTGATCAGGTCGATCTGGGCCAGAAGCGTCAGCACGACCGGCAGCTGGAAGCAGACGCCAAAGGCCAGGATCAGCGTCATCGCAAGCCCGAGATATTCGGACACCTTGGCGAGAAGCTTGATCTCGTCGGTCTGCATGCCGGCGAAGAACCCTAGCGCCATGGGCAGTACGACGAAATAGACCATCAGCGCACCCATCAGGAAGAAAACGGGGGTCGCGACCAGGTAGGGCACCAGCGCCCGGCGCTCATGCTTATAGAGACCCGGGGCCATGAAGCCGTAGATCTGGGTCGCCAGATAGGGGAAGCCGAGGAAAATGGCGCCAAACAGGGCCAGATTGAGCTGGGTGAAGAAGAATTCCTGCGGGGCCGTATAGATCAGCTGCATGTCGCCCGGATCGGCATAGATCGACCGATAGGGGTTGAGCAGGATATCGAAGATATTGCCGGCCAGCAGGAAGCACACGACCATCAGCACGACGATGGCGATGGCGCAGCGGATCAGGCGCTTGCGCAGCTCGATCAGATGTTCGAGCAGAGGCGCCTCGCTCCCTGCGAGCTCGTCCTCGACGTCCTTGCTCTTGTCCGTGATCTGGGACTTTACCTCAGCCATCGTCAATTCTTCTCTGCCGGATCAGTCGGCTTCTTGCGGGGAGCGCGAGGCTTTGCGGCCGGCTTTTCAGTGGCGACGACTTCCGCCGGGTTCGCAGCTTTGGCCCGCGATGCCCGCGGCTTCTTGGCCGCCGGAATAACGGCATTGTCGTCCGATGCGGTCGCGGCACTCTTGAGCGGCGCACGCGGCTTCACACTCGCCGGAGCCGGCGGCGGCACGGGAACGCTGGCCCCGACCGTCGGCAGATCGCTGGCGACGACGGGCGCGGTGGGTGCCGGCGTGGCGCTGGGTGCCGGGGTCACCTGCGCGGCCTTGATCGGCTGCGTCGGCTTAAAGCCGGCCTCGGCCGCGATTTCATCATTGGTTTTCTTGGGCGCCGGGGGCATGCCGGCGGCATTGCGCAGTTCGTCCACCACGCTCTCGGCCTTCGGATCGGCGGGCTTGATCACCCCGCTGGGCTTTGGCCCGGCAGGCGTCATCGCGTTGAATTCGCGACGGATTTCGTCGGCCGACTTTTTCAGCGGCTCCGTGATCGAATTGCGCAGATTGCGGACCTCATCGAGGCCGGTGGAACGGTTGATTTCGCGCTGGAATTCATTGCCCATGCGCTTGATCTGGCCCATCACCTTGCCGATACGCCCCATGACGATCGGCAGGTCTTTCGGTCCAATAAAGATCAGCGCAACGACGCCGATCACCAGCATCTCTGTCCAGCCTAGGCCGAGCATATGGATAGTCTCCGAGAGCCCTCGCGACGGGCGCGGTCAGCAGAAAGACGCGCTCAGGCGTCTTTGCTCTTGTCCACTTCACGAGCGTCGACCTCGGCGGTCGTCGCTACACGTTCGACCGGCTTGTCGTCGTCCCGCATACCCTTCTGGAAGGCTTTGATGCCGGAGGCAACTTCACCCATCATGCCAGAGATCTTCCCGCGACCAAACAGCAGAATGACCACCACGGCGACGACAAGAATGCCCCAAATAGACGGCGCGTGCATATTTTTCTCCCTGGATATTCATAGAACGCGTTACACGCGGCTTGATAACCGAGAAATAGGTTCAATCTCCGGCGAACACAAGGAAATGTTCCCCACTGCGGCTCATCAATGCGTGTTGCTCCACACCATGGCGTTACTGGCCCTCTTCGCCTTCGCCGGGATCGTCGGGGTCGAGGGCATCTTCATCGTCCCGCAGCGCGCCCGTGAACGGCAATGGAATCTGCAGCTCCGGCGGCAGCATGCCGGATAGCAGTCCCGCCCCCTTGAGATCGTCGATCCCCGGCAGATCGGTCAGTGCCTCAAGCCCGAAATGGTCCAGAAACGCCTCCGTCGTGCCATAGGTCACCGGCCGGCCCGGCGTCCGCCGCCGCCCGCGCATGCGTACCCAGCCGGTTTCGAGCAACAGATCGAGCGTTCCCTTGCCCGCCGCAACCCCGCGCACTTCCTCGATCTCGGCCCGCGTCACCGGCTGGTGATAGGCAATGATGGCCAGCGTTTCGAGCGATGCCCGGGTCAGGGGTCGCGTTTCGGCCTGCTCGCGCCGCAGCAAATGCCCCAGATCCTCCGCCGTCCGGAATGCCCATCCGTCCCCCCGGCGCACCAGATTGACGCCGCGCGGGGCGTAGCGTTTCTGCAATTCGAGCAGCAATTGGCGCACATTGGCGCCCTCGCCCAAATAAGGCGCGAGGTCGGCGGCATGCACCGGTTTGTCCGAGGCAAACAATAGCGCCTCGATCACGCGCAACTGCCGCTCGCGCACTTCGGGAAGATCATCCTCGCTCATGATTGGTCTTTGGCCCGCCGCCTGAGGAATATGGGCTCAAAGGTGCCGCCCTGCCGGATGTCGATTTCGCCCTGCCGCACCAGTTCCAGCGTAGAGGCGAAGCTCGATGCCCTCACCGTGCGCCGCTCTTCCGGCCGGGCGAGATATTCGGCGAGGCACTGGTCGAGCGCCATCCACTCGCCACTCTCCCCGATCAGCCGCTGCAAGATGTCCCGCGCCTCCTGCAGCGACCAGACCGTCCGCGTCGCCGGCCGGTAATCGACCACGGCGTTTCGTTCCCGCTGGCTCGAATAGGCCTTGAGCAGTTCGTAATAATTCGCTTCCCAGATCGAACGGCGGGCAATCTGGATCGCCTCCGGCGCCCCGCGCGCATGCACATGCACGCCAAGAAGGCTTCGCCCCATCAGCCGGCTCGCCGCCAGCCGCATCGCCTCCAGCCGCTTGAGCCGAAACTGCAGCATCGCGGCCAGCATCTCGCCGGAAGGCTCGTCGTCGCTGGCGGTCTGCGGCACCATCAGCCGGCTCTTGAGATAGGCCAGCCACGCCGCCATCACCAGGTAGTCGGCGGCGATCTCGATGCGCTTCTCGCGGATCGTCTCGATGAATTTGAGATATTGTTCGGCCAGTGCCAGGATGGAAATCGAGGCAAGATCGACCTTTTGCCGCCGCGCCAGGTCGAGCAGCAAATCGAGCGGGCCCTCATAGCCCCCGACATCGACATGCAGCACGTCCTCGGCGTCGGGCTGTGCCGGAGCGTCGATCCAGTCCGCCTGCAGCCCCGTCATTGGCCGTTCCTGAAAAAGCATGATGCACCCTCGCCATCCTTGGCGGCTGGCGCGAGCATCGTCAAGCAGGGCCACCAGGGGCCCGGCATTCCTTACATGGTGAAGCAGTCGCCGCCGGCAGCCTTGATATTGTTGCACAGCGAATTGGCGCTCTGCAGCGAATCTGCCGGCACCCGCACGCGATAGAAGATCCCGCGTTCGCCGAGGTCCACGCGCTGCACTTCCAGATTGGCGCCGTTAAAGATCGGCCCGAACCGCGACGCAATCGACTGCGCAGTCTCGCGCGCAGCTTCCTCGGAACGCTGCGAGGCCAATTGCACATAGGCCGGAGCCGATGAGACCGGAGCCGAGACCGCGCTGGGCGCAGGCGTTGGTGTCGCCGCAACCGGTGCGGCCACAGGCGTCGTAGTGGCGGGGGTAGTCGCCGGCGGCGTCACCGCAGCCTGACGGGCAAAATTGGTCGGCCGCACCAGCGGCACCGGTGCCGTCTTGCCGGCGATCGGATTGCCCGCCGCATCCACGGCCGGAACCGTCGTGCCCGGCTGAACGGGAACCACTGGCGGAGCCGCCTGCGCCGCCTCGGCAGCGGCATTTTCAGCCGCCGTCGCCGATGGATCGACACTGCCGATCAGCTCGGGTGTCGAAAAGTCGGCGCCCGGAACATCGGGCACGCTCGGCCGGTCGACGGGCAGCATGGTCGCGCCTGCAACGCTGTCCCCGCCGCTGACGATGGTGCCATCCGGGCGCACGGTCACGGTGCGAACCTTGCGGTTCACGAGGCCCTCTTCGCTCGTGGTCGGCGGCACGAAATTGTTCACGGCGTCCGGGTCGGCCTGGTCGCGCGATACCAATTGCTCATTGGCGCCGCTGTCGACCCCGGCAATTTCGTTGAACACTACCGATTGCGATTGCTCTTCCGCCTCGGGGTCGGGCACCGGCTCTTCCTTGATCGGCGCCGTGTCGGCCACGATGAGCGGCGCCGGTCCGTCGGTCGTGCCGCTCCCCAGCCCGAGCACCGCGTAAAGCCCGATCGCGGCCACACCCAGCAACAGCGTCGCCACCAGCGGGCCGGCCAGGGATCTCGTCATTCCCAGCACGCGGTTCCGGCGCGCTCTCGGGGCCACTTCGCCCTCGCCGTCGACATCGCCGACACGCGCAGGGATTTGCGGCTCCACCCATTCCACGCGCGCGCCCGATGTTGCGGCGGCAGCCAGGATGGCCTCGTCGACCGAGGACACTTTCGGCACGCGCGGCTTTTCAGAAATCGGTTGAGGCGCCGGCTGGGGCGGCAAAGTGGGCGTGGCAAGGCTGCGCAGCGCCGCGCTCGGCGCCTGCTGCCGCGTCTCTGGACGCACGGCCGGCCCGATCAGGCGTTCGATTTCTTCCAGCGGATCGGGCTCGGAGCGCCGCGACACCGGGACCTCCGGCTCCTGCTGGGTCACTGGTGCGGCCACCACCGCCTCCGGCGCTGGCTGCTGCACCGGCTCGGGCTGTGGCTTTTTCTGCTCTACAGGCTGGCCAGAACCCACGCCGAATACGGGGGGGATGGCAAAAACATCACTGCTCTTGTGCGTGAACGCATCGGCCTGCTCGTCGACCGGCCCTGGCGTTTCATTCGGCTCCGCTTCCGGCGCATTGGTCTCGGTGGCAAATTCGGCGGCGATCAGATCTGCCAGGCTGTCCTGGTCAAGATCGGGCAGCGAAGGCTCGGCCACCGAGGGGGCGACGACCGGCGCGACTGGCTCGGCCCTGACTGCAATTGGCTCTTCGCGCAGGGGAGCTGGGCTGGGAGCCACAGGCTCGAAACCGGGTTCCCTGCGGGGCGAGACGCCAGGCTGCGGCGCCTGGCGCGCCTCGGGAGCGGCCTGCACGGATGGAGCGGTCCGCCCATCTGGGGCAGTCCGCGTCTCGGCCTGATGGCGGACTTCCGGAACCGGGCCCGGACGGCTCCGGGGATCGGCTGCATCCGGATGGGCAAGCCGCGGGTCGACGGAGGGTGCTGCGCGCGCGACGTCCACCCGCGGTAGCGGCTGCGCCACGGGCTGTGCCGTTCGCGGCTGGGCGGGTGGCGTAAAGGGCTGCCCGGGGATGCGGATGGGCGCGCCGGGCGTCTCCACCATCACCTTGGGCGCTGGATTTTCTGGACCTGCTGATCCCAGACGCTGGCCAGGCTGCGACAACGGGGCCGGTTGGGCGGCCGGTTCGCCGGGAATCCGAACAGGCTGGCCTTCCGCCTTGGGCTTGTCCGACTGGGCGTCTTCCGCCATCAATCGGGCCAGTTCAGCAATGAGATCGTCCGCAGAGTCGGTTGGTCCGGCCATAGGTTTCGGTTTCGCTGTCGTCATTTGCCAGCGCCCCTGAATTGCTGCAAGCCCCCTTCTTACGGGGGTTTGCCGCGAGTTTTCACACTAATACGCCCGAATTATGAAAGCTCCTCTGGAGCCGCAACACCCAGAATACCCAGGCCATTGCGAATTACTTGGCGTACGGCATCGACGAGCGCGAGTCGAGCCAATGTCAGCTTTGGATCGGTCGGGTTAACAAACCGCAAACCAACATCATCCTTACCCTTCGCCCAGAAGCCGTGGAAGGCCGCTGCAAGGTCGTGGACATAGAAGGCGATCCGGTGCGGTTCATGCGCCACGGCAGCTGCCGCAACCGTGCGCGGCCAGGCCGCAAGCAGGCGGATCAGCTCGAGATCGGCGGCCGAACTCAGGAGCTCCACCTCTGATCCTGCAAGCGCTTCACCGGACACGTCGAGGTCGGCCATGTCGCGTGCCGCCGTCCGGAAAATCGAGCAGGCGCGGGCATGGGCGTATTGCACATAGAACACCGGATTGTCGCGGGTCTGCTCCTTGACGACCGCGAAGTCGAAATCCATCGAAGCGTCATTGCGGCGGAACAGCAGCATGAAGCGCGTCGCGTCAGAGCCCACTTCTTCCACCACGTCCGCCAGCGTCACGAGATCGCCGGAGCGCTTGCTCATCTTGAACGGCTCGCCGTTCTTCAAGAGCCGCACCAGCTGGCAGATCCGCACGTCCATGTCGGCTTCGCCATGCGACACGGCTTTCACCGCCGCCTGCAGGCGCTTCACATAGCCCGAGTGGTCCGCGCCCAGCACATTGATCATGTGCTTGAATCCGCGGAGATATTTGTTGCGGTGATAGGCGATGTCAGCCGCGAAATAGGTGTAGGACCCATCGGACTTGATCAGCGCCCGGTCGGTGTCGTCGCCATAATCCTTGGCCCGGAACAGGGTCTGCTCGCGATCTTCCCAATCTTCGGGCGTCTTGCCCTTGGGCGCTTCGAGCCGGCCTTCATAGACCATGCCCTGCTCGCGCAGCCAGTCGAGGGTCGTCTGGATATCCCCGCCCTGCCCGTGCAGCGTGCGCTCGGAAAAGAAAACGTCGTGATGGATATTGAGCTGGGCGAGGTCGGCCTTGATCAGCTCGAGCATGGCGGCCAACACCCGGTCCTTGATCAGCGCCAGCGCCTCGGTCTCGGGCATGGAGAGCAGGCTGTCGCCGAACTCGGCCTTCAGCGCTTCCCCGACCGGCACCAGATAGTCGCCGGGATAAAGCCCGGGCGGAATTTCAATGCTCTCGCCCAGCGCCTCGCGATAGCG
This sequence comes from Devosia sp. FJ2-5-3, assembly GCF_029201545.1. NCBI lineage: Bacteria > Pseudomonadati > Pseudomonadota > Alphaproteobacteria > Hyphomicrobiales > Devosiaceae > Devosia > Devosia sp. FJ2-5-3. The sequence continues at coordinate 1,982,266 of NZ_CP104007.1, read as the reverse complement.
CAGCATCGTCGATTGGGCGAGAATGGTGATCTGCCCGCCGGCATCGTTGATGTAATATTCGCGCGTCACGTCATAACCCGAATAGATCATGAGCGACGCCAGCGCGTCCCCGAACACCGCGCCGCGCGTGTGGCCCACATGCATCGGGCCCGTCGGATTGGCGGAGACGAACTCGACATTCACCCGCTCGCCCTTGCCCATATCGGACTTGCCGTAGGCTTCCTTCTCGGCCCCAATGGTGCGCAGTACCTGGTGCAGGATCGAATTGCCCAGCCGGAAATTGATGAAGCCCGGGCCGGCAATATCCACCGACACCACGTCCGGATCGCCCTTGAGACGCTCCACCAGCGCAGCCGCGACGTCGCGCGGATTCTTGCCCAAAGGCTTGGCCACCACCATGGCGGCATTGGTCGAGAGATCGCCATGGGCCGCATCTCGCGGGGGCTCCACCACGACGCGCGCCAGCAGATCGGCATTCAGATCCGGGTAGTCGGCAAGAAGCGCCTCGGTGACCCGAGCGGTGAAGTGGGCGAAAATATCCATGACAAACTCGTGGGAAAACTTGAATGCCGGTTAACGGAAATCCGGTCGAGCGTCAAACAAACGCTGATATTCGTCGAGCGCATAGGGGTCGGTCATCCCCGCCACGAAGTCCGCCACGACCCGCGCCCTGGCTGCCGCGTCAGGGGCTTCCACCATGGCTTCACCCCAGCGCCCGGGCATCTCCGCATCGCCCATATAGGCGGCAAAAAGCGCCTCCACCACGGTCTCGCTCTCCCGCACCGGCACCATCACCGTCTCGTGCCGATAGACCCGTTCAAAGAGGAAAGTCTTGAGCCCCTTTTCCGCCGCCGCGACATCAGGGGAAAAGCTCACCAGCGTTTTGCCGGCCAGCCGCACTTCCTCGGCGCTCGTCACGCCAGCCGCGGCAATCGCCGCCGCACTGGTCTTGATAACGTCCTCGACCGCCCGGGTGATCATCCGCCGCTGCACTTCATGCGTCTGCCGGTTCGCGGCAATGCCGGGATAAAGCCCCAGCACCTCTTCCACGATCGGCCCCGCCATCGGCACGCCGACAAAATCGTCGAGCACCACCAGCCCCGCCCGCAAGGCGTCGTCGATATCGTGGGAATTATAGGCGATATCGTCGGCAATCGCCGCCGCCTGCGCCTCAAGGCTCGCATGGGTATCAAGCCGAAGGTCCGCGACCGCGGCAATATCATCCAGCCCCACCGGCAGGCCTTCCTCCACATAGCGTCCCACCGGCGCCCCATCGGCCGAAATCAACGGCCCATTATGCTTGAGAATGCCCTCCAGCGTTTCCCAGGTCAGGTTCAGCCCGTCATGTTCGGCATAGCGATTCTCGAGCCGCGTCACCACACGCAGCGCCTGCACATTGTGGTCGAACCCGCCATACGGCGCCATCGCGCGGTGCAGCGCCCGCTCCCCGGCATGCCCGAATGGCGTGTGCCCAAGGTCATGGCTCAGGGCCAGCGCCTCTGCCAAATCCTCATTGAGGCCCAGCGCCCGCGCGATCGAGCGCGCGATCTGGCTCACCTCCAGCGTATGGGTCAGCCGATTGCGAAAATGCCGCCCCTCGTGATGCAGAAAAACCTGCGTCTTGTGCTGCAGCCGGCGAAACGCCGTCGAATGGATGATCCGGTCGCGATCCCTTTGGAATTCCGAGCGCGTCGGGCTCGGCCCGGTGCCATAAAGCCGGCCCAGCGACGCTTCGGGTTTGCTGGCATAGGGTGCAGTATCAGTCATGTGTTGTCGCAGGCCTTTGCAACGGCGCTCCAAGCGCCTATCTTAGCAGCAGTGTTATGACATAACGACCGTCCGGACCTTCCATGACAGACGCAGCACTTGCCACATCTCCCGCCGTAACCCTTTCGGATCGCGCCGCCAAGCGGGTTGCGCGCATCATCGCAAAGGAGGCGCCCGGCACCGTGCTGCGCATTTCCGTCGCCGGCGGCGGCTGCTCCGGTTTCCAGTACGAATACAATCTCGTCCAGGAAACCGCGACCAAGGATGATCTCGTCCTCCAAAAGGGCGACGCCGTGGTGCTGATCGATTCTCTCAGCCTCGAATTCATGGGCGGTGCTGAAATCGACTTCGTCGACGATCTCATCGGCCAGGCTTTCCAGATCAAAAATCCGAACGCGGTTGCCTCCTGCGGCTGCGGCACCAGTTTCGCGGTCTGACGCGACGCTTTCTAAAAAAATCACATAAATCTCTGAGGGGGGATGAGATGGGCGCCCATGTCGACGCCGTGATGGACACTGCCATCGCCAACGAAAAGATCGTCGGAGCCGAACTCGTGGTATTCCGCGACGGCACCGAGATCATCCGCCGCACAGCCGGCTGGTTTGACCGCGAAGCCGGCACCCCGATGCAGGCGAACGCCATCTACCGCCTCGCCTCCGTGACAAAACCCATCGTCGCCGCCACCGCCCTCGCCATGATCGACAAGGGCCTGCTCTCCCTCGACGACGAAGTCTCCATCCACCTGCCCTATTTCACGCCGACCGCGCCCGATGGCACGCCGGCGCGGATCACCATCCACCACCTTCTCACCCACACATCGGGCCTTGCCTACGCCTATCCCGACGACCCCTCCATTTCCGGCGGCCTCGGGCCCACCGACAATGATTTCGAGACCAATTTCAGCCGCGTCGCGCGCCAGCCGCTTCTGTTCGCCCCCGGCACTGGCTGGACCTATTCGATGGCTATCGACGTGCTCGGCGCCGCCCTTGCGGCCATCTCCGGCGGCACGCTTGAAGATGCGGTGCGCACCCACGTCACTGGCCCGCTCGGCATGAGCGAAACCGGCTTCTTCGTCGCCGACCGCGCGCGCCTCGCCAAACCTTATGCCGACGGCACGCCGCCTCTCCCGATGGGCGAACCACACCTGGTCTACAACGAGGCCGGCGCGGCCACCCACTTCTCGCCCGCGCGGATTTTCAGCGACAAGGCTTTCCAGTCTGGCGGCGCCGGCATGGCGGGCACGCCCGGTGACATCGCGCGCTTCCTCGAAACCCTGCGCATCGGTGGCGGCACGATCATCAAGCCCGAAACCATCGCCCTCGCCTTCTCCAACCGCATCGGCACCATCGCGCGCGCCGATGCACCCGGCCAGCGCTTCGGCTATTTCGGCGCCGTCGTCGACGATCCGGCTGCGGCCAATTCGCCCTCTGCCCCTGGCACGGTCAATTGGGGTGGGGTCTACGGCCATTCCTGGCTTGTCGATCCGGCGAACAGGCTTACCATAGTGTCGATGAGCAATACGGCGCTCGAGGGCTGCACCGGGCAATACCCCAAGGACCTCATCCGCGCCGTCTATGCCGATCTAAACTAAGGATTTTTCCCCATGGCCCTGCGCATCGCCACCTGGAACATCAACGGCATCAAGGCCCGGATCGAGCTTCTGCTGCGCTGGCTGGAAGAGGAAAAGCCCGACATTGTCGGCCTGCAGGAAATCAAGACCGTCGATGAGGGCTTTCCCCGCGCCGAGATCGAGGCTCTGGGCTACAATATCGAAACCCACGGCCAGAAGAGCTGGAACGGGGTCGCCCTGCTCTCAAAACTTCCCTTCGACGAGGTCCATCGCGGCCTGCCCGGCGACGACAGCGACGAGCAGTCCCGCCTGATCGAAGGCGTGTTCTCGGTCGACGCCGGCATTGTCCGCGTCTGCAATATCTATTTGCCGAACGGTAACCCGGTCGATACCGAAAAATTCCCCTACAAACTCCGCTGGATGGACCGCCTCCACACCTTCGTGGAAGAGCGCCTCACCTGGGAGGAGCCCTTCATTCTCATGGGCGATTTCAACCTCATCCCGGCGCCCATCGACGCCCACGATCCCGCCGTCTGGTGGGGCGATGCGCTTTACCGCCCCGAAAGCCTCGAACGTTTTCGCGCCCTGAAGAATATCGGCATGACCGATGCCCTGCGCGCGGTCAACGGCGAACAGGCCTTCACCTTCTGGGATTTCCAGGCCGGTGCCTGGCGCCGCAACGCCGGCATCCGCATCGACCACCTGCTTCTCTCCCCCCAGGCCGCCGACCGCCTCGACGACGTCAGCGTCCACAAGGACGTCCGCGGCTGGGACAAGCCCAGCGACCACGTCCCCGTCGAAGGCGCTTTTAGTCTCTAGGCACTCGCGGCCCCATCCCCTCCTTCCCCTACCCTGGGGACATGCCGACCGATATTTGTAATCGCCCTCGTGGCCTCCTCGCCCACCGGCAGATACCCTCCCCCTGGAGGGGAGGGTTAGGGAGGGGGGATCCTTCCGTCCCAAATCCCTCCGCCCCATCGCCTCCTCCCCCTGACAAGGGGGAGGATAGCAAAGCCGGGCCGCACGACCCTGGCGACGCTGAGGTGGGGGTCACCCCCCCACAAACAAAAACCCCCGCTCACGCGGGGGTCTCATTCTCGCCTCTAACGACCGGAAAAGACTCAGAAATCTGCAAACTGCGGTGCAATGCTCTCGGCCATGGCCGCAGCGCTTACCCGGTCCTCTGGACGCGCCACTGAAGATGCGCGATTGAGCAATTCGTCCACCTGCGCCTGGTCCGCCGTGCCGGCGCAGCGCACATGCGACAGGTTGAGCCACATCAGCCCTTCCACGGGCTGTGCCTCGATCCCTTCCACGCCGTTGAACAGCATGTCGCCGAGCCGGGCCTGGGCCGCACAATGACCCTTGCGGGCTGCGAGGGAAAACCAGCGCGCGCTCTGCAGCGGGCTCACGCCAAGCCCGTCTTCCTGCGAATAGAGCAGCCCCACCCGGTATTGCGCATCCGCGTCGCCGAAATAGGTCGCGGCATGCAGCAGCAGCGCATGCGAGCGCTCGATATCGGCCGGAATGCCCGCATCGGGCACACCCTGGCGGTAATAGTCGCCGACCTTGACGAAGGATTGCGCCACGATGTCGGACTCGACGCCACGCGGCGCCGCATCGGCATGCTGGTTGGCGATCTGCGCGAAATATCCGAAGGCCCGTGCAGGGTCCTTGGCCACGCCTTCGCCGTTTTCATACATCGTGCCCAATTGCCACATGGCCATGGGCTGGCCGGCCGCCGCCGCATTTTCGAGCGCCGACAGATAGGCATCGCCGGACACGCCGCCGCCTGCCCCATCGAGCATATTGGCAAGTTCCAGCGCAGCGTCAGCTGCCGTTTGCGCCTGTGCGGGAAGCACCAATGCCATTGCGGCGAACGCAAAACCGGCCACTGCGGAAGCCAGGCTATTAACCGGCAAGGTCCGCATATTACTCCTTTTGCCCATCCTCGAATGGGCTGATGTCAAAGTCGGCATTCGCGAAAATGCCGTTCGGGCTGCCCACAGGGGAGTGAGGCCCTCATGTCTCATTGATGAGCTTGCCCTCAACAGCGTGCTGAGCCAAGCAAAGTATGAAGAAGAGGTAAACGCGCATTGCGGCAGGATTTGAGCCGACCCGATCACAGAGATGCGCGCTGTATTCTGCAGATGAGGCCGTCGGCCGTCGCCCGAAATTGATGCCTTGATATGCACGCGCTCACCACGATCTGGCGGAATCCGCCGGCTTTGACATATTTTGGGCGAGTTCAAGCGCGGCGACACCCAAAGGTGGCCCATTTGCTGCCGGCACTCGCCCCCGAATGCCTGGTCTTGTTTAGGAGCAGATTGTGGCGGGAAACATCGCCAAAACATTGACAGCTCTCAGGCTCGACGTGAATCGCTGCGCCTGTTGCTGAATCGTCACATTGCCTGATCCAGTGCGCGCTCACCTTGCCAGCGCCGATATCCCCTCCCATACTCGGCCCATTCACTCTCCCAGGGGAACCCGAGATGAAAACGATCCTGTCCCAAGCCGCAGCCCAGATCCGCCATCAGGACATGATCGTACATGCATCCGAAATCCTTCTCCGGGGAGCGCCGCGAACGCACTAGCGCCCTCGCCCGGCTTTTCCGCCCCCGCACCGCCCAGCCGGCCAAGCGGGTCGTTGCCCGGCTTCGCGCCAAACGCTTCCTTTCCTATTATCGGCCCCATCTACCCTTGATGGCGCCTGTCATTGCCTGCGCCATTTTCGTGGCCGGCACGGCCGTGGCCATGCCGCTCCTGGCCAATTATCTGGTGTCCCATCTGCCGGTGCTCGCCGCAGCGCCCGATGCAGGCTCGCGTCTGCTTACCCTGGGGGCGGTCATGCTGGCCGTCGTGCTGTGTCAGGCCCTTGCCACCTATTTCGTCGACTACCAGGGCCATGTCATGGGCGCCAGGATCGAGGCGCAGGTCCGTCACGAGCTGTTCGAGCATACCCAGAAACTGTCGTTCTCATTTTACGATCGGCAGCGCACTGGCCAGCTGATGAGCCGCATCAGCAACGACTCGCTGTGGCTGGGCGAACTTTTCCATCACGGACCCGAGGACATGGCCATCGGTCTCCTCAAGTTCGTCGGGGCCATGGCCGTCGTCTTCTGGATCGACCCGGTCATCGCCGCCTGCGTCGCGCTTTTGATTCCCTTCGCAATCGCTTATGCCATGCACTTCAACCGCCACATGAACACGGCGCTGCGCACCGGCAAGGAACGCATGGCGGCCATCAATGAGCGGGTCGAAGATTCCCTCGGCGGGATCCGGGTCGTCCAGTCCTTCGCCAATGAGGCCGTCGAACTCGAGCGCTTCGATGCTGAAAATCGCAATTTCCTGCAAAGCCGAAAGGACAGCTATCGCAGCGAAGCCATGCTCTGGAGCGGCATGGATAGTTTCGGCCAATTGGTCACCGGGGCGATCCTCATCCTTGGCGCGTTCCGCATCGTCTCGGCCGAACTGACGGCCCCCGACCTTCTCACCCTGCTGCTCTGTGTCGGCGTCCTGCTCGATCCCATCAAGCGCTTCGATAATTTCATCCGCCTCTGGCAGGAGGGCTACACCGGCTTCGTGCGGGCCATGGAACTGCTTGAGGTCGAGCCCGACATCGTCGACCGCCCCGGCGCGAGCGCACCAGCTAAGGTCTGCGGCGCCATCGCCTTCCACGATGTCGATTTCAGCTATGATGGCGAAAACAGCCGCGTCCTGCGCAAAATCTCGCTCGATATCAGACCTGGCGAGTTCATAGCCCTGGTCGGTCCCTCTGGCGTCGGCAAGTCTACCCTCTGCGCCCTCATCCCGCGCTTTTACGAAATCGACGCGGGCGCCATCACCATAGATGGTCGCGATATCCGGGATATCCCCCTCGCCGCGCTCCGCCATATGGTGGGCGTAGTCCAGCAGGACGTTTATCTCTTCAGCGGCACGGTCAGGGAAAATCTACGCTATGGTCGGGCCAATGCGACCGACGCCGACATCGTCGCCGCTTCCCGCGCCGCCAATGCGCATGAGTTCATCATGACCCTGCCCCAGGGCTATGACACCGATATCGGCCAGCGCGGGGTCAAACTCTCGGGCGGGCAAAAGCAGCGGCTGACCATTGCGCGGGCCTTCCTCAAGAACCCGCCGATTCTGATTTTCGATGAAGCCACCAGCGCCCTCGACAATGACAGCGAGCGCGCCGTTCAACAGGCCCTGCTGGGCCTCGCCAAGGGGCGAACGACCATCGTCATCGCCCACCGGCTATCCACCGTCCGCCATGCGGATCGGATCCTGGTTCTTACTGGGGATGGGATTTCAGAAGAAGGCAACCACGAGGCACTCATGGCCGCCAATGGCGTCTATGCGCGGCTGCACGACACGCAGGCGCGAATTTAGCATCGGACGGTCGTAAACGCTAACAGTCTGCTAACCAATTCCCCTCTCGCGCTAACGCGAGAGGGGCTGTTTGACCCGAAGCCTTTAGAGCAGCGCAAGAGCCGCCTTGATGCGATCGCGACGGTCGGTCGCGGCCTCGCGGCGCGCCTTTTGCTCCTCGATCACCTCTTCAGGTGCCTTGGCCACGAACTGCTCATTGCCCAGCTTCTTGTCGATCTGGGCGATCTCGGCGTCGAGCTTGCCGACATCCTTTTCGAGCCGCGCCTTCTCGACCGCAAGGTCGATAACGCCGGCCAAAGGCAGCGCGAAGTTCGCGTCACCGACGACGAATTGTGCTGATTCACCAGGCACTTCGTTCTGTGGCGTGATTTCTTCCAGACGCGCCAGGCGGGTAATCAGCGAAGTGCCACCGACGAGGCGACGCAGCGTTTCATCCCCTGCCCCGGTCACAACCAGCTGCAGCTTGGCGCTGGCCGGCACGTTCATTTCCGCCCGCACAGAACGCACATTGGAGATCACATCGATCAGCCAGGCCAGCTCAGCATCCGCCGCTTCATCCTCAAGTCCTTGATATTCCGGCCATTCCGTCAGGATCAGCAGGTTCTCACGCGCCGAACCAAACTTGCCGGTCTCGGCCCAGAGCTCTTCGGTCACGAAGGGCATCATCGGGTGCAGCATGATCAGAATCTGGTCGAGCGCCCAGGCCGCGGTCGCCCGCGTCTCGGCCTTCGCAGCCTCGTCCTCACCGTTGAAAACCGGCTTGGCGAACTCGACGAACCAGTCGCAGAACGTGCCCCAGACGAAGTCGTAAGCAGCGTTGGCCGCCTCATTAAACTTATAATCTTCAATGCCTTGGCGGACATTGCGCAGGGCGCGGACTGTCGAGCCGACGATCCAACGATTGAGCGGCAGGCTGTTGGCCTTGGGGTCATAACCCTCTACCCGACGGGCTTCGTTCATCTCGAGGAAGCGCGCGGCGTTCCAGATCTTGGTCACGAAATTCCGGTAGCCCTCGACCCGGTTGATCGAAAGCTTGAGGTCGCGGCCCTGCGCGGCCATGGCCGCCAGGGTGAAGCGTGTGGCGTCGGCCCCGTACTCGTCGACGAGCTTGAGGGGATCGATCACGTTCCCCTTGGTTTTGCTCATCTTTTGGCCCTTCTCGTCTCGGACGAGAGCGTGCATGTAGACGGTGTGGAACGGCTCTTCCTCGAGGAATTCCAGCCCCATCATCATCATGCGGGCAACCCAGAAGAAGATGATGTCGAACCCGGTGACCAGCACGCTGGTCGGATAGTAGCGCGCCAATTCCGGCGTCTCATCCGGCCAGCCCAGGGTCGAGAACGGCCACAGTGCCGAGGAGAACCAGGTGTCGAGCACGTCGGGGTCGCGGGTCAGCTCGACCGGCTTGCCATAATGCTTCTCGGCCAGCGCCTTGGCCTCGGATTCGTCATAGGCAACAAAGGCTTCGCCATCCGGCCCATACCACGCCGGGATCTGGTGACCCCACCACAGCTGGCGCGAAATGCACCACGGCTTGATGTTCTCGAGCCAGGCGAAATAGGTGTTTTCGTACTGCTGGGGCACGAATTTAGTGCGGCCTTCCCGCATCGAGGCGAGTGCCGGTTGGGCCATCACATCGGCCTTCACCCACCACTGGTCGGTCAGGAAAGGCTCGATGACGACGAGCTTGGACTTCTCGTCATGCGGTACCATGATCTTCTTGTCCTCGATGTGATCGAGGCCGCGGATCGGATTTTCTTCAGCAATAGCAGTCAGATCGGCGACAATCGCCTTGCGCGCATCGAACCGGTCGAGGCCGCGATACTTGGCAGGAATGAACGCGTCTTCGACAATCGCGCCGCGCGTCGTGAAGACATTGATCGGCTCGATCTCCGCGCGGGCACCAACCTCGAAGTCGTTGAAATCATGGGCAGGCGTGATCTTGACCGCGCCCGTACCGAGCGTGGGGTCGGCATAATCATCGGCGATCACCGGGATACGGCGCCCCACCAGCGGCAGCTCGACAAACTTGCCGATAAGGCCTTGATAACGCTCGTCTTCCGGATGGACAGCAACGGCCACGTCGCCCAGCATCGTCTCCGGACGCGTCGTGGCGACAATGATGTAGTCGCGGGTCTCGTTCCCCGTGACATTACCCTCCTCGTCCTTGACCGGGAATTCATAGGTCACGCCGTCCGCGAGCGGATAGCGCAAATGCCACATATGGCCCTTGACCTCGATGTTCTCGACTTCAAGGTCGGAGATCGCGGTCTCGAGGCCCGGATGCCAGTTCACTAGGCGCTTGGCGCGATAGATCAGGCCGCGCTTGTGCAGCTCGACAAACACCTTCGTCACTGCACGGACCATCTGGTCGTCCGGCGCGCCGTTGGCACCCATTGTAAAGCGCTCACGCGAAAAATCAGCCGAAGCACCCAAGCGCTTCAATTGATTCATGATTGTGCCGCCGCTCTCGGCCTTCCATTCCCACACGCGCTCGATGAATTTGTCGCGGCCCATGCTGCGGCGGTCGAGCTGCTTTTCGGCAAGCTGGCGCTCGACGATCATCTGCGTGGCGATGCCGGCATGGTCGGTGCCCGGCTGCCATAGCACATCCTTCTTCAACATGCGGTTGAAGCGAACGAGGATATCCTGGACCGTGTTGTTGAGCGCGTGGCCGATATGCAGCGAACCCGTCACATTGGGTGGCGGGATCACGATGGTGAAGGTCTCGGCACCCGGCTTTGCCCCGGCGCCCGCTGCGAAAGCTTTGGCCTCAAGCCAGGCCTCGTAGATGCGGTTTTCAACCGCTGCGGGCTCGTACGTCTTTTCAAGCATCGGATCACTCACAACAGCATTGACCCGCCAGGCGGAACATGGCGGGCCGAAAATAGGTCTCAGACTTCAATCAAAAGCGGAGCGCAGGGTCAACTGCGCCGGAGGAAGGAAATGCCCATTCCTGCCGGCACCTCGACTATTCGCCGCGAGAAACGCGGGAAATTTCCTTCTCGACCATGCGCTCGACAACGGAAGGCAGATTTTCATCCAGCCATTCCTTGAGCATAGGGCGGAGCATGTCGCGGATCATCGACTCGATGGTCGCGCTGCCATTGCCCAACGCGGGCGACGGCACGACGCCAATGCCAGCCGCATTCAACTTGCCGATCGAACTGCGGACTGCGGCCTTGGTCGCGGGCTCGAGCAAGCCTTCTGCGATTTCGGCACTCAGCGTGGCGTCAGGCATGGGCGCTGCTTCGGCAATCGAGGGGCGATCCGTGTCGAGGTTTTCCGGCGCGAACGCATTTTCAAGATCGGCGTCGGACTTGACGGCATGCAACATAGTAAAAACAGGCTCCTCGTCAGCCGCAACTTCAGGCTCGACAATGGTTTCAGGCGCGGGATTGAACGTTGGCAGATCGGCCTCGACGACCTCCGCACTGTCCACCGCAAAGCTGACGTCGTCGGGGACGACCAGTTCGGGCGCCGGCTCTTCCGCTTCCCGCTCCGCATCGGCAAGCAGGGCCTCGAACCCGAAACTAGAAACCGGATCGGCTTCGGAAACGATCTGCTCGGTCGAAAGGGTCAGCGGCTCGTCGGCAGAAAGCGGCACCGGAGTGGCTTCCATTGGATCGGGAGCGGCATGCAGCGACGGTCGACGGGGCGTTGGCGCATCATCGTCATCAGCAATAATCTGCCGGATAGACGACAGGATTTCGTCCATTGACGGTTCTTTGGGGGCCGGCTTGTTCATAAGTGCCTCTTACGTATCCGCACAGGGAAGGCCAGGACCCGCATCCAGGTCGACCGATTCGTTACGAACAGCTTAACCCGTTAACGCAGCATTAGGAATCGATCACTCGGAACGATGATCAACATCCCCAAAAAATTATGGCCGGGACTAACCCGGCCACAAAGCGAAGATTTTTGACCCGGCCTATTCGGCGACGGTGCGCAATTCCTGCCAGACGTCGTCGACGGTCTGGGTGTAATTCACCGCAGACTTGACCACCACGGGAAGACCCAGATTGCCAGCTGTCAGCCGGCCCATGGCCGAAAGCAGCGAGAACGTCGCAATGACCTTGTTGCTGGATGCATTGATCAGCCCTTCACGCGCGCTGGTCAGTTCGGCCTGGGAATTGAGCACATCGAGCGTCGTGCGCGTACCGAGGTCGCGTTCCTGGACGACACCTTCCAGAACCGTGGAGCCGGCAGAAACAGCGGCCTGTGCGGCCTGGATCTGGGCCTCGGCACTCTGGATACCCGCCCAGGCGGTGATCACCGCTTCCCGGACGCGATCATAGGCAGCCATCGCGTCGACTTCGGATTTGACCTGCTCAAGATTGGCCTTGCGCACGCTCGATCCCAGTGCACCACCCGCATAGAGGGGCACGGTAACCTGGAAGCCCAACTGGCCGCTGAGGCCATCGCTGGACAAGGGGCCGCTGCTGCCGGTCCACCGCGAGCCAACCTGGCCGTTGATCGTGGCAGTCGGCCCGAAAGCGGCCTCGGCCGCATCCGAACCAGCCTGCGCGGCACGGATGGCGGCCTTCGACATCAGGATCGCCGGATGCCCGACTTCGGCCTCCGCGATCGCCGATTCCAGGCGCGACGGGATGAGCGACGCATAATTGTGGCCCGTGGAAAGGTTTTGCGGACGCGTTCCGACAAAGCGCTGGAAGGTCGCCTGGCTGACCTCAAGGCTGCTCACGGAAGCACGATAGGACGCCTGTCCCTGCGCAAGGCGGGCTTCGGCCTGCGCCACGTCGATACGTGTGCCCTCGCCCACTTCCAGCCGGTCGCGCGCGGACTGCAGCTGTGCCTGGAAGAACTGGATGTTCTCTTCGCGCAGCGCCACCAGCTGCCGGTCGGTGAGCACCGACATATAGGCCTGCACCACTGAGAGCAGAACATTCTGCTCGGTGTTGCGGATCTGGTACTCGGCAACTTCGGCGGCCGCACGGGCGGCTTCGATCTGCGCCTCGGTCTTGAAATTATCGAAGATGGTCTGGTTGTAGCTCAGCCCAGTGGTAACCGAACTGCCGGTGGACCAATTGCCACCCGACAGGCTCCAGCTCTGATTGCCAGCGATCGACGCACCGATCGTGGGCAGCTTGCGCGACTGTGCCTGGGCGATATTCTCAGCCGAGGATTTTGCCGACAGCAACGCGGACTGCAGGTCCGGCGCATGGTCATATGCGGCTGTCAAAGCCTGGGTAATGGATTGTGCATGCGCCGCACCGGCCGATGTGGCGGCCAACACCATGGCTATCACGCTCGCCTTGATCATATTCTGCAACGTCACCACCCCGGCCTTTGTCATTCCACACTTATGCCCACGCGATACGGTTAACAACCCGCACGAACAACACTTTCACTCGTCTTACGTCTCGTTCTCCCAGCCGCGTGGCTGCAGAGCAACAGATTAGACAAACTAGAATACGAAATCCTGAATCAATGCCAGATGAGGGCCATGTGGCAGATTCGCGTCGAATTCCGCGCGCGCCGCCACACTGCCTTCGGCGCAGACATAGATATTTGCCACCCCGATTCCCCCCGAGTTTATCACAGCAACGAGCCGACCACCCGGATTAAGTCGCGCGAGCAGCGTCGTCGGCACTTCAGTCAGGCTCCACCCAACGTGGATAACGTCGAATTTGCCCTGCTCGGGGAGAGATTGCTCGCTTTCGATTACGCGAGCATTACCAAATCCCAATTTGGCCAGATTCTGGCTCGCTTGCGCCGCTAGAACAGGATTGGGCTCCACACCGATCACCGTCTTCGCCAGCAGCGACAGAATTGCGGTGCTGTAACCGAGGCCGGCACCGATATCGAGTACGGAATCGTCCTCCCGCACTTCCGCCAATTGCAGCAGACGACCGAGGGCTGCCGGCGCGCCCATCTGACGAGGGTTAGGGGCGTCCTCAAGAGGCTGGAAGCCATCAATATAGGCGACGGCGCGGCGCGAGGCAGGAACAAACTCCTCCCGCGGCACGCTCATGAAAGCCGAAAGGACGCGACCGTCCAGAACGCCGTTGGTTCGCAACTGGCTTTCGACCATTGCCATGCGCGCGATTTCGAAGTCGGACAAGAAGACCACTCCACTCTCACTCATATGTTGGACGTGAATATCCCCGGCAATGACGGCACGCAAGTCATCACAGCGGCCGATCCCCTTCCCCGCCAGGCAGCACCCCCCCAACAAGCTCCCCACAGCGCCCCGCGCTGACCGCAGACAGAGAGGAAGCTGGCTTTCGCCGAGCCAAAAAGATGAACGATAGGCGCGCGTTAGCACCGCCCGAAGGTATGAGCCAATCGTAATGCAGAATATGAAGGGAGAGAATGGAGGCCACGTCCGGAATTGAACCGGAGTACACGGATTTGCAATCCGCTGCGTAACCACTCCGCCACGTGGCCTCACGGCTGGCTTATCAGGGGTTTACCGATTTCCGTCAAGAGGCGGTTTGCACACAAACTCCGCTGTGTGTGCAAAATCTGTTCCGGCACTGTTCTTTGGAGGCTGTGGAAATTCCTGCCCGCCAGGCGAACCACGGCCGTCTTCACGCCGCCAACCACTCTCCGAGATATCTGACACGATGATGAGCGCATCAAGCAGCAAGGGGCTTTACAGAGCGAGCCCTCCTCCGCATCCTCGGCTATCCGCCGGGAGTTGCCAATGAACCTCTTACCGTTGCGAGATCTCGACCCGATCTTCCGAATGAGCCCGAAGGAGGCAGCGGCCTTCATCCGCAAATGCGACAGCGCCATGAAGTCTCATGCCAGCGACTTCGACATGGGCTGGGATAAGGAAGCCGCGCTATCGGCATTTGAGAGCGTAATGGCAACGCTCCTAGAAATCCGGCCCGCCTACCCCGCCGAGCGCGCGAACATCGACGAGGTTCTGAGAAGGCATGGCTACGGTGGCGTGATAGGGCATTAGGACTTCTTGCCCTTCCCCACGCAGACCGAGTTGTGGCCATCCCACCCGCAATAGTTGAGCCGGCCTTCGGCGCGGGCACGTCCAAAGACAGCGTTCGGCGCACCACACTCCTCGCAGAAGTAGATCGGGAACTTGTGTTCGGTGGTCTGAACGGGAGAAATATCGCCTTTTTCAGATTGGTACTTGGTCGTCATGGCCCTGGGTGGAATCGGTTCAGATGTGTGGCATCATCCCTACATGACCAATATCTATCAGTGGACCACGCATGACGACGAAATTGCCTTGGATGCAATCATCGTCGGGATTGGCGGGACGAGTGCCGAGATGGTCAGCTTCGGACTGACATATGTAGAGCCGCAGGCGAGCATCTACTGGTCGGCCTGGTTCGGTTCTGATGGACAGGTGACGGATGCAGACTTCCATCCTGGCCCGTTCGACGTACCGGCGGCGCTGAAGAAGGCTGAAGAACTGCGTGTGCGCTTTGGCTTCCCGCGCGTGGTCATCGCGCTCGAGGAGCGGGGCATGTGGCGCCATGATTGGGGCGAGCTTGCTGAAGAGGAGGGATACTGATGTGCGGGCGCTTTACCAATGAACTGAGCTGGTCCGAACTGCACGCTCTCTACAAGCTCTCCGATGAGATGTTCCCAACCAAGTCCAACATGCAGCCGCGCTTCAACATCGCGCCGACGCAGGACGTTGATTTCGTGCATCTCGACAAGGCCGGGAACATGGAGCTGGATCGCGGCCGCTGGTGGCTGGTTCCGTTCTTCGCCAAGGAGATCAGCAAGAACGCGATGTTTAACGCGCGCATCGAGACGATCGACACCAGCGGGGCGTTCCGCGAGGGCTTCAAATCCCGTCGCTGTCTCATCCCTGCCGACGGCTATTTCGAGTGGACCAAGGGCGAAGACGGCGGCAAGGATCCGTGGTTGCTGCAGATGCCCGGCGGCGCGCCATTCAGCTTCGCCGGCATATGGGCGCACAATGACAATCTCGGCGTCACCAGTTGCACCATTATCACGGCGCCCGCGGTGCCAGAGATCGAGCACATTCACACCCGCATGCCGGTGATCCTCGAAGAGCACGCGTACGAGCGCTGGTTGTCGGGGGAGGATCAGGGCAGCCAGGCCAAAGCCCTACTGCTCGGGGCGCAGATCGATAGCCAGCTTGAGTTTCATCGGGTCGGCCGCGAGGTCAACAATAGCCGGTATGAGGGTACTGACACCAAGAAGCCGCTACTGAACTCGCTATAGGCAATCGCGCCTTCGGCCTGACTTGCTGCTGCTAACCCAAGTTAAATGCGGACTCGAAAAACTGCGCATAAGGGGGTAGAGCTTTGGCATGCTCAGGTGCTGGCTGAAAGCTGGTACCAGAAGAAAATAGCCCCGAAAGAGCGGGCGCTTTCGTTATGGCGGGGAAGTTCAATGCGTCAAGAATCCACGGTCGAATGTACCTGCATCTGTCCCGGTTGCGGCACGACCAACACTGTCGTCGTGGTCGGCTTGCCCCCTGGTACCATCGTGGCTTGTTCTCATTGTTCTCAGGAACTAGGAAGCATCGAGGACTTGGTCCAGGCCGATGCTTCGGAGCGTGAGGTCAAAGGCGACAGCTCAGTTTGATATCCGCTGCATGCCGGAAAACCGGTTCAATCCCGCTAGTATAGCTCCCATTTCCACAGTTGCCGCACCCCGGCAGGCCTCCGCAGCCGCAGCCTGCCCCGGTCCAGATCTGTCGGGAAATAGGGCTGCACATGCACCGGGCCGCCGCACCGGCCGCACGGCGCCGGCGGCTCATAGACGCGCATCTCTGGACCCCAGATGTCAACGACGTCCGATGCCAGAAACGCAGTGACTGTGCGGCAGGCCCGGCACCGATAGACAAGTGCCCAGCCATCTTCTGCCAGGTGCTTGAGGCGCACAGCCTCGAGCTTCCTTCGGCTGGGCGTCATGCTCATTTGGCAAGCGGTCGCTTCGTCGTGAGGGCGCGCTTGATTTCGGCGGCGCTATAGCCTGTCAGCACCTTGATATCCTGGGCGTCGAGGCCGGTCTCTGCCAGACGCCGGATGTTGGCTGCAGGGGACGGTTTGATGGCAATGTTCATCTCGATTCTCCGATACGCAATACGAGAACGAAATAAGAACACCGAGCATCGTAGAGTCAATGCGGCAGGCGATCACGTATGCAGAGGAACGCGGTTTCCCCGCGGATCGAATGCCGTTATGCAGAGGGTACGTTTTGGGGAAGGACCGCCGCTTGTTCCGTCAATTGCTCTCCGCCGCCACGCTCGCAACCCTCATGGTATCGCCTGCCCTGGCGGCAAATCTCACAATGAGCATTTGCGCCCCTAAGCAGCGCAATACGCCGACTAAGACCTGCATCGTTGATGGCGACACGATCTGGCTCAACGGGCAGAACCTGCGGATGAAAGACTACGATACCCCGGAACCAAGCACAGCGATTTGCGGGGGAGCCGCGGAAGTTGCACTGGCGAAGAGAGCTACCGCCCGTCTTCGCGATCTGCTGAACGCTAACCCATGGACTGTGGAGACGTTTGGTCGGGATCGTCACGGCCGGACGCTCGCAACCATTCGAATAGATGGCATGGACGTGGGTGACATACTGATTTTAGAGCAACTGGCTCGACGTTGGCCCGATGGTCACGAGTGGTGGTGCCAATAGACGACCGACCGCCGCCGTTTTCCGCCAAGTTTCCCTTGAATAGCGCCCGGATGCATGAGACCAATTGAAATATCATGCACAGGGGGATGCAATGAATACGCTGAGAATTGTTCTACTTCTCGCCTTCTCGATTTCAAGTTCGATTATTTTGACAAGCGCTGCCAACGCTCACGGCGGCGGATGCCGAAAAGATTCTCCGCCAGGTCAGTGCTGTCACATGCAGAAGTCTGTTGGCCGGATGCACTGCCACTAGGTTCACTTCAGCCAGCCGTGGCCACCGGTGCCCGTCCTTCGCTTGGCGGCGCTATTGATCCACTGCCATAGGACAGGCGCCGGCCTAGCGCTTGTCCTTTAGCTGCCTCGCTACCTCTTCTGCGATCTCGCGGTCCCGCTGCTCTTCCGCCAGGTGTTTCTCATAGGCCTGGACCAAGTGGTGGATGCCCTTGGACGTTTCCTCGAGGGCGATATTGGTCCGCACCATCTGCTGCATGACGAGCCCGACGCTCTCGACCAGCTCCTTTACCGGGCCCATGTCGGCAAGCTGGCCAGAGGCATAGAACTCCTGCACCTTCGGCGCCGGTGGCCCCTCCTTCTTCCCGAAGACCTTGGACCATGCGGCCAGAACGGCTATGGCAATGGCGAAAGCGGCTCCGCCCAGCCATTGAAAGTCAACGGGTATGCTGTCCATTGGTCCCTGCCCGTCCTACGTCTCTCCAGGCGTGGAACACACACCATATGCTCAGAGCCAGAGGCAGCGGATAGATGCCGCTCCCCGATGTTTGGGCAGTCACCACAGAGGTGTAAACCAAGAACCAGATCATGGCAGCAGCGCCGGCCATACAGCCCCGCACCACCGGCGAGTAGCGCGAGTACCACGTGTTGCCGAAAGTGCCGTTGATGGTCAGGGCCAGAATCCACAGCCCACCAACGGCGAGGCATATGGCGCCCCAAGTCTCTTCCGAGGCGATGCGCAACATGCCTTCCCAGGCGGCCGGATTAGCCCACGCTCGGCTATCCCCTACGAGATTGAAGCCCCAGAATGTTAAAGTGGTCGCCATCACCCACTCAACGAAGCGCGCTTCAAAGTGAGACCGGACACCGGTGACAATCTTTATGAACATACTGGCACGATTGTATGTTGCGATACTACTTTTGAGCAAAGCAACATCTCCCAAATAAACATTTGCTACTTCCAATTCACTTTAAATGCGCTAGTATTCTACTTGGCGAAGGGGCGAAGAATTAATTCAGCACCAAAGCTGGCTCGGTCTCTCCCCCCGGCGCGACCGGGCCTCTTGCTGTTTATCTTTGCGTAAGTCGCTCCCAGAGCGTGCGAGGCTTAGGAGCAGCGGCAGCAACCGCATCAGCCTGGCGGGCGGCGGAAGACCCCTTGGGAAGCTCCGCTTTTCTGCCGTCCTGGGTAACCACCTGCGGGGCCACGGTGGCCCGGTAGGACTGCCACTGCGTCCAGAGATACCAGAGGATGCCGAAGGCCGCCGAGATGGTCAGACCCCCACCTTGCCCCGTGAAGATAGCTTGGACGTCCTGCTGCATGGAGGGCGGCATAGCGAGGTAGATCGGGATAAGGGCGAAGGCCAACCCGGCAAGCTCTTGGGCGCGGCGCACAAGCCAGCCCATGACGACGTTCTGAGCGATAGCGGCTGCAATGCTGGTGATCATGGTGTCGGCCTCCTAGAACCTGACAAAGAAAAAGGCCGCTGCAAGAGCGGCCAGGATGACGATTGCGACGATGACGGTGGCGGGCTTGATGCCGGCGGGCTTGGCGGGCTCAGGGAGGCCGCTTGTGGGGATGGGTGAGGGCTTCGGTGCCGGAGCGACAGAAGCGCCGCCAGCCGGTGCCGCTGCGGCCATGGCGATCGATTGCTTGCGCACCTCGGCAACGCGCCGTGACCAGCCCTTGCCAAATGTCGGCCAGGTCGACAGCCGCTCAAGGAAGGCCAGGCGCTGAGAGCAGAGTTCGTTAACCAGCTGCGCGGCGCCGAACTTGGCACAGTAGGCATTGACCGCCTTGATGGTGAGCGGTC
The DNA here is from genome assembly GCF_029201545.1 of Devosia sp. FJ2-5-3. Classification (NCBI taxonomy): domain Bacteria; kingdom Pseudomonadati; phylum Pseudomonadota; class Alphaproteobacteria; order Hyphomicrobiales; family Devosiaceae; genus Devosia; species Devosia sp. FJ2-5-3. The sequence continues at coordinate 1,962,883 of NZ_CP104007.1, read as the reverse complement.
CGATCTTGCCATCTGGGGCAGTGCCAACGATGTTCTGGAGATAGATCGCCGCGCGCGCTGGACCGCTGTTGACGGCGAAGTCGAACACGGCCAGGTCGACGCCGGCGGGCAGATCGTCGCCGCGCAACTTGTTCCAGTAGCCGTCGCGGTAGATGAGCAGCAGCTCATCACTGCTGATATTGCGGAGCCGCTGTTTGGTGGCGCCCGGCCGATACTGGCGATAGGTGGCCAGCGTGACGCCCTTCATGGTGGCGCCGCCTGGGTCTTTCGGATGGTCAGCCCATTCGCCCTCATGGACGAGCACCGCCGACAACGCGCCAGCAAAGTTAATTTTGGCCATGACGGCCTCCTATCGATGTTGCAAGTGGGTGCGGGCAATTAAGCGATCATTTACTGTCCGCTGGCAGTGTTGATCGGCGCGCCAAGTACTGAGTTCGCGCATCCGTCCTTTTGAAGCCTGTCCTGTTGCCACGCGGGGCAGGCTTCTCGTTTGGTGCCAAGAATTTCTGTCAAATTGTCAGACCGGCGTTCTCCGCCGCGAAACTAGTGCGGTGCAGAACGCTCGTGGGGACAGTGGAGAGTGAGAAATGAAGCCAACCACCCCGCCTCACCTCCTCTATGTGCAAGCGAGAGACCATCTCGAACGGGCAATGGCGGTTCTGTCTCGCGAGCCTGGCGCTGCACCGTTGATCCATCTGCTTGACGAAGCGGTCGATATCACTATCGAGCTGGCGCACTTGCCGCCGGCATGCGAAACGCCGCTGCGTCCTTTTCTCATCGATGCCGGGGTGTCACAGTCCCGGCCATGCCTGCCTCCTGTGATGTGAAATATTGTGAACGGCGAAAACTGCTAGGCGGCCTATACTGCAGTTGCGAGCTTGCCCCGGCCCGCTTAGCAGTCCTGGCACTTGGTGCGCCGGGGCTGCTTTTCTTTTTCAAAGTCCGTGGTAAGGTCAGGGCATCACGTCAGCGCTTGGGGCTTAAGCCGCGACGTGAAGACCCCGCCATGGGCGGCACTGGCGGGGTCTACTTCGCACGTTGGGAGGCGAACGGGATGGACCGGTTTCTCTACGGCTTAATTGCGCTCTGTTTACTCGTGGGCCTTGTTGCCCTCGCCGGTTTGCTTACCTCCTTGGCTTTAGTTACCCCCGTGTGACAGGATAAGGGCCACCTCAAGGCACACGCCCCCATGCCCTCAGGTGAGAGCCCTGCTGGTTTGCCCCAGTGGGGCTTTTTACTAAGCATTCGGCTTATTCCGACCAAGCCGGAGAACAACGGCGCCGGTCCATATCAGCGATCAGCGACGCCAGGATTGAGGTTACTCAGCTATAGTGAGTATTGTAGACGCCACACTTGCCGGGCCATTCGTGGTTCGGCAAGCTCCGATAGAGAGATCACGAGGGGAGGCGTGAGTGGAACAGCGAAATCTCGTCTATAATGTCGAAGCGGTCGTCGACGGCGCTACGCACAGGGCGACTTACTTCGTCGAGCAGAACGTCATTCATGCAAGAATTAACGGACGGACCTATCTGTCACCCGTCGGCCCTCTAGGCGCCAAGGAAACAGTGAGAGCGCTGCTGAATGCCATGGTTTTGGAACAAAACCGAAAGCTGAATGCTGCCCAAGGATGGCATCGCGTCCTACGCAAGCCGTGAGTTTCGGCCCGGATTGGAAGCCCCACAGCCGACCATTGGGACACGAACCGCGCCGGTAGGCACCCACCTGAGCCCAAAAGCCATGACGCAGTTCCTAACCACGGAAGGCCTCCTGTGCGGTCCAATTCTTGCCCCTCGCCCTGCCCGCTGCGTCCATTGCCGAGCGGGGAAAGGCGATGACAATCTGGGCGGTTTATGCACTTGCCGTTATTCTAGCAGCCAGAGTCTTGGGAATGTCATCGGACGGCTGGCCGGGAGCCTATGCGGTCGTCGACCTGCTTAACATGATGTCATATTGAGCAATCGGTTTCGTACCTAACCGGTGAGTACCTCCACCCTCATGGACGAGCACCGCCGACAACGCGACAGCGAAGTTGTGTTTGGCCATGAAGGCCTCCTATTTGATGGGGTGGGATTCGACGGAAGTCAGACGGTCGAGCCGCCGAAGCCGCCACCTACTGTTTCGATGCCGTTTCGCGTTCCAGTCGTGGAGCCGGCGCTTGAGCTACTACTGGCGCTGCCACGTGCATCTTTGCCTGCGCCCTCTGATGGCAAGCGCAATGTCAGGGATGAGCGGAAGCCCTCGCCCTTGGAATAGCTATGCGTCACGGAATCGAGCAGATAGGTGCCGTCGATCCCGGCGCGTGTGCCGGACACAGTGACAGAGGCCTCAGGTTCCGCGGCATAATCGCCGGTGATCGTTACACTGCCCTGCCCCTTCTCGCGCTCCGAATCCTTAGACACGGATTTGCTCGATTGGGTCGCGTTGTCCTTCGTGGCGCTGCCAATCAACTGCCGGAAGTCGATGTCGATTCCGGCGTCCTTAACCGCCTGCTCGACCTCCTCCCATTTCGCCTTCTCGATATCGTAGAAGCGCCCCTTGACCTTGCCGTATTGTGGGCGGCCGAGCATGGGCGCGATGTCCCAGTCGATCAGGTTCTCTCCCCACGCGGCTCGGATACCCGTGAGCTGCTTTCCCGAGGCCGAAATGCCCTCGTTGAGCGGGGCGAAGAAGGCTCGGCCGCCGATCACTTTAAACGAGGCGCCAAGCTCGCGCGCCATGCGCTGGCCCCAACCCATGAAGCTCTCTTGCTGCATGATCCAGAAGTCGCGGAATTCTCCGGACAGAGAACCAGCCACCGTGACATTGAGGCCAGCCTTCTGACCCCATTCTTTGGCAACATCGCCAAAGGTCGCCTCTGCCTTGCTGCGTAAGCCCGGAGCCTTCACCTTCGACTTGTTGTCGACCGATGTGCCGTCGATCGACAGCTTGCGGCCCTTGTCCTTGCCGCCGCTGGATCGCACCGAATCTACAAATCCTTCAAAGACCTGGCCGGAGCCGCGACCGACATGGCCCATCTCCACGACGATGGGTGCCCCGGTGTCAGGCATAAGCGTTGTGCCGTCTGGGTCGGCGAGCAAAATCTGGATGGTGTCGCTGGCCTCGCGAGCAGCGCGCGAGACAGAGACGGTCTCTAGCCGCGGGCTGAAGCGGGAGGTGACATCCTGCCCCCCGACTATAACCTTGACGATGCCTGTGAGCATTTCAGTCCCAGAGCCGGATTAGCGGGCGCTCTGCCTCATTGGATGGGATGGCCTCGAGTGGAAACACAACGACAGTCCCCACGGGCAGGATCGGGCCGAGATCAGCCAGGCCCGGGTTGTGTGCGAGGACGGTTTCCGCATAGCCGACCGGCTGCCTTTTCAGGAGCTGCCAGACGATCGTCGCGAGCGTGATGCCCTCGCCGGTGACGGTGATGGATTTCGTGTTCATGCGAAGAGGCTCAAGATTGCTGGCGCCAGCGCAACAGTGGGGCGATCGGTGAGAACGAGCGTAGCGGTGAACCCCACTTCCGTGCCGATGCCGAACTGGCCAATTTCACTGTCAGAGATCTCAAGGGCCTCGATGAGAACCCAGCCCAGAGGAACGAGGTTGCCCCGCATGAATGGAACGGGCGTGTGAGCCTGGCGGGCAATTTCGAGGGCCGCCAAACCAAGCCGTCCTCCACCGAAGTGATGGGGGAACACCACGCCCGTGATGGAGAAGGTGCCGTCGCCCTCGCCGGTAAACTCGCGAATTGGCCGGGCGCCGACGACGGGGTGAACCGCGTACGGGGTCTGCGTCTTCCGCGTCACTTCCTGCGGGTTGACCGCAAGGTCAAACTCCACAGGACCAAGTCTCATCAGGGTCACGGTGCAACTCCATAATCAGGATAGGCCGCCGTTACGCGGCTGGAGAGGTTCCCACCACTGGCCGGCCCCGATCCGAGCTGCCGCTGAAGTGCCACGGCGCGCTCAAGCAGCGCTATCAGGCGGGTGATGGGGTTCACGTCCACCATTGGCCTGAGCGTGGTGCTCAGGGCGCCCAGCTTCGCTGCTGCGACGTCGGCTTCCGTTCCCACGGCGCTGATGCCAGAGGTGTCCACACTGGTTGCGTCGGGGTTGAGTCCCCAGCTCGCGCCCTGACCGCGAAATTGCTCGTAAGGACTGGGGTCAGCAGGGCCCGGGTTGGACGTGAGTGAGTTTATCCAGTCCCACATCTGGGCCTTAATACGTCCCTGCTCCGCAACCTGAGCGTCAAAGTCCTCGACACTAGAGGGGCTTCCGCTGGTCAGCTCGGACAGCACGCCCGGTCCGGCCGCCACGGCAACTGTTGCTCCAAGGCCAAGAAGGTTCTGGAGCCAGTTGCCTTTGCCCTTGCCGCCGTTGCCTAAGTCCGTCAACCCACCTCCCTGTAGGGACGTGGCAGCGGCTTGGAGCATGGTCGCGGCAGTCTGCAGGCTCGGGCCGGCCGAAATCCACGACCAGGCCACGCTGCCAATTGCGAAGGCGCCCGCGCCAGCAGCAGCAACGCCACCCGCCGCAAGAAGGGGGTTCTCTTTGACGGCATTGGCCAAGCCATTGAGCATGTCGGTCATGGAATTCAGACCGGGGACGATAATGTCCATATGCTCGGCGATTGCGCCCGACAGATTGGACATCGAGGACAGGAATCCCTCATAGGCAACGAATGGATCGCGTTCCGAGGCGATGGCGCCTGCCTCTGGCCCCATGGCTTGGGAATACAACTCCATGTTGCGGTCGATCTGGTCTTGCTGAGTGATCATCCGCGTCCAAAGCCCGGTAGCCATGGTGTTGCGCGAAATCTTGGCGACCGCCTGGGAGACAGCCGTCTCATCGGCCATATTGACGCCGTCCCTCTCCAGCGCAGGAACAAGGTGTTCCTTGATCCACTGGTACGGATTCTGGCCATATAGACCGGCATCGACTAAGCCGCCAAAGCCTTGCGGCCCGCCCTCGCCAGAACGAAGCCCAAGGCGACGCTGTTCAGCGAGGTTGACCTTGCTCGCGACGGCGCTGCTACCAGTCACCAGAGCCTGATAGCCGCTGGCGATGGCAGTACCTGCACCGTGAGCTGTCATGTCCTGCATAAGCGCCGGCGCGACCGACGTCATGAAGTCCGCGGAGAGCGCTGGGCCAGCGATCTTTGCGCGGCGCGCGAAATCAAAGTAGGTGCCCATGTCGAGTTCGTAACCCTCGATCTGAACCGCCCGCACAGCACCAGCGATGATCTGCTGCATATGCTCGATGCCGATCTCGCCGCCGGCGTTGAAACCGAGATTGTCGAGACCACGGATTAAGCGGCCAATCTCTTGAGGAGCCGCATCAACCCCCTTGGCCGACTGGGTGGCCACATAGCCGGCGACCATCTGTTCGAGAATTTCCAGACCGCGTTCGGTCGTGCCCATCGTGTTGCGGGCCGTGCGTGCCAGTTCCATGATCTGGGTGGCGTCCACACTGCGATATCTCTGCGAAAGCTCCGCGGCCTTGGCCTGAATTGCAGCCTGTTCGTTTAGCGGAATCCCGGCCATGTCTTGGCGGAAGATTTCACGCTCTCTCTCGCTGCCTGCGGTTAGACCGCCACGGACGAGAAGGCCGCCACCATACGCAGCGGTGTAGAACCCACCCGCCACCATCAAGGGCTTCATATAGTCGCTAAGGCGACCAGCAAATTTCCGGGCACGCGCCTCCGTCTGCGCCATTGCGTTCCGCACATCTGCGAAGTGCGCAACGGTGGATGTGCGCCAGTCAGCGATGGCGGAGCGCTTGTTCTTGCCCGAGAGCCCAGCGTTCTGAATGCTGGTCATCAGGTTATCCCAGCTCCGGCGGACCGCCGCAGCCTCCTGAGGGGAGACTTTGAGCAGTTCGAGCTGGCGCTGCATGCGCGCACCCCAGGGCATATTGCCCAGAGCGCGCGCCTTGCTTTCGATGCCGCCGAGGGCCTGTTCGACTTTACGCGCCTCTGCGGTCACATTCTGCTGCATGCGCAGAATGAGCTGGCCGATCAGCGTGCGTGCCATCGTCTATTTCCTCGGTTTCTTCTTGATCTGGGCGCCAGCAATTGCGGCCTGGAACTTGGCCTTGCTGTCGTCGATATGCCGGGCCTCGGCGTACCATTCGAGCGTGGTGTGCCAATCCCAAGCCTCTATGGTCGGGATCGGCGTGCTGAAGACGTGGGCTACGAGTCCGACGACTCGCTTGCAGCTACCGGGGCCGACTCGACCAAGGCCTGCAAGCGTCGGGGCAAAAAAGCCCTAAGCTCCTCCTGGAGCGCGTAGGAATCGTCGTCATCCATAGCCTCGATGACAGCCTGGGGAACGTCGAATAACGGCAGGTCGGGAACGGCGCCCCCTTCAGCCAGATCGCGATAATACTGGCTGACTTCGGCGGTGCTGAGCCGACGGATCGTGACGCGGTCGATCAGCTTGCCGTCATATTCGAAGGGAAACTCGAGCATGACGACCTTGGAGCGATCCTTGGTGAACCTGACCGTTGCAGCGCCGGCCGTGGCGTTAAGAGCTTCGTCTGTCACGATCATACCAGCCCGAGGTTGGCAGCGACTGTGCGGAAAACTTGGACGCCGTTGATGCGCACGCCGGGATAACCTTCGAGGGCACTGAAATATTCGAGCTCCTGATTGTTCAGGAACGTCTGCCAGTAGAAGATTTCGGAGATGCGGTAGTCGCTCTCGACCCCGTCGTCGGTGCCCAGCTCTCCCATCTCGATCTGTGTCATGCGACCCTCGACAATGGCCTTGAAGGGCAGATCGACCTGGCGGGCGATATCACGGACGTTGGCGCGAACGGTGTAGACCGTGCGCTGGAGGGGCATGAACTTCGGCCGAACGGACGGATTGAGCCCTTCCAGCTTGAAGGTCATCTCCAGCGCTTCCAGCTTACGCATACCCAGTTGGAGCCCCATCGGGGCGCCACCAGGGCTGAAGTCGCGCAGCCGTTCAGTCAGCGTGGCCAGCTTAACGCCCTTCATGACGAGGTGCTGGCTGTTGGTCGGGTCGTCATCGCCCACGAAGATCGTGGCCGCGTCGATATGGTTGATGGTGGCGGCAGCCATGGCATCGTCTCCTTGGGGTTAAGCGGCGGCGCCGAGCTGGACCGAGATGGTCTGCACCAGGGCATCGAGCGCGGGCAGATGACGGCGCGAGCGGAGGATCAGCTTGCGCAGCACAGGAGGCTCTTCGACGGCGAAGCTGATGTCGATTTCACCATCACGAAGCTCTCCGGCCGAGTTGTACTGCGGCTCGAAGTCCACCTTGAAAGGCGACAGGATGTGCTGATCGGCAGCGAGCCGAGCGAGGTCCATCCGGATCGTGTTCATGATCGCTTCGATGGTCTGCAGTGTGATGTTGAACCGGCCGAGATACATGCGGTTGGCCTTGATCTGGCCAAGCTCGATGTAGTCGCGCATGCGGTTCACATGGGCAAAGCGCCATTCCGTCTGATCGGACATGGTGTCATAGCCCCAGAACGAGAAGCCGCTGGAACCCGGAGCATCTTCGACACCCGCCTCTCCCTTGGCCACGATGCCTGCGCCGGCCGCCAAGTCTTCCTGGCCCTGCGACGTCTCGTCGGTGAGCGACAGGTGGATCTTGGGAGAAACGCCGACCAGGCCATAGACCGGCTGGTTGCAGATCGAGCCGGACGGGACGCCATCACGTTCCGAGTCACGGCGGGCATAGAGCGCCACGATGTAGGGCGACAGAGGAACCGTGATCAGTTCGCCATCCTCGTCATAGACCTTGGCGTCCTGGCGAAGCGGATGAAGAATGTCGGCCGATGTCGGCAGGGTTTCCAACCAGTCCAGCCAGTCCTGCCGGGAGTTGGTGGGGCCCTCAGGGAGGAACTTGGCCTTGAGGCGGCCAGTGACCGCCGGGATGGCAGCGCAGACGCCGTTGGAAACCTGTTCGAGGTCAACCGACGCAGAGGCGCCAGTGAGGCCCGTAGAGGCCGTGAAGGCCAAGGTGGGCTTGACGGTGTAGGAGCCCGGGTTGGTGATGGTGACGTTGGTCAGGGCGCCCGCTGTGACAGTGAAAGTGCCCTCGCCCCCGGTGCCCGTTCCGCCGGTGAACGACAGGGCGAACGTGCCATTGGTGCCGCCGGTGCCAGCCGCCGTGATCTCGGGATTGATCAGGCCGCGGACAGTCTGAGACGTGTAACCCGGTGCGATGATCAGACGGGGCGTGACGCCGAGGTCTTCGGGCGCATCGAGGAAGGCCCAGATGCCGGTGCCATTGGCCTCGCTGCCGACGAGGTTTGCGATCGTCTCCTGAACATTGGCACCTTCGGCGGTTCGAACCACCACCACCTTGGCGGCGCGAGCGCTGCCGTTGAGTTGAGCCGACATGCCGCGGATGGCCTGTGCCAGCGTACCCTGGCTGCCAAGCGCGGCCACCTTCAGGCGTTCGTTCGACTTCAGGTAGACGACCTTGTTCAGCGGGAACATATCCGCATCCGCGCCCTCGGCGGGGCCGATGACGCCGAGCACGTCCATGATGGCGCCGCTGGTGAATTGGGGCTCAATCCCATCTCGAAGATGCTTGATCCCGACTTCTAGTGCCATTGGAGATCTCCTTTTGATGGCAAAGAAAAAGCCCGGCGCAAAGGTCGGGCTGGTGTGCATGCGAAAGCGCCCGCGGGCCGGGTGGCGCGCAGGTGCGGGTGGTGTGCCGCTGTGGTGTGGGTGGGTTAGTTAGGTGGGACTAGGTGGGCAAAGAAAAGCACCCCCGTCGAAAACGGAGGTGCTGGGGCGTCGGGGGGGGTAGTGAGGGTTATTCGGGGACTACGACGTTGGCGACGTTGAACACGACATGGTTCTGTCCAATCAGAGATACCTCGCCGGTGTATTTGTCATTCGTGAAGACCTCCAGATACACATCGTACTGGCCTTCGCCCCATACCGCACCGGAACTCCAGAAAGGCGTCTGGATATTCTGCGTTACCGTTGCATTGCCGCCGTCATCAGCAAATGCGTACTCATTGAATTGGATGCCGTCCTTGATATTCGACCCGGTCTTCACCCAAACGTATTCAGAGTTGGACGTGTTCTTAGTGCCGTAGTTTCCGGTATTCAAATCGACCAGATCCATGGACAAAACGTCGGAAGTGCCATCAGACACTCGGACGCGGATGACGTATTCTCCCGTGGTGGTCGTTGTGGACACATCGCCGTTCTGCAAACCAGCTACAGAATAAGCGAAACGTACAGCGTCGCCACTTGTAAGGTCATAAGAAACTAAACCACCACCAGTCCCGGGCTCCACAATATCACCGTAGGCATAACGCGCGCCCAAGCCCAGTTCGAGGCCGTTTCCAAGATCGACGACATTGAAGCCGCCCGCCAAGTTCCCCTTGCCGGCAAATAGCTTGCCGTCAGAACCCGCCACTTCTCCTTGGCGAACAGTGGCATAATTCGAAGGCAGCACCGGATTTAGCTGAATGACATTCTGAGCTTCGATTTGACCCAGGTTGTTCGTCGCGGTCAGTCGAACGTCGTACTTTCCGCCATCCTTGATCAGTGCTTCACCGGTGTACCAGTGGAGTGCCTGAATATTCTGCGAAACCGCGTCGGTGCCGCCATCGTCTGTAATGGACTTGCCGTCAGCAACAGCGACGCCGTTCTGATCGACCTGGACCCAATCATACAGAGAGTTCGACACGTTGTAGGTATGCGTGTCAGCATTCGGGTCAGCACGAAGTTCAAACGTCACCCACTCTTGCGCATCTGAGGCGTCGATGTCGATCTCAAGCTTGTAGGTGTATTTCTGCAGATCGATCCCGCCATCCTGCGCTACGGAGTAGGCGAAGCGAAGGTCGTGGGCCCGTGCAAGATTGTCCGGTGTGCCCGGCGCGATGTCGGTAGGGTCATTGCGATAGCGCACGTCGAGCCCGAGCTCGATCCCAGCCTTGTCGTTCAAGGCTACGGCAAAGCCTGTGGCAGAGTTGCCTTTACCGGCAAAGAGCTGCCCCTCGGTGTTGGCGCCGATCAAACCTTCCACATAACGGACGTCGTAGGTCGGCTCTGGATCCACGGGATCAGGATTGTTGTTCCCGCCACCACCAGGATTAGGCGCGTTACCGGGCGCAGGATCCTGACCAGCAACAACCGCTGCCGATGCCTTCTCTACGCTCTCCGGCGTCGGCTTGTTATCCTTGTCTACAGTGTCGAGGAACTTCTTGGCCAGCGCAGCCGCATCAGCCCCCTTGTACGCGTCGATCTCCGCTTGCGTATCCAGCGAGGCGGTGAACAGCTCGGCGGCACCCACTTTGGCGTCCACGTCCGCTTTATCTGCGCCCTGCGCGCCCTGCATGATGTTGACGGCGATCGTTGCCAGGGTCTGCGCGCCCGATGCCAGCTGCCCCTTGAAGAAGGCCAGGCCTTCGGCGTCAGGGGCGCGACCGAACAGGTTCTGGTAGACAGTCGTGATCACCTGATCTGGCGTCTTGCCGGCATACTGATCAGTATATTCGGCCAAGCTTGGCAGAACGCGAAGCATCTCACTCAAATCGGCGCCGTTTTTGGTGACCCCGGCCCAATAGGCAAGACCCGCAGGATCGGCCGGACGACCGAAAAGCGCGACATAAATTCCCTGAATTGCAGCTGACATTGTTGTCCCTCACACAGATGAGGGACTTACGCCTTGTTTGCCGCCCCCGCTGGCAACCAATAAATCGCAGCAATTGGCGTTAATCAATGGTTAACTGTTCAAATCAATCGCTGCCTGAGCGAAAACTGTTATGTTAGGTTAACCGCGACCTCGGGGAGATCTTCATGTCAATTAGCAAGAACGAGTTATTACAAGCACTTGCAACCACTGCGGCGGGCTATTTCTCGGGCAACCCGACACCGCCCGTAAATGCGGCTGCTGTAATGAAAATGCTCGCAAAAGGCCTTCTTGAGGCAACGGAAAATCGCCTTGAGGTCACAGAGGTGCAGCCTGCGGTCCCGGTCGAGAAATCTCAGGGCGTGGACTACATGGTCTGCCTTGAATGCGGGCGCTCCATGCGATCGCTTAAATCCCACTTGCGAACCAGCCACAAACTGACCCCGGCAGACTACCGTTTCAAATGGGGGTTGCCGAACAACTATCCGATGATGGCTCCCGAAGCCTCGGCCCTGCGCTCGGGCATCTCAAAGCGAGTGCAAAAGAAGATCCAGACAGATCCCACTGTGAATAAGGGTGGTTGGCCGGGGCGCCGGTGAGTGGTCTCATCAACCTGCAATGAAAAAGGGCGCCGCCTATAGAAAAGGGAGCGCCCAAAATTCGAGAGTAGAGATGCTAAGCGGACTAGCTCAATTTGCTCAGCATGGCTTCGAGTTTGGCCAGACGCTCTTCCAGACTGACAACGTCCGCAGCACCCTCCGAGGCAGCTACAACGGGCTTCTGCTCAGGAGCCTTATTTTCCTCGCCCGGTCTGGGAATTGACTCGTCGAGCCCAGACGGCTCTGCATCAAACAGCGCATAGTAGGTCAATGGATCGTAATAACGCAGCAGCGTTTTCACGAACTCATGGAGCGGGATCTGGAGAGCAGTAGAGAATGCAATGTACTGCCCAGGAGGCAACCGACCGCGTCCTGATTCAAGCTGCGATATGAAAGTGTAGTAGTCAAAGCCCACAGCGCTTGCCAGCTCTTTCTGGCTCATACCCACGCGCTCACGCAGCGCTCGAAGCCAACGCCCCGCTTGCTGCCGCAACACCTGAGTTTCTGTAGCACCCTGCGCGAACTGTGGGTGAATGGTCATCTTATGCTCCTGGCAGCGCCCCGTGCCGGTATAGGTTTCACACTACATACAGCGAAGCGTCGCTGGTGTAAAGTGCTTTCATTACCTTCACGATTACCAGCCTTTCTAGACTCCATGGGTACTTACAGCGCAGCATAGGCAAACAGCAAATTACACACTGCGTCTTGACGTACAGTGAAACCGAGTCTAGTAGTCTGCGGACCGACTGAAAAAGGTCGCGCTTCAATTCGAGAGGAATTTCTCCATGGCAACCATCCAAGGCGTCTACGTCGCCCTGTTCGGCCGTCCCGCTGACCCGACCGGTCTGGCTTTCTTCAATGTCGCCACCAACAACGGCGCAAACCTGTCCGCCATCGGCGACCTGGCAGCAACCGCTGAATACCAGGACAAGTACAAGGGTCAAAACAACGTTCAGATCGTTACGGCTATCTATCAGCAGCTGTTCAACCGCAATCCAGAAGCGACCGGCCTGAATTTCTTCGTTGACGCGCTCAACAAGGGCACGCTCAACGTCAACAACATCGCAATCGCGATTCTTGATGGCGCCCAGGGCACTGACAAGACCATCGTTGATGCCAAGGTTGCTTCGGCAAATCTGTTCACCGCTGCCATCGACACGCCGGTCGAGGACGCTTCTTATCGCGGGCTTGACGCTGCCGCTGCTGCTCGCAACTGGATTGCCACCATTGGTGCAACCGCCGCGACTCAGGCACAGGCTGAAGCCGCTTTGAAGGTGGTTGTTGACACGAACTTTGTTGGCAACACGGTTACGCTGACGGCCGGTGCTTCTGTCGTCTCGAGCGACGCGGCAACTCTCGCGTTTGCCGACAAGGTGACCACCGCCAAGAATGACACCATTGTTGGTGGCACTGACTGGGACGGTGCTGCGGACACGATTGATGGCGGCCTGGGAATTGACACCCTGACTGCTACTCTCTCTGGGCCCGCCACCGCCGTGGGTGTTGACAAGCTCAAGAACATCGAAGTCGTCAAGTTCACTTCTGCCGCTGCAGCGACCGCAATTGACATGACCGAAGCCAAGCAGGTCACGGAAGTTTGGAACGCTGGGTCCGGTGTTGCTGCAAACGTTCTGACTGTTTCGGGCCTTGCACTGTCGACGACAGTTGGTTTGACTGGTTCGAGCGCCGGGATGACCACTTTCACGTTCGCTGACACCACGGGCACTTCCGATGTGGTCAACGTTGCGCTGAACGCAGCTACGGGCGCTGGCGGTCTGACGATCAATGGCGTCGAAACTTTCAAGTTCTCGGTAACTGGCGCTTCGAACATTGGTGCTGTCGCCGGCGACAGCGTCAAGGCAATCGAAGTCTCCGGCACGGGTAACGTTGCGCTCGACGTTTCTGGTCTGGCAAAGCTGGCAACCTACACCGGCGGCGAAAACGGTGATTATGTCACTACCGACGTTGCAGGTCTGACCGTCAACCAGGCGATCAATACCGGCGCTGGCGCTGACCTGATCACTATTGGTGCAGGCGCCGGTGCTGGCTTCTCGCTCACCCTCACCGGTGGTGCAGGTGCTGATAAGTTCGCTTTTGCAGCTCAGGCCAACGTGGCTGCTGGCACGCCCGCTGATCTCGAAGCTAATTTTGCTAAGAGCCTCATCACCATTGCGGACTTTAACAAGGCAGAAGACGTTATCCAGCTTACCGGCACTCGTGACGCCCTGGATAACTTCGAGCTGGGCGACATCGCAGGCCAGACTTCTCTGTTCGCCGCTGTCAACAAGGCTGCTTCGTACACGACTGGCGGGTCGACCTCGGTGTTTGTCTACGGCAACGACACCTATGTCTTCCAGAACGACGCTACCGCGACCTTCGGCGCTGGCGACGGCCTCGTGAAGATCACCGGCCTTACCAATCTGGCCGATCTGACTGCAACCAACTTTGTTGGTCTCGTATAATCTGTAGATTTCGGTCTGCAGGAAACCCCCGGCTTCGGCTGGGGGTTTTTCCTTGTCTATCTATCGGTATCGGACCAAAGCTTCGTCGACCCAGCGTCGCCGGGTGCAATGGCCCGTTTAGTGACTGTGCGCTCAGCGGCCGAAGATCGCCCGCACCTTGAGCACGAGCGGGTTGAGCCAGGGCTTGATCAGCCGGTAGAGCGGGCGGAAGACGATCATTGCGACAACGCAGAGGCCGACGAGGGGCCATGTCCAGCCCGGTGTTGCCGCCATGAGGCAGTCGAGCAGCATCCCGTCAGTGCCCCCGTTGTCGTGGATGACGCAGCAGTCACGGATCGGGAACATTGCCTCGAACAGCCAGAAGCCCGAGCAGCCGTCCGAAACGTCGAGCGGGGTCATGGCGCTATGCGGTCGGCCAGTTGTCGAGGACAGCCTGCCGCTGGGCCGTGCCGAGGTAACCGGCGGCCTCGATCGCGTCGAGGATTTGCGCGGTCAGCGGGTGGTCCCGCCAGATGACGTTGCCAACGTCTTCGCGCCAGATGCGCCAGAACAGGGCAAGGTTCGGATCGTCGCGAAAGGCCAATTCCTCCGCCGCCGACATGCCGGTAACGGCGCGGATAAGGCCCATAGCCTCAACCTTGTCGATGGAGCGATAGGAGGGATAGGCCTCTGGCTCTGGCTGCTCGCCCAAATATTCAAAGCGGCCAGGGTAAAACTCCTGAACGAATACTTCGTCGGCAACGATGCGGTTTACCTCGTTGCCGTCTGGATCGAGGATTTTGTAGATGTTTGCCATTTTAACTCAGAATCTCCAATGCCACCCAGCCGTCACCGCCCTTGCCAGAGACACAAGTATAAGCCTTGCGGCTCACACCGCCACTGGAGCCACCACCCATATAGCAAGTGCCACCGTTGTTCGGTTGTCCGGTTGACCCGTTATTTATGAAGGCACCGCCACCAGCAAAAAATCCGCCCGGCGAACCGGAGAGGGAAGCATTCCCCCCATCACCGACGCCTTGGGCATTACTCCCTCTGCCAACCTGGGGCGAGGTGACTCCGTTAACAGTTGTGCCCCCATAAATGGCGTTAAACGCATCAACGCCGAAGAGCTCAAACCCCGTTGGCAAGCTTCTTTGAGTACCCGCGACATCCAGCCCGAATGGGTTTTTTGATCGCCCCCACCCGCCGCCATTGGTGGCCCCCGAAGATGTGCCGCTTGCTGGGGTTCCTCCGGAACCAAAGAAGCTCCCTCCGCCAGTCGCAAAATATTGGTAGGATGTCGCGGCAAACGGACTGTAGTTCGGGATGTCGCCGCCATTGCAATCATTTAAGCCGAAGACATCCACGCAGCCGCCACCTGTTGCGAAGTTGAGGTTCCCGGCTGTGCCGGTATTGGCATAGGCGGGCATATCGCCACCCCGCCCGCCCGGTATATTCAGGTCGCCTCCGGTTGCAATCCCGCCCAGGCCGCCGAGGACATTGTCGGTAATTAGGCCTGCGTTGCCACCCTTGCCGCCGCCCGCGACGATGTTGATGTTCGGGCCGGTTACAAGGGTGTCACCACCGTTGACGCCAGAGAGCCTCTGACCAGAAACACCCACCTTAGATGCCCCGCCCGCACCTGGGGTAATGATGAGTTGCTCGCCAGCCTTTAGAAGCGCTCGCTTCTTAGCCCGAGCGCCAGCGCCAGCGCCGGAGGCCTTCATGCCGAACTCAGTCCCGCCCGCCAAGCCAGCGTTCATAGCTACGCCACCCGAACCACCAGGCCCCATCGCGTGGATGACCACTTCAATATCCGTGGGCGCTGTAAAAACGCCTGCCGCCCAGTAATAAAGCCAGGTTCTCAGCCCGCCCACATTTAGTGGTGTTGCCACCCCCTGACTGCTGCGAAAAAGATCGCTGAAATTGCTCATTTGACAAAAGCCCTTCCCTCAACAGTCCAGCCGCCGTCCATAAAGGTCAGCAGGGCAATGACCTTGTCCTGGTCGATAGTGAAGTTTTCGGCCAGACCACCAATGGTCTTGCCGTTCCGATTGATCGTCACCGCGTTTGCGCCGGAGCGCCAAACCTCGACGGTGTTGCCATTCGCAGGGGAAGGCGGAAGGGTTACAGCGAACGCCCCGCCCGCCGTCTTGGCGAAATAGACCCCACCGGCCACCGCGTTGGTGTTGGACGTGACGACCTCGGCGCCGCCTGCCTTGATGGCGGCCAGCCCGTCCGCGAGCGAAGTAGAAAATCCCGAAACCGTCTCGGAAAGCGCACCCAGGTCGGTGCGCAACTGCCCGATTTCGGCCTTCTGCGCCTCAGTGACGAACTGGTGGGTCACATCCTCGGCCACGTTTGCCGCCGGAATGCCGCCAGCAAGGATTGCGTCTACCTGGTCACGAACCGCGTCCACATCGGCCTGCAACGCAGCCACGGACGCAGCAATCGTTGCATCCAGCGCGGCGAGGGCCGCCGTAGTGTCCCCTTGGAAGTCAGTGATGATTTGTGCATTTTGCGCGATCGTGTCGGCGACAGCTTGCTGCAAATCTGCAAGTTGCGCCTGAGTGGCAGCAATCAGCGGATTGATTGCGTTGTCCAGAATCTGCAGGCCAAGACTCTGCAATTGCTCTTGGATCGCCTCAATGCCAGTCCCGACGGCTTCCAGAGCCCTAAGGCGCATGCCGACGCTGGTGCCGAAGCTATCCCACTCCTGCCGCGTCAGGCGGGCCGGTGACGGCTCTGGAGGCCAGTTGTAGTCGTTATCGGGGCTCAACACTGCGGACGACATCAGCGCCTCCATTCTCCTCCACAATCGCGTTGAGGGTGGCCCCCGTCATCACCGGGTTGTCGCGCGGCAGGTACTTGATCGCCCCGCGACGAACCACCCGGCTGAACGTGACCGCAACCGTCTGCTCCTCGTCATAAGGAAACGACGGCGCTTTAGGCTTTTTGGCCATGACATAATTCCTAGAAGGCGTTGAGTTGGACGTCCTGCCCAAAGGGTACGTCGATGATGTCTGTTGTCGTGGCGTCGATCCTGACCCTGGCACTGGGCGTGCCAGCAGGCAGGTCGAAGTCAGCCTGGATGCGGTAGCGCGTCGGCTTGGCAGGATCCTGCGCGATCATCACAACAGTTGCATCGACGACCGTACCGTCGGCCAACACCAGCTTCGGCACGGCGGTATGCTTGGCCGGATTGAAGTAATCCATCTGCAGCACGACCTGCGCCTGATCGGTGGTGAAACCGAAAGTGCGGATCTTGCTGATCGCCCGCATATCGTCCCGCAAGCGGCCAGAAACCGCCCTTGCATAAGTGTCCAGCTGGATTGCTGGCGCCACGTCCTCGGTGCCGATGAACACGGCTCGCAACTGCACCAGCGGCGGCAGATTGGCCAACGGATTGTCCACCCGCGCATCCATCGGGATCCACTCGGTGTCGCCCTGGGCCTTGATTTCCCACACAAGGGAGGTCGCAGCCGGAGCCCACTTTTTGTAGATCATGTCGATCTCGGTCATGCCGCCAGCCAGATCAAGGCTTTCGAACGGAACGACCAGGCGCGACTTGGTGAATTTCGCCGCGTTGACCCGGAAAGTGAAGTCTTCGGTCGTCGAGCCCTGCGACCATGCGCCATCCGATGAGACAAACGAGGTTCCGCCAGTGAATGCATTGCCGGTGTTCGTCATGATCTGGTGGTTGCCAGTCGTGACAGTGAACCAGGCGTAGCGCTTGCCCTGCCCCAATAGGGTGGGCTGGAAGCTGAACTTGTTCCAGCCGAGCGTCAGGCTGCTGCGCGGCTTCGTGACACGCGCAATAACCGCATTGTAGTCCGGCGCGCCGGAAGCACTGATCTCGCAGATGCAAAGCGTAACGTCGCCAGCAGCGGCATCGACGCGCGTGAAATTCAGATCAATCGAGGTCGCAACCATCACCTGGGACGACAGGAACGTCTGCCCGTAGATAGCGCCCGAAAGGCCGAACTCCTCGGTATTGTAGGTCGTGTACGTCTCGTAATAGGTGTCGCGGATGACCCGCGTCGCCGAGTAGTTCATGTGGCCGTTCTGGGCCGTCTCGGTCTGGTTCCACGGATTGGACGTGGCGCCGTTCGACACCCAGGACTCGCCACCTGCCTGGAACATCGTCCCAGCCTTACGATCACCGTATGCGCCCCACCCCGCCATGTTTTCACAGACGGTCACCGTCTCGCCATAGCGGATGCGTTCATGGGCCACGGTGTGCTGGACGGCCGTCACCACAGTATGAACCGTGTTGGCGATGTCCTTGCGGCCCCCGCCCTCTGGCGAAGTGATGCGCGTGACTTCGGTATAGGCAGGCATCACGAGCTGATTGTTCCAGATCGACACGTCGGGGCTGTCGTAGTTCAGCAGCCGAAGCGTGTGGTCCTTCTGCGCCACATAGGCAAAGCGAATGCCCTCATCGATGCGGTAAAAGCCGCCGGCCGTGAAGTCCCAGTCGTCCTTCACCAGCGCTTGGTCGAACCAGTAATTCCGCGCTTCGTCAGGGAGGTTCAGAGCCTGCCCGTGCCGAGCGGTGTCACGAACGATTTGCGCGAACAGCCGCGGATCAGGAATAGTCTTGATCTGGGCTGCGACGTTGGCCAGATCCGTGCGAATGCTTGCAGTGTCTTCGAATAGCTGCTCAATGCGCACTTCGATGGCGGTAACGCGCCCCTCGACCTCGTAGAGCGTCTTGGCGCGCCACTGCGAGCCCGGCACGATTTCAACGATCCCGGTAGTCTTGAGCAGCACGAATGCAACGCAGGCGTCAGTTTCGGCGATCGTCGGTTTTGCCGCCGGGCCAGGCACTGCAGAGCCCTCCTGCACAACCACCCGAGCGAAGCGCTCCGCGATGACCGGCCGTTGGTCCTGCACAGGTATACGGGTTTCAGGGTCTAGGCTGGTTTCGTACTGACGGGGTTCATCAATCAAACGCGGCTCACCGCGCAGGACAAGAGCGACCCACTTTTCGTCACTGGCTGCCAGCGGGAAATAAGTAATGAGGTTGAGGTCGACCGCCTCCGGAGCGGCATAAACCACACCATTCTCAAAGTAGCGGCCCGGCGTAATTGTGACGACCTGGGCCGTCTTCATGCTCACGGTGAAAGCCGCCCAATGGGCCGGATAGGCGATGACGCCGCCCACCACTTCGTCAATCGCCTCTTGGCCGAAGGTGCCAAGGCGATTGATGTCGGCGGGCTTAAGATACTGCCGAGTGTCAGCGACGACGCGCTTGCTCATAGCCTGTTCCTGTCGCGGTAGGAGTCGAGTTCGTGCCCGGCATCCAGGTCCCAACCATCATCTAAGGTGATGGGGACGCGGTGCCCGAAGGACACGGTGTATTGGGTCTCAGGAGCCTTGGAGATGGTCAGGGCCTGCATGGCCCGGTCCAGCGGTTGCTCGTCGATCGGGACAAGGGCGTCGTCGTCCAGCGCAGAGAGGCCAAGGCAGAATGCGGCCTTGTGAGCCGAGAGGTTCGTCTTAACCAGAAAGCGCGCCACATAGGCAGGATGGTCGTAGGGGTCGAGTCCCAACGCCATGTAATCAAGCGGGCGATTAGCGGGATGGGAGACCTTATGGACGATCTCGGCATCGACATAGGCTAGGAACCGAGCCGGTGCTGCCCGGGTGCCGATCAGGCTGGCCAGCGCCGTCCAATCGTCGATAATCTGACGCTTACGATCTTCTGACCAATCCGCGAACCAGAACCGGACCCCCTCATGGATTGCCAAGAACGGCAGCCATTCTGCAGATGTCTGGGCCGGGTCCATCACCGCGCCAAACGGGATCGGCAAATCCGCTTCGGCACCGGCCATCAAGGCCTTCTCGAACGGGTCCGAGTTGGACGGCAGCAACTCCACCGTCATGCTCGCACCTCGACATTTATGGTAAGCCCGGTCATTACCGGGATGGTGTAGAGGTCCGCGTCGAACACCACCGGGGCGGCATCGTGCACCCTGATGATGCTGGGCCCGTAGGCGGCACCAGCAAGATAGGCAGGGGGTAGCTCGCCCCCGATGATCGCACGGGCCTCAGCGGCGCGCTCGACGCGCGCTACAGCCTCGTTGCGAATGAGTTCAGGATCCGGCCCACGTGGCACCTCAAGGGTGAGGTGGACCGAATACTCATGGCGCTTGGCGTTCACAACAGTGACGGCGACGGCCTCCGGCTGCACCCACGGTGCGGTAACAGCTGCGCGAACTGTCGCCAGTTCTTCTTGTGTAGCTTCGCGACCAAAGGGGCCGGCAATGACAATGTCCGTATCGCCGCGTCGGCCGTGGACGGCATGGCCATTCACCCGAGCGTCCCACAGGCCCTGGGTGCGGCCCTGAGACTGCGGCCAAGCCGTCCGTGCTTCATAGAGGTAGCGCGCAGCCGAGCCCGCTGAAAATCGTTCGAAGCTGTCGAAGTAGCGCTTGAGGAGAGATTCATCGCTCTCCATAACCGCAGCACTGGTAGACGTAGCTGGGATGACGACCAGCCTCCCCACACCTTGACGGGCGACGACATTGTCGAGGTTCGTTCCCGTGCTCAGAGGCGCCAGCAGGGCCTTGATGGCATCATTAACGCGCTGGCGATCCAGCAAGCGCAGATAGCTCAGCGCCTGCCCCACGATGACCACTGGATCGGTTTCCAGCGGCTCCACGTCGTATTGCGGCAGGGTGGGGTCGAGTGCACGGGCAAGCGCCCATTCCTCGAGAAACTTGGTCACAAACCCTTGGAACAGCTGCTCATGCGAAAGCGGCTCTATCACCGCCGGCACCGGCAAGCGCGAGAGATCGATCATGAGCATGATTTCCGGTTTGAAAGGTCACGTCCCCGGCGCGAGCACTACAGCCCCATCGCGGATCGTGATGAAAAATCTGGCCTGCTGCCAGTCGAGATGGGCGTAGGGTCGAATTTCGCCCACCATTTCGAGGTCGAAGACCCCGTCTCTCGACATATCGAGAGGTGCAAAATGGCGGATACGAAAGCGCGGCTCGAAGAGTTCGACGAGCGCCCAGACAATCGTCACCCATTGGAGGATGACGCTTGCACCTGCGGTTTGACCGATCAGGCGCAAGCCTGGGTTCCCGACCCACTCTCGCATTATGCGCTCGCCAAGAGCCGTCGTGACGAGCTTGGATATGCTCTGCTCAATGTGGGGGAGCCCATCGATAACCTTGCCAGTACGCGCGTCGATCCCGGCCATTACGGACGCCTTTTGGCGCCGCCTGGCTTGCCATCATTGTCATGGTCGAACTTCTGAGGATCGACCCCATTGAAGGCGCCTTTTAGCCGAATATGGCCAAGACGCAGGGGGTGCGCCGCCTGATTGTCGGTCAGGAAAATGGGCTTGTTCGCGCCAGGGCTCTTCTGCCCCGCAACTTCCCGGCCGGCGGTCTCGGTAACGATGTATTCCTGCTTCATTGCTCACCTCAGTGGGGTACGTTGGTATCGGCGCCACCGGGCACCACGCCGCCGTGGACGTGTGTATCGCCGACATTGACACCGTTGTGGGTATGGCTCGGGCCGACGACAAAGACGCCGCCTTCGGTAATCTGAATTCCAGAGCCACCGACCATCACGGATATCTCGCTTTCAGACCACGAGACCTTCACGCTGCCCAGTTCCATGATCTTGACATCAGGATCATCGGACAGGGCCTCGAATCCTTCAGACCAATGCAGCGGCACTACGCGGGCCTGTTCGATGTCGCCGCTGGCTGATTGCAGGCTGACCTGCTGACCCACCGACGGCAGGTCGTGAAACTTCATCTTCCCGGCCGTCTGAGCCACCTTCACCCAAGGTGAAAGCACCTCCTCGCCATCCGGGTCAGTGCCGATAACAACGCGGACGGCATGCTTGGCGCCATCCACTTCCTTGACACGGCCGCGATACTCGACCCCAGCAATGCGTCGCTCCGCCTCTACGGCCCGGCTCAGCACCGATATGAGCAAGCGAACAAGTCTGTCGTCGCTCATGGCCGACGCTCCGTATCCGTGTATGTCACGCCAGAGACCAGTGCGGGATCATCCTGCGCAGTGCTGTCAGCCGGACCCAAGCCAATGCTGTCCACAGAGCCCCTGGAGAGGCCAAGGGCGGCTTGAACTTGTTCCCAGCTGGACAGGTCTTCGGGATCAGTGATCAGCTTCTCGAAGAAGCTGGCGTAGTCCCGATAGTCTGGATCGGCGGCCATCGCAGCGCACATTTTCTGCCATCCGGGCAGCAAATGGACGCCGAAGTCGGGATCGGGCACCGTGCGCAGTCGCATGGTCACTTCTACGCAGGGAACAGTGTTGCCGGCCTCGATCTGATAGAGGAGCGGCCGGCTCTCGATTTCCAGAACTTTGATGACGAAGATGTCCCAGATGTCTTGCCATGGCGCCGGCGCGCCCCTGAGCGCGGCTTCGATCTGTCGCCAGACAATATCCATGACCATGGCGCCACCAGTATTCGTGGTGGTCAGCTCGATATAGTCGTCCACTACAACCGGCGTTGGCGGCACCAGAATGTCGAAGATCAGTTCGATCGTGGCGTCCGTGCCCTGGGTGGCCTTGCCGATGATGTTCGGCGACCTCTTGCCGGTGTAGACGGCGATGCAGGGAAGGCTGTCACCCTCCCCCACCCTTGCCTTCCACTCGACCAATGGGTCGACTGGGCTGTTGAAGATCAGATCGCGAGCAAGCGTCCTGTCCTTCAGCATGCGGGAGACCACAAGCCGGAGGGCGAAGGACACAAGGCTCATTGGGTCACTCCGATTTCAGCAGCTTGCATGGGCATACCAGCCGTCCAACTTCGTCGGGCTGAGCGGCAATAACGTCAAGGCGATGCACGCCATCCTTCAACCGGGCAATCAGATGATCACCCTGCTGCGGCCAGTCGGCGCGCGACGTGAATGAAGCAATGTCGAAGGAAACATGCACCTTCTCAGCCGCCAAGTCGGGTTGGAAGGCATCATATTGTTCCTTGCCCTTCGCCGGGGTCACACGTGGGTTGAAGTCGACGATACCGACCAGATTGCGCTTGGGGCGGATGGGATCGTCAACGACACTCACCTCCCCGCGCTTCTTGGGATGGAACTCGACGGGGTCACCAAAGACCCCGTCAATGTGAGTGGAGACGATCCGCTCGTATTGAGCGAAGATCGACATCAGTCCTTGCGTCCGCGCAGCAGCATTTCTGGCCGGGTGCAGATGAACAGCGGATAGCTGTAGAGTTCAACACGGCGCCAGGCGTCTCGCTGAAGATCCTTCAGCATCAGCATGTAGCGATCGCGGCCACGCTGGTTCACATAGGGGAAGAACTCTGCAGGAGCCCAAGCCACCTGGAAAGCGCCGCGAGCACCCACCGGGAAGAACTTCACCTTGTTGGTGTCGATGGCCAGCGTGGTGCCGTCATCGGTGCCACGATAATTGATGAAGGTCACGCCCTCGATCTCGATCGAAGAGAACCCTTCGATGTTCTCGAGTTCGCGCGTGCGATCGTTGTTGACGCGCAGGTCGATGTAGTCCGGGTGCGAGACCAGGGCATCGAAGAACTCGTCGCCGGCCAGGCCGTAGACGCGGGTGCGCGTCGTCCAGAGGCCCTTGGAGAGCTTCTGCATGGTGCGCTTGAGATCACGGAGCTTCTTGCGCAGCGAGCCCTTGGCAGGGTTGGCAGCGGTGAGGCTGAAGTTGATCTCGGTTGGCTCAGCGACGTTCCACTGGGAATACCAGTTGTTGATCAGTGTGCTGCCATCGGCATCGTAGACTTTGCCGGTGATCGCGCCGAGACGCATGTGCTCCCACGTGAGCTCCATGTCCTCGGTGATACGCTGAGTGCGATCAGCGATTTCACGGCCCACTTCCTTCACCTGATCGCTGAACGGCAGAGACATGACGCCCTGCAGGGATTCAGCATAGATCGTCGAGCCCTTTGCCAGACGGGTTGTCTGGAAGGGGCGGAGCTTGGAGGGCTCAAGGCCGAGCTCGACAGGCGGAGCGCCGGTCTCGGAGGTGGGAATAAGCTCGAGCCCGCGATCGGTGTTGGCGATCAGGATGGTGCGCGAGCGGGAATAGATGGGCTCGAACAAGTTGAGAGAGCCCAGCAGTTCGGGCTTGTAGTCGACACGAGCGACGACTTTTTCGTTCAGCTCCGCCGTGCGAAAGGCCGCATGGTCGAAGATATTCATGACGGTTTCAGGCATGCCCTCGACCCCTCTTAGCGGAAGATGATGTGACGAGCGGCGAGTTGGGCCTGGGCGGCCGCCTGCTGCTCTGCGGTGATGCCTTCCGGCCACACGATGAGGCCGGCATGCACTTCGGTCTCGCGGACGTTCGCCACGGCGCGGACATCGACGGGGTTGTCGTCTCCGTCGACCTCGATCACGCGGCCTTCCCAGAGGATGCCAACCGCCTCCTCGAGGCCGTTGCCTGCGGACAGATCGAGCGGGCCATAGGGGCCGTCCGAGAGGTCGACGGTAATGTCGAAGCCGTCACCGGCCACGAAAGCAGTGCCGCCGGCCGTGATGGTAAAGCCCAGGTCATCCGAATAGGCGGAACCAGTGCTACCGGATTTCACCTTGAAGCCCTCAGGATCGACGACGTCGAACTTGGTCGCGGCGGTGAATTCGACATGATAGACGCCGGCCTTCGCGCCCTTCTTTGCCGTGACGGCGCTGACGGTGCCATTGCCGGTATTCCCGCCAGACTTTGCCGTGGCTGCGATTTCGCCAACGCGAACCTTGCCCAGGACGGTGCCGGTGACAATGCGGCCGGCCTCGGTGCCGCGCAGCGTGATCTGCTCGCGGGAGCGATAGATCTCTTCTGAAACGATGTGGTAGCCAGCGCCTTCGAGGCTGGTCGTCAGTGGTGCGGTGTACATCCTGCGCCCTCCTTTACTTCTTGCGCCCGAAGGCGTCGTCCCAGTCGAAAGCGACTTCCTGCTCACCGGCCTCACCGGCAAACGCCAGGCCATCGCCCTGCTTTTTCTGGTTCTTGAAATCTTCGGCCTTCTGGGCGTCAGTTTTCTCGACAGCGGCAGGGCCGGCATCTTTCAGGATGGCGATTGCGGCTTCAGCGGTGAGGCCAAGCTGGGCTGCGAGGCTTGCGGCGAGCTTGGGGTTCGCCTTGCCTTCATCGCTGCCTAGAATAGCCGTCTGGCGGGTCTGATAGGATGCGATGCCATCAGCAACCGCCTTGTCCAGTTCTGCCTTGGTGTAGGTCTTCTCTTCGCCGGACGCGCCGGGGTCGTTTGCCATGGATCGTGCTCCTGTTGGCTTTGTGGTGCGGCGCGAGCCGCGTTGAGTGAGGTCGGCAAATACGCTCTCGAAAGACCCGACAGCGTCGGCCATCTTGAGTTTCACGGCGTTGGCGCCGATCTCGACGCCGCCGGCGCCGAAGTCTTTGATGACAGTGGCCTCATCGATGCCGCGATGCTTCGCGACAGCAGCGATAAACACGGCTTCGAGTTCGTCGACGCGGCGCTGGATGAGGGCCTTGCCTTCGTCGGTGTCGTAGTCGGGGCGCTTGCCAGGGGCCTTGGAAGACACAAACTCGACAGTCTTCACGCCGCGGCGCTCGTCAGCCACCGTCCGGTCCTCGATGCCAAGGATGACGCCTATGGAGCCGACAATGCTTGCGTCACTCATGACGACCTTGCCGAAGGCCGTGCCCAGCCAGTAGCCCGCCGAGCACATTTGCCCGCTGACATAGGCCACCATCGGCTTCGCGCCGCGGGCCGCGAAGATGGAAGCTGCAAGTTCGTCGCAGCCGTTCACCGTACCGCCCGGCGTGTCGAACAGGCCGATGATGCCACTGATCTTTGGGTCATCAAGAGCGGTCTGGAAATCCGTCGCCATGGTGGCGTAGGACGTCGCTCCAGACATAGCCTGGAAGAGGTTCGCCTTCTTGAACATGGGGCCGGCGAAATCGATGATCGCGACATCGTCGCGGATACGCAGACCGGCGCCCTTTTCATGGAACTTGGTGCGATACGCCTCCAGGGCCTCCGGGGTGACCTCGTTGGTGCGCCCTGCGATGGCCAGGAGGCTTTCGAGCGCGTCAGCGCGCATCGCCCAGGCTTCCGCGAGGGCAACGTCATAAATTGACATGTCGAGTTTCCTACCTAGACCGGTAACCGGCTGTGATCGCGAAGCGGCGGGCAGGAAGCCCCCTCTTCTCCCGGCATTGCCGTTCCAGATCGCTCATGACGTCGGTCCACGCTGCCATGTCGGGCTTGTGAAACCAGACCTCGCGATCCCGGAACATGATCTTCTGAGGCTGCCCAGACAGGCGCGCCTCCATGTATGCCGGCCGCAGCGTCGAATACGCCACGCACGGATCGAACGGGGCATCAGGGGTGTCCGCGAAGACCACGTTGAAGTCGATCGCCATCACTCGGTCTCCAGATCGGACTCAATTTCCTCCGCCAACGCGTCTTCAGGGTCGCGTTCAGGGTCATCCTTGGCCCCACGGCGCTTCTTGGACGGCGGATTGCGCTTTTCCTGGCCGTCATTGTCCGGATCGTTCAGCTCCGCCTCCTGCCCCTCCCTGGTCTGAAGAGGATCTGTTGGCGCCCAGGGCAAGGGAAGCCCGAGCCGCTCAGCCAACTCGTTCTCACGAGCCTGCTGATGGAGCGCATCGTCCCAGTCCATTCCGTAGTCGGTGAAGATTTCATCGAGCGTAGTGGCACCCATGGACTTGCGAACCTCATGGGCTCGCGCGGTCTTGAAATCGTCCGCCTGAGGCTGGCGGGGACCAGCCCATTTGGCACGGCAGATCGCGTCCCGGTTCTCATAGAAGGCATCGAGGCCACCCGGGATCTTGATGCGGCCAGTGGCGATATCCTCCTCGAGGACGCTGTCTGCGGCCTCTTGGCAGAACGGAACAATCAGCCCGTCCCGTCGGCGGATCACACCAAGCCATTCCTTCGAACCCGCCATGCGGACAGAGGAATAGGTCGCCCCGCGATAGTCGCCGGTGGCGCTCTCGTAGGAGACACCAGCAGCAGCCGCGATTTCCAGCCAGAGCCAGCGGGCGATGGGGTCAAATTCATCGCCAGCCGCTTTGGACTCGACGAAATCGAGCTCATCGTTCGGAAACAGGTGAGCGATGCGGCCATGAGACGCCAGGTCGATCTTTGAGCCGTCATACCATCCGGCCTTGGCATCGCCGAACTTGGCGACGTCGAGGGCCGCGTTCTGCTGAACCTGATCCGTCTCGGTCATCAAACCTTCGAAGGCAGCCAGACCTTGAAGATTGCTCTTCACGACCGCAGCGAAAATTGTCTGGATCAGCTTCTTGGTCAGGTTGGCATCGGAATATTGCTCAAACTGACGGTAGGCCTTCATGCCAGTGGCAATGTCCGCGACGTTGCGCGTCTGTGCCACGGCCGGCATGAACCGGTGAATCACCCGGAGGAACCCGTGTCGGTCACGAACGGGAACCTCGCGCTCTTCCAGCGCCCCGTACGAGTTCTTCGCCAGGAGCCGAATTGCGATAGGCATTCCGTCGTCGTCGATGCGGACGCCCTGAACAAGGTTCATGCCGTCCGATGTGTTCGAGATGCGGGATGGCGGCAGCAGCTTGAACTTGGTCAGGTATTTCGAGCCCGGCCGCTCAATCGTTCGGTTCAGGGCAAGGCCTTCACCGAAAGCCAAGGCGCACCAGTAGTAGGCCTGCTGCTGCTGGCCGAAGTTCATCTGCGCACTGGCATCGCAGTGATATGGATTGCTGGCCCAAGCCTGGAAGCTGGATTCGCGCTGCCGGGAGAACTCCGCGGCGAACTCCTTGGACCAGCCCAAGGTGTCGATATCGGGCTGCGCGGACATCCTGAGCCCCGACCCCACGACCTGGGCCGTGCTGACGTCCAGCACGCCTCGGATGAAGCCAGAATGCTGATAGCCGTGAATGACACGGGCCGCCTGCTTTTCCCACGATCCGCCGACGACATCGGATTGCTCCCGCAACATCGGCATGAAGCCCTGTAGGAACGTGTTGGGCTCCCGATTGTACTGCACGTAGGGCGCCTGACGCTGGTCGAGCGCGGTCGTGGTAAGCGGCGATGTGCCTGCACGCACGCGATAGCGCGGTTTGGCCACCAGTTCTCCGCTCATGGAAACCTACCCGTTCAGCCTGCTGGCAATTGCTTTGAAATTAGGAGCAGCCTTGGGCTGCGGTCCCTTGGTCAGTTCAATACGGCGCGCGTCGTAGTCGAAGCGGCACAGGCTTTTCACGGCAATGGCGTAGACCAGAGTATCGAGCGCTTCCGCTTGGCGGTTCTCGATGCGCTCGAATTTCACCACCGGACGGCCGGAGACGTATTTCAGCTTCTGCGGCTCCGAATTGACCTGCCGGAACCACTCTTCGCCCAGTGTCTCGGAGAACCGGAATGCCTGCGGCCGCTTCTCGCCGTTCTCTAGCGTTCGGCTCAGCGGCAGGCTGATCGCGATATCGGCCTTGATCTGATCGACGCCAACATTGAAGAATGTCGCGCCCTTGAAGCGCTTGTGTTTGGAACGACTGATCGAGATGATCGGCTTTGCTCCGCCCACGCCCTTGATCGCCACCACCTTTCGGTCGAGCCGGGTCGCGGTGAAGTCGTAGACATACTGGGTCATATTGCCGTCGCCGGCGTCGATAGCAGCGGCCTCGATCCCGATAGTGCCGCCAAGCGGATGCTTCCAGCGCGTGATAAGGAAGCTGTCCAGCTCGTCCCAGGTGCTCTGTAGGTTAGGCGGCCCCATAATGACGTAGTGGCCCAGCGTGATACGCTGAACGCCATCCCAGCCCAGAATGGTGCATTCCAGACGGTCGACCTGAACGTCGACGCCAACCGTGATGAACGCGACCTCCGAGGGAATATCCTCCCGCCAACAATCGTTCTCCTGGTCCCACTCGATGCCGAACGCTTCCACGCGGCCCATAAGCTGTTCTTCGGTGACGCGATTACGCGTGGCAGACCAGACCTGGCCCAACACGGTGTTCACGAACACCTGCATGTCGGCATGGCTCTTTTCAGCCAGCACGAATTCTTGCGCCAGTTTGGCCCAGCTCGCGTTCTCGAAAAGCGAGATCAACGAATTAAGCCGGAAACCGGCATGCCCCTTCACCTCAGGCTTGGTAGCGCGCCATTCACCGGCCGCGACCATGGCGGCCTTGTTGTGTTCCTCGATTTCAGAGCCGCACGAGGGGCAGTTGGCGACGGCCTTTTCAGGCTGCCCTTTGGGCCACGACATGTGATCCCAAAGCAATTCGAACGGCGTTTCGCAATGAGGGCACGGCACTTCGAATATGCGCTGGTCCGATTCCTCGTAACGCTTCGCGATGATCGAGGCGTCTTCATCCGTCGGCGTCGAGCCGAAGATGATCTTGCGATCGGCCTTCGAAATCGTCCGCTTCTCAGCGAGCTTGATCGGATCGCCTTCCTTGGTGACCTCCATGCCGTCGACTTCGTCGCCGATCAGAACGCGAATGGTGTGACGGCGCAGGTTGCGCGGCGCCCTGGCCGAGATGACCTTGAGCGAGCCGCCGCCATGCATCTTGCGCTGCGTCAGCGTGTTCCGGCCATCCATGCGGCCCTGAACCATTAGACCGCGCAATGCAGGCACCGCCTTGAAGGCAGGATCGATCTCGTCGACCACAATGCCGCGAGTGTCGTCGTCGGTCGGCATCAAGAGCATGATGGCCGATGGATCATTAGCAGCGAATGCACCGATCGTGGCGACCAGGGACTTCGTGTAACCGGTGCGAGCTGCCTTGATGACAGACACCCGCTCGATCAGCGGATCGCCCATCGCGTCTAGAATGCCCTTCTGGAACTTCCAGGGGCGGAAGCGCTCGTTCGTGCCGTCGTCAACGAGGCGAAAGTTCTTCTCGGCCCAGTCGGAGTACGACAGGACCTCTGGCGGGCGCAGGGCAGCAGCAGCGCGAAGCGCCGCCGCCGACAATGCGTTGTTACTCATCTGACCTCAAATCACCGACGTGCGTGCCCGCCACGCCTATTTCGATCTCATCCGCGGTGCTATTGAGCACATCGCGAACGAGTAACCGGGCTGTTTCTTGTTCATGAGCCCCGAAGTGGGGAATCTGCGTGCGCAACTGGCCGGGAAGAGCCAACAGCGATGACTTGACGTGCTGGAGGATCGCGGCCCAACCGGTCGCCACCTCGCCCAGTGTCAGTACCTCGCCCTTCATCTGGGCGAGCTTGATTTCCGATATCTCGCGCTCGATTGCCGCCTGCTTGGCGCGCTCCTCTGCGAGGGCGCTGTCCTTGCTCCGACCCGCCGCCTTGTTGCGCAGATCCTCAAGGTATGCCGTGATGGTCGGCAGCGTCTGGTACATGCCACGCTGCTCGGCGGGCTGAACGACGCCAGAGGCAATGAGGTTGTCGATGGTCCGGATCGAGACGCCAAACAAGATCGACAGATCGGCTCGGCTACAGGTAGCCGGGATCCAGTCGCCTCCAGCGCTCAATTTAGCAATCCGTTCTAATTTATCAGGGGCGCTGCGCTACTCTGCGCAATGCAAACCGCACTTACGACCAGCTACACAGAATGAATTCGCTTCCGCTTCGCGTCCCGTCGGCGAGCATGGCGATTGCCGCGCTCCTCGAAGGGATTGCCGATGATCGGCACGTCCGGCAGCACGCCGGCATGCGGATTGACGCATAGGCAGGCCATGACAGCGAGCACGAAAATCATGTCACTACCCTCAGCACATGCCGGAGAACCCGGCGTTCTAGGTCCAGTTTGAGATAGGCGCCGGCCGCAAGCTCATTGCGCCAGCCGGGCTTGGACAATTCGTTCGCCAGTACGACGGAGTAGATCTTCCGAAGGCTCTTACTGTCCTTGCCGCGCCGGACCCATACAGTACCCTTCGCAAAGAAGGTGCCCTTGTGAATGCGCCTGCGCCCCCAGGCCGAGGCTTCAACACCAGGCATCGAACTGACAGCCCCGCCGCGGCGCCCTTCGGCAAAGGGGTTGAGGTCGCGAACCCAGTTTGGCGAGCCATATTCCTCCAAGCCCACAGCCTTATCGGCGGTCTGAACGACCGCCATCATGTTGTGCCCGGGGATCGCCCTTTTCACCGTCGTTGCCCGCGCCATTCGGCTGCGCGGCACCCCGGTAAAGTCTGACACTCGAGCCAATGACTGACGGCGCTGTTCTTCAGCGTGTTCCGTAAGGCCAGTTGCAGCGGCCCGTTTCATGGCTGGACTGGCCAGCACCTTCGCAATCGCCTTGAATTCGCTGACGTTCGTAACCCTGGCGGTCATTTTCACGGCCATGGCTGAACACCTTCGGGGCTGAACCCCCTATAAAATGAAAGTTGAGCGCGCATCGGCGGTCGGGTGCCGCCCCCAATCAGTCACACCTGCGTACGGTCCCTAAAGCATCGCTCCATGGCACAGGGAAGGCCGGTGGCAGGCCTAGTCGTGCATGTCCAACTCGGAGGTCGTCCGTCGCGCTTCGTCCGTCTATGGGCCTCTCTGTGGGTCGGCGTGTCCTGGGTGCCTGAGCGTGCCCGCGATCTGGCGTGTGGCTGCTCGAGCAGGCGCCGGCGCGTGTGCGGTCTGGCCTGGGCTGCAGTTGGTGCAGGCACGCGAACAGAAAGCCCCTCCGCTGGGTGTAGGCAGGAGCCCAGGCGGAGGGGTCGAGGTCGTCTCAAGTCAGGGAGGAGTGTCCCTGGCATACCTCTGTGAGGCTATCAGGGAACGAGGTGAAAGTGCCTGTATTTGACTCACCCGTCTATGAGGTGAGGAGAGTCCGCCCTTTGAGTTGGGGAGAGGCATTGAAGGGGCAGAGGGCGGAGGCGTTTCGGGTTCACATTTCCCCGGGCGGCAAAGCTGGTACGGCACCGCCGGCCACCAGGCGCCAGAGCAGCGCCTGCAGCCATCCCGGCTGAGGTCCACAGGCCAAACACCAGTCGCAGGCCTTGCCCCTCCCACGCCGGCCGAGGCCAGGTTAACCACTGGACAAGCCTGTGATATTTTTAGGGATTCATCCCGATTTTATCGCCGAATCATGTTGACGTTCGGGAAGTATCCCGATAGGGTCATTACATCGAAGGGGAACACAGAGGCGCTCATGCCGCCCCCTTCGCAAGGCGCTTATGCCGACCAGCAAGGAAGATGAAGATGACCTCAGTCCAGTTCGCAGTTTATGCCCTCGCAGCCGTCGTTTTCCTCCCCCTCATCTTTCCCGCCGTCGCAGTAACCTTCGCTACCATCGGCGCGGTCGCCAACCTCATCGAGCAGCGCCTTTCCCGCTAAAGGACGCGCGACACGGGAGTAAACTGCATGATCCGCTTTTCACTGAATCCGAATGTCTACAGCGACCGCAGGTGCCGAACTGGGGTGGTTCTGCGCCGAACTTTGGCCACCCACTGGCCCATGGAGGTTCGTTTCGACGACGGGACCGTGGGCTATGTCAACTCGCAAGACTACGAAACCATCGAACCGACCACCGCCGATCCGGCTCTGGCCGCTTAGTATCCACCAAGGCGCTTATGCCACCCGAAAGGAAACACCAGATGCCCCGTCCACCAGTTCAAGCCCAACACGCATACACGGTAGTCGAGAACGCCGGCTACGAGCGCGAAACCGATCTCAGATCGTTCCCCACTTACGGCGCCGCGCAAGCCTTCCTCGAGCGCCAGTACACCAACGACGAGCGCGATGTGATGTCAGAGACCTGCCTCCACCCTGCCATTCGTCTTGATCGCGCTGACGGCACCAGCTCGTACGAACTCTAGCGCCTCGCCCTGCCCTCCCACAGAGGGCAGCACCGGACGCTAGTCCACCCAGGGCGCTCATGCCCGCCGAGAGGAACCGATCATGCAGACCAACTGCGCACCCATGCCGCGCCCTACCCACCCACCACGGGGCGACAACCGCAAGCTGTTCAAGCTCGACCGCAACACCGCCCGCCGTGCCGCCGACGCTCGCAAGCGCGGCTGGCTAAATCAGTAGGAGCGCGACCCATGGCACACGATCAGAACAATATTGCTACCTGGCCGCTCCAAGAGCAGGCGAAGCGCCTCTGGGAAGTCGAGGGCGGACACTGCGTCTTGTTCTTGGTCAGCACCCTGGCCGGCGCGGATTATGAGCACGGCCCCGATGACCTTGGCAGTCTTATGGACGCCGCCGTCGAACTCTGCTCGCCCATTGAAGACTGGGACGCAGCAGCTACCGAAGAGGGCTGGGAAGCTGACGGGCGCGGCTTCTGGTTCCACCCCGACACCGACGAAGGCAAGGACGAAGACCTCAGGGCCGAAGATGTCGTCGACGAGCCCCATTACATGGAAATTTATGAGCATTGGATCGTGTCCGACTGGCTCGCTGACCAGCTCGCCGCCAAGGGCGAGAAGGTCGACAAGGACTTCGCCGGGCTGACCATCTGGGCCCGCACCACTACAGGCCAAGCCGTCTATGCCGATCACGTCATCGAGCAAATTGCCGCTGAGACTTATGGGCGGGAGGGCTGAGAGGTGCAGACCATCACTCGCTTCCGACGCGATCCCACCATGGCCCTTGTGATTGCCGCCGTGGCCTCGAGCTTCATCAGCGGCGGCGCCGTGGGAGTGCTCGCCACCCTCCCCGCCATTGCCCAGCCCGCTCAGGTGATCCCCTGCGCAATAGCTACAGACCCAATCGCCTGCCTGATTGAGGAGGCAGACGAAGCAGAGGAGCCGCCGCACTCATGAACCCCAATGTTTGGGCCACAGGCCCACCATGCGCGGGCCCTGCCCGCCTCCCTCGGCACTCATGCCAACCCGTAACAAGGAGATTTCCGAATGCCACCAACCGCAGAATATTCCGTGACCCGCGCCAGCTATGCAAAGGGCATGCTTGCCGTTCGCTGCCCCTCGAAAACCGGCTTAAAGACCCGCGCCGCCCGCCTGATCGGCGATGGCCTGAAATGCCGCTGGGTCAACCGCGAGGGCGCCTATATCGCGTCTCCCTCGAAGGTCGCCAGGTTCGAGCGCATGCATGCAGATGGCTGGGACGCCAACTATGTGACGGGTGCGCTGGAGCCACCAATGCAACCCGCCTAAGCCCTGTCCTTTCACACCTGCTTGGAGAACAAAATTGACCGCAGACCCAAATACTTTCCGCACCGTTGAGATCGTGTGTGCCTTTGTCAGCCACAACACCATTCCACCGTCCGAATTGCCTGCCCTGATTTCGTCCGTCCATGCGTCTTTGGCCGCTCTGGGAGCTATTGCCGCGCCACCAGCGCCCGCAATCGAGCCCGCTGTGCCCGTCCGCAAGTCGGTAACGCCGGAGTTCATAATCTGCCTAGAAGACGGCAAGAAGTTCAAATCTCTCAAGCGGCATCTGCGGACCCACTACAACCTGACGCCGGACGAATACCGGGCGAAATGGGGCCTTCCTGCAGACTACCCCATGACCGCTGCTGCCTATTCGGCGCGCCGCTCTCAGCTGGCCAAAGACAATGGTCTGGGTCGCAAGGCCAATCCTATCCGGGCCGTGGCCTAGTCGGACCATTTCACGGTTTGCGCCCTTGATGTCAGATGGCAGAATACGCGGACCACCACGGCGCTCATGCCAAGCTGAGGAGCAAGACCCTTGAAGCAATACCCCCGCGCCGAAAACAGAATGATGCCGGCGCAATTCTCCAAGGCACTCGACGATCTGAGCCTCAGCATGCGGGAATTCTGCCGCATCACTGGCACCAACGTTAAGACGGCGGAGCGCTGGCTAGAAGACGAGAAAGACATTCCGCAATGGGTGCCGGTCACACTGGCACTGATGACAATGCCAGGGGCGCTACCAATGGCGCGCAAAGTGGCTCAACACTTCAGTGCGGAGGGAAAAGGAAATGCAAATTGACATCGGCAAAACCAACGCCGGGAAGACAATCGCCCTCCCTCTCCGCTTTGCCAACCGTCATGGCCTTGTGACGGGGGCGACAGGCACCGGCAAGACTGTGACACTCCAGAGGCTGGCAGAGCAGTTCTCCGCTGCTGGCGTCCCTGTCTTCGCTGCCGATGTGAAGGGCGATCTTTCCGGCATCGCCACGGCCTCACCCGTCAAGCTCTGGGACGTCTTCGGCGCCAAGGGTTATCCGATCAAAACCAGCGTGCAGGAGATGGGGGCTGTACTCCTGTCCCGCATGCTCAACCTCAACGAGACGCAGGCCGGGACACTGGCAATTGCCCTGAAGAAAGCCGAGGACGATCAGAACTATCTTCTCGGCCTTGATGACCTCCGCTGGGCTCTGGTCGAAATGCAGGACGAGCGCGAAGAGGTCTGCCAGAAATATGGCAATGTCACCGCCGCATCGATCGCCACCATCCAGCGCAACATCCTGACGTTGGAATCCCAGGGTGGCGAAAACCTATTCGGGGAGCCGCCGTTCGACATCGTCCAATTACTCGAGCAACGCGACGGGCGCGGCGTCGTCAGCCTGCTGCACGCCGACCAATTGATGGAAGCCCCCAAGCTCTACGGCACGCTCATCTATTGGCTGCTGACCGAGCTGTTCCGAAAGCTCCCCGAAGTCGGCGATCTCGACAAACCGAAGCTCGTGTTCTTCTTCGACGAGGCGCACTTGCTGTTCCGTGACGCTCCGAAGAATTTGGTGGACTCCGTCGAGCGCGTCGTGCGCCTCGTGCGCTCCAAAGGCGTCGGCGTCTATTTCGTCACCCAATCCCCGGCCGATGTGCCTGATGGTGTCCTGGCCCAGCTCGGCAATCGCATTCAGCACGCCTTGCGCGCCTACACCCCGAAGGAGCAGCGGTTCGTCAAAGCCGCGGCTCGCGCCTTCCGGCCCAATCCGGCAATTGATGTAGAGAAAGCCGTTTTGGAAATGGGCGTCGGTGAAGCGCTCGTCTCAACGCTGATCGCGGATGGTGTCCCGTCACCGGTGGAGCGCGTCAAGATTGCCAAGCCCAATGGGCAGATTGGGCCGATCTCCGACGAAGAACGCGAGGTTGTCAATGGCGTGCTGCCGGCCCAGCGCCCCGATCAGGCCCGGCAATTCGAGAACCGCCAGCGCGTGGCCCGCGGGCTTGATGCGGTGCCGGTGGCGACTGGTGAGGCTGTAGACTTGGAATTCGTCTTGGCGCCTCTCTATGGGGCTCCTGCAGCCCGCCGGCCGATCATGCCTCGGCTGATGTTCGGCGTGGTGTGCTTGGTTGCTGCGGCGGGAATGCTGTGGCAGGCGGGAATGTTCTAACCTCCCTCACCAGACCTCCACACCCAATTGATTGAGCCGATGTGCAATGCGCCCGGCCGCAAAGTCCTTGTGCCGCAGGAACGTCGCCCGAGGCCAATTCGCCCGCCGGCATAGCTCTACCTCTGTCACCCCGTGGTGCTTGCACATTACCCAGGCCATGAGAGCCTTCCGGGGGCGCTCATAATCCATCAGTGGCCCGTTCAGCCATGCAGGCTGATGCTTGCCTGCTTCATCTCTCCAACCCAAGAGCACCATGTCAGCCCGGGCAATTTCAAAGCTGCTCCAGCCTCGGCGCTTCTTCGCCGCGTCTGTCCCCGATGTCGCCGCTTGGTCAATCCAGTCGTCCCACTCGCGATAGAAGTCAGGCCAAATTGCCCGCATGCGGTTCGGGCCAACCCGGCCCACAGTGTCACGGTAGACTTGATGCGCTTGCACCAGAGCCGCCTTGACCAATTTCGGCGTCCACAATGCCTGATCGCCGCTGGCATAGGCCGGAATGTCAATGATCATTGGAATTGACCCCGATCATTGCCCACGACATTGCGGAAGGTGGCGCGCTCGCGCGATCCCGCCACCAGCATCTGGCGACACCATTCTTCCTGCGATAACCCCTCCTGCCCTGCTCTCGCTGCAATCGTCGCACGGTCGCGCTGCTTCATCGGAACGACAACGAAACACTCGGAGGATCGGCCGTGACTGGGCAGGCCCCATTTTTTAGCCATGTCCCGAACGGTGGCATCGCTCGTGCCATCAGCGAGCCGCTGAGCGATCAACGGCGAGGAATATCCTCGGCCCAGCATAAAACCGACAAATGCGGCCCAGGCGTTGGTGCGCTTTTCTTCGAAGGCTTGACCCGGGCGCCACCGGGAAGTGCGTGGTCTCTTGATCATGTCGGTATCGCTTAGAATGGAACGGGGTCGTTTGAGAGGTCTTTTCGCACGTCATCAGCAATGCCCGCGCCGGGCTGCTCCGGTGGTCGCTCCATCTCCTGTCGTGGCGACCGCGGGCGATCGCTCTTGCCGGTCCACCAGACGATGCGCTTGTCATTGTCCCGGCCCATGTAGCCGGCATTGATGAGGGCCGTGGTGGTACGCTTGAGATAAGCCGCCAATTCGGTCTGGCGGGCCTCCTGCTCCTCCTCTGGCGCCTTGAACGACATGCGCTTGCGGACTGCGGTCATGAAGTCGGTATGGTTCACCGCTTTGTTGCCTGATCCCGGCCCACTGAGGGTACTGTCAGCCTGTGCAGCGATCAGGGCATCAAAGACGAGCTTCTGATCGCCGACGAGCTTGGTCTGATCCTCGGGCATGTCCGTGTTGCTGTGGCGCGCCGGCCGCGTGCAGATGCAAGTCGTGATCTCGTCGCCGTCACTGTCGATGCCGAGCTTGACCACCTCGAGCACGATCTTCCATTTCAGGTTGTTGATGCCGTTCTTGTTCTTCGTCAGCACGATCTGGCGGATGTGCCGGCCCTCACCGTCTAATACCGGCTGGGGCGATTCCTTGCGGTTCTGCGGCATGGTCATCAGCGGCCGGATCTCGAAGACCTGGCTGACATTGGCCTCAATCGAGGTATGGCCGCGCACGCGGCCTCCTGATGCGTTCATGTGGTGGACAAGGCAGATCGCAGCGCCGGTTTCGTCCTTCAGACGGTTGACCCGGGCCAGCACCTTGCCCACCTCGGCTCCGTCGATCTCATTGAGCCCTTCGGTGGCGACGGACAGCGTGTCGATGATGATCAACTCGACCGGCATGCCATAGTAGTCCTCCCACGCTTTGACCTGGGCGACGAGCTTGTCGATGACCTCGTCAATCATCAGCGTGAATTCGCGGTCCATGATGATGTAGGGAATGTCGGTGTCCGGGCTGATCTTATTGGCCTGTCGATAGCCCTCGGCGCGCATCTGGACGCCCTTGCCGTCTTCGCACGCGATGTGGATCACGATGCCCTTGCGGGTGATCCTGTCCCCGTACTGGAGACCCCGGGCGATCTTCATGCCCATGTCCATCACGACGAAAGATTTGCCGGCCTGCTTCTCGGCGGCGAGGATGAACACCCCATTTCGCTCGACTAGGCCCTTGATGAGCCAATCGTATTCGATCGGCTTCCCGGCGAGGCTGAGCATGGATCGAGCACCGAACCCAGCAGGCGGATGCGGGCGGTAGTCTGGCAGCTCGTCGAGGATCGCCTGTAGTTGCTCAGCGTTCCCGCCAAACTTGTCGACCCAGTCGGTAATGTCGCCCTTGTGGTCGAAGCCCGGCACGTGGTCAGCGAAGTTCAACACGCGGATGCGCCGGGCGATGCCCTTCAATGACTTCGCCAGCTTGTCGGCACGATCACCGGCCTCGTCATTGTCGAGGCAGATCACGACATCAGCGTCACGGAAGCAGGCGGCGTGGGTGTCGGTCCAGTGCTTGGAGCCGCTGGAGTTGGTCGTACCGCAGAAGCCGAGATGGGCGGCCGTATCAGCATCCTTCTCCCCTTCGGTCAGCAGGATCACCCTGCCCTCGGCAATGGCGACTTCTACGGCCGGGTGCTGATAGATCGTGTGCTCCGCGCCGGCATCGAAGAAGCGCGTCTCCATGCCGTCCATGAAGGCCTTGGCATTGAATGGCCTCCAGTCGCCGCCGGGCCGACGCATGAACTCGCCCGGCGCGAGGCTCCATATCCATTTACCTGCCCCGTCGGGCCGACGCTGGAGGAAGTTCTTCCACGTCCCCTTGCCGTCCTTGGTGCGTGCCCAGGTGCCGTCTGGCATCTTCTTCTGCAGGCGGCAGACCTGATACAGCAGATTGCCGTCGCGGTCGGTGTAGTCGTAGGTGCGCACGATCTGAGGTCGCACCTCTGCAGCAGATGGCTGTGGCGGCGTTTTCGTCTGTCGCGGCTGCTCTGGTGGTCGAGCGGGCTTAGGCTCGCCCTGCGCGTTCTCTGGCAGCGCGATGCCGCCTAGAGCCGCGACCTGAGCGACGGCTTCTGGGAACTCGATGCCGAGATGCTTGATCAGGAACTGGAACTGGTCGCCGCCCTCGCCGCAGCCATGGCATTTCCAATAGCCCTCGCGGTCATCGGCCTTGAAGGATGGTGTGCTTTCGCCATGAAGGGGGCAGCAGGCCCAGCGAACGTCGCCGGTACCCTGCCCCTTGTCCCATTGCACGTGCTGGCCGACCACATCGGTGATCGCTACGGCGGCGCGCAACTCGTCGAGGAAGGCTTCGGGGAAACGGTCGTTCATTGCAGGACTCGATAGAACTCAGCCGACCTGCTATTTCCCAGCCGGAAGCAGAGGGGGAATGAATGGATGAGCCGGTGGACTGGGCATTTTGGACGTGGGTCGTCAGTGTGTTCGCGCTTGGGGCAGCGCTCCTCGCGGCGCATTATTACCGACGGCAGGCGAGAGCTGCGGAAGGGGATTTGGCTCCGCAGTTTGATATGAAGGGTCAACGGCTTCACGCTGGGGAAATGGGCAGGCCGCTTGAGGTGATTGTGAGGAACCACAACCGGCAAACTATTCACATCCAGAGTATCGAGTTCTCTACTCCTGCAGGGCTCGACATTTCCTTCAAACCTAGTCCCAATGGGGCCTTTGGGCCGCCGACCAAAAAGGTTGTGCTCAAACTGGAAATGCCTGTAGCGCCAATTTCGACGGACAATCCAACCGAATTCCGTTTCGTCTATCGCTCGAACAAAAAGGCGCCCCTGCCGGCCAAGTTCTACATTCGATGCACGGTAAAATTTCGCGTAGGCGCAGGGAGATTTGCTCGTCGGGGACATTGCGCGATGCAGGTACAGGCCTGAAAACTTCATGCCGCCACCTCTTGCTCTGCCGCTGGCCGATCGAGCTCGATCTTTACCAGCACCATGATGGCCGTGAATGCTGTGGGCTGCTTATCGCGCAAATCCATCAGAAGCGCGTAGGCATCAGGATCGTCCGCGAGCTTCATCATCGACGCTTCAGCCAGCTTCAAGGCGGCCACGTCGCGTTGCCGGCTGGCGATCAACTCCCGGCGCATCGGCGAGGTCATGGGATCGTCCAATTCCGACCGCGGGAAATCCATCTCGATGGTCCTGGCGGCGTTGCCACATGCTTCTGCGGCAGTGACGAGCTTGGCTTGGCGCGGGGTCATCGTGCGTGCCCCATATAAACGCGGGCATGGTGCTCGTCGCAGTAGGACGAATCCTCCTTTGCCCGCTTACCGCAATAGCCGTGGACGTTCAGCGGATCGCCAGAAATCCAGCGGCAGTCATGGGCCTTCAGGTCCATGATGCCGATGAGGTGGGTGACGTCGTTGCCCATCTCCTCTTCCGGTAACGGCGCGGTTTCAAATTTTGGACCAGCGATGCGTGCAGCAATGGCCTGTGGCTTGGGCTGGCCCTTACCGTTCTTCGGGCGATTGGCCTTGATCGACTTCGCCGCCGCCCGGCCCATGGCGCTCTTCTGGCCTCTGCTCTGAGGGTTTGGCTTGGTCGGCAGTTTGAGCCGGTGACCCTTGCCAATGACAGCGTTCTTAGTGAAGCCAGGCCCAAGCTCCGTTGCGATCTGAGAGCAGGACAGACCGTCAATCCAGAGCCTCTTGAGCATAGCCACTGCGGCGTCGTTCCATGGGTATAGTGCTGGGCGTTCAAGCATCGTTCGCTCCTGCTAATGGAAGGTAGGCCTTGACCGCTGGGCCCGGGCGCTTGCGCCAATCCCACACCGCCCAGAAATGGTTCTCGGTGGGGCCGTTGTCTTTCTGGTCGAAATTCGTCCAACGGATGCGCTTGGTAAGCCGGTACTCGACCGCGAATGCAGGATGATCAGCGAATAGGTGCCGTCGGCCATCGGCGCTGTCGAATCCGACCTTCAGAAGCATCGCCACCTTGCCGCCATAGGGCCGCGTCAGTTCAAGCGCGTGCTCGATGAACCGCACTGCCAGGCGCGACTGCTTGCCGTATGGCGGATTGGTGACGATGTCCCAGCCATCGCCATCTGTGCAGTAAAAGAAGTCTTGCCGGATGACGTTGGCGGCATCAGGAGCGATGTCCGTTGCCAGGGTGCGCACGGTGGTTGGCAGGGCTCGGACAATGCCGCCGTCCCCGCCTGCGGGGTCCCACACCTTGCCGAAACTCTCC
The DNA here is from genome assembly GCF_029201545.1 of Devosia sp. FJ2-5-3. Lineage (NCBI taxonomy): Bacteria > Pseudomonadati > Pseudomonadota > Alphaproteobacteria > Hyphomicrobiales > Devosiaceae > Devosia > Devosia sp. FJ2-5-3. Next base: position 1,921,937 of record NZ_CP104007.1, on the reverse strand, counting down.
ACCGACAGCAGAGCCTGCGTTGGCCAGGCCGGTGTAAAATACTTCTCGCCTTGAATGCGCTCGTACTGGGATGCACCGATCGTCATTTCTGGGGCACCTCTTTGCGGAAAGCCTCGATCTCCGGCCATTTCTTCGCCGCGCCCTTGAAGCGCTGCTCAGTGTCAAACCACGCCCACTTGCGGTTGCTGGTCATCAGCGGGCCGTTGTCGGCGGGGGAGCATTCAAGCGACTGGTGTACGTAGCGGCCCAGGCTGTCCCGCAGGTAAAATCGGGTGGATGGCGAGAGACGCTGTGGTTCAACCGGGGCATCGACGATAACCGGCGCCAGCTGCGACACCGTAATTGGCACAGGCGTGGGCTCGGGTTGCAGCGGCAATTCACCGGTGGAGCGCAGATAGTCCGCCTCACTGGGCACGCTAAGCTTCGCCCAACGAGCAAGGCCGCGAATATTGGCCTTGGGAACGCCTGTGGCTTCTGCGATTTTGGACGCGGGCCAAGTTGGGTTCTGCGCGTGGCATTGGCGGACGAGGTCGGTCTGCGTTGGAAACGAAGTGTTTTGCCCCGCCTTGATTGCGGCCGAGAACTCGTCGCGTCGCACCTTGCGAAACTCATACCCGATCTGCTCGCCGATGCGCCGCACGGCACTGACCGCTTTGTAGCCCAACGCTTGGGCGACCTCTTTGACCGTCATCGGCTCGCGATCCGCGACAAGGGCGCGGAATCGATCCGAAGCTGTGCCGCCAGGCGTCCTGCTCTTTGGAAGGGGTGCGGAGATTTCGGCGGTATCGCTCTCCGCTGGCGATGTTGCGTCGCGGTGAGGAGCCGCGTCCGCCTGCACAGGCGGGGGAACGGGCTGTGGTTCTGGTGAGGGGGCGACGGATGGAAGATCGCCAGCGAGGGAGGACGGGTTTGATCCTCCATCCGTCGTTTCGCCCGCCGCTTGGGTAACGGGCGTATCGGCAGCCGGTGCATGGGATGAGACTTCCGGCTGCGATGGGGTCATGCGTGGGCGCAGGGCCGAGATGATGGCGGCCTGCGAGACGCGGTGCTCCTTAGCCTGACTGGCAAGGAAAATGTCAAAGTCGAGAATGATGGTGTCGGCGGCGTGGGCCGAGAGGATTGGGGAGATCATTCCGCAGCCTCCCGAGCAACAGCCGCAAGGTCTGCGCAATTCGCACTGACCAGAGCTGCGGCAATGGGTGGGCACACGCTATTTCCGCACATGCGGACCTGGGCGGTGCGGGTCAGTGGCCGGCGCTCGCCGCCGTCGAATACGCCTGTCTCGATCTCGTAGTCGGCCGGGAAGCCTTGGGCCTTGAACAGCTCGCGCGGGGTGAGCATCCGCATGCCGATATCGACGATCTCGTAGTCGACGCCTTCGACGGTCACGATGCCGAAGCGGTCCTTCGTGGTGACGGTCGACAGCGGCTCTTCCAAGCGAGGATCCTGGTCGACGCCATAGTATTTCATCAGGAAGGCGCGGACCTCTGCAATGTGCTCACCGCCTGCAGTCTGGGTTGGCGTCTGCCCTTCGATTGGCAAGGACGAGCGGCATTCGCCCTTCATGTTCATCAGGCCAGCCGAGACAACTGCTTGCTGCGAGCCGGTGACAGTCAGTGTGGAAAGCGGCTCAGTCGCTGGTCGGCCTGGTTTCGGGTAGACGCCGCCTGATGGTTTCCGATCGTTGTTGTGCTGAGCAAGGAATGCCGCAACGGCAGCATGTTTTACGCCACCTGCAACGACTGTGCCTAACGGCGCTTCGACATCGAGGACGCGCGGCTCTTGGCCTTCGCGTTCGCCATAGCCGGTCTGCACCATCGTGGCGGCGAGGATCTGGTTCTGGTCCTTGGGCGACGCCGTGATGGTATGCACCGGCTCGTCGGCGGCCCGATTGGAACCGCCTTGCTGCGCAGCGCTGAGAACAGGCGCCATTAACGACAAACCCGCTCCGCCGGCAGTCACTGTATGGGTCGGCTTGTCAGCCTCGTTGTGAGGCTTGCCGGCGTTGCGCATCGTCATAAGGTGTGGTGTGACGATGCCGAGCGGTGCCGCGCCACCTGGGCGCTTAATGAAGCTGTTGGCGGTGACCGTAGGCAGTGGCTGATCAATGTCCGACCCAACCGCGCCGGTCTGGAACTTAATGACGAAGGGCTTCGCCGCGTCTAGCACGTACCGCTTCACGCCCTTCGCGATGCGGGCCAATGTGTTCTCGGCCAGTGGGCGAATGGCGCGGACGCCGAACTTCGCCATGATCTCTTCGCTGGTGTCGAAGATAGACGGGCACGGGATCGACCAGTCGATCACATGGCTGGCAGCGGTGTGATAGGGAAGCCGACCTGCACCATGAGTTGGCTCTGGCCAGACGATAGGCTTGCCGTCGCAACGTGCGATCAGGAACAGCCGCTTGCGGGTGGTCGGTGCACCGAAGTCACAGGCGCGAAGTTCTTTCCATTCAACCTTGTAGCCGTGCTTCTTGAGAGCGCCGATCCACTCCTTGAACGTCTCGCCTTTGCGGTCTGGGCACGGGAATATGCCCTTCTCGGTTTCAATCAGCGGCCCCCAGGTCTGGAACTCCTCGACGTTCTCCAGGATGATGACGCGGGGACGGACGCGTTCTGCCCACAGCACAACCGTCCAAGCCAGATCGCGGATCTCGCGCTTTACCGGCTTGCCGCCCTTGGCCTTGGAGAAGTGCTTGCAGTCCGGAGATGCCCAGAGAAGCCCAACCTTGCGCCGGCCAACCACGTCCATCGGGTCGACCTTGTAGATGTTCTTGGACAGGTGGACCGTGTCGGGATGATTGGCGCGGTGAAGTGCCAGGGCCTCGGGATCATGGTTGATGGCGTAGTCGGGCGAGCGGCCGAGAGCCATCTCGATGCCTGTGGACGCTCCGCCGCCGCCAGCAAAGCTGTCGATGATCAGTTCGTCGCTGTCAGGCGATGCTTGTTCAAACTGCCAAAAGGACGGCGGGAGTTGAGCGTTCAAGGCTATGCCCTCCCCTTACGGGATGATGGATGTTTGAGATCGGGGTTTTGCTCGGAGGCGACCGCCGCCCAGATGCACAAAGCGTCCGCGCGGTCAGGCTGCATGGTGTCGTGGCCGAGCCATCCGAGTTCGAGGCAACGGGCCTGGACAGCAGGCTTTGCCTCGCCTTTTCCGTACATGCCCTTCCCAGTGAAGATCTTGCGGGCAGAGGCAACCTTGATCAGACGCGGCTGGCGGCCCGTCTTGAGCAGCGCAACGCCCTGCACCATGAACTGGAGGCCGAGCAGCAGCGCTGAGGTGTGCGCAGAATTGCCGCCATTGCCTTCCCAAGCCGCCTCTATGGCGACCACATCGGGGATGCCGCCCACGATGACCGGCATCTCCTTAGTGAGCCACACAAGGGCCTTCGCCCCGACATCAGCTTCTGTGTGATGCGGCGTGCCGAACCGCACCGAGCCAGAGCGCGGCGCGTCGTCTGGACGTCCATACGCAAAACCGGTGCTGGACTTGCTGAGGTCGAGAGCGAGGATTAGTGACATGGCTAGTGCACCTGCCCGCCAGCAAGCTCGTCCAGCGCTTCCGCGCCTTCGGCCTGCTCTTGCTCGGTGACTTCGTCGATCTCGGCCTGGCGCTTACGCGCTGCGATCTGGGCGACATTGTCCTGCGGGTGATCCTCGTCCGGTTTCAGGAACGAAAACTGGCCGGCGGCATCGGCATAGAGCTCGACCATATCGTCAGGCACGCTCGCGCTGATCTTCGCCAGTTGGCGCTCGAGCTTGCGCTGCTTCAATACGGCCTTGAGGATATCTGTAGGAATGCCGAGTTCCTGCTTCGCGATAGTGATGCGGTTCTTCTGGCGGGTTTTGACGCCGCTGATCTTGCCGCGGGCAGTGGCAGAGATGGTTTCGATCTCTTCGTCCATCTCTTCGATTTCGGAGATGACGAGCTCGAAATCGCTGTCTTCGTAGCTGTTGGATTGTGGTTTCTTGCTCATGCCAACCACCCCCGCGCCGAGAAGACTGCAACGGTCAGGGCAATGAAGATGCCAACGGCCAGCACAGCTAGAGTGCCGAACAGCCAGACCAGCACACCGCCGGTTGGAGCGTCGTCGTCCCAAACATTGTCCGGGAGGTCATGGGCGAGTTCGATAGGATGGCGCTTGAAGTCAGCGGTGTTCTTGGGCTGGGTCATTTCGCACCGCCCTTGGCAATGGCCTCGATGGCGGCGGTGAGCCCGTAGACAATGCCGAGATAGTCGGCCTTGTCAGCCTCGAGCTGGACCATGGCTTCATCCTTGTCGTCGCCAAGACGGTCGAGAGCGCGCTGCATGGTGGCCTTGGCATCGGCGATGGCCTGCTCGTATTCCAGGCGGTGCTGGCGCTTGGCGGCTTCGGACGTTTCCTGCACCGTGATGATCTTGGCTTCGATGCCGAGAAGTGTCGCCTCGGCCTCGTCCTTCTGTGCCCGCGTGGAGGCCAAGAAGCGCTCGGTGCGGGTGAGCGGTGCCGATGGGGCAGGAACGGCGCTGGCCGGCTCTCGTTCGGCTGGTGGCGCATTGCCAAGCACGCGGGTCATGTCGAGAACGGTCGCGTCATCGACGGGTGTTGCGCGTTCGGTGGATGGTGGTCGCTGGTCCATGTCAGAACCCCTCCCGGACAAATCGGCCCATGCCGCGAAGGCCGATGCGGGTGCCCATCTTGATGTCCGCCATGAGGAGGGCGGCGCGGCTGCGCCGGATCGATACGTTCCGGTAGCCCTTAGTGGGGTGGAGGGAGCGGCCCTCAAGGCTGTCGTTATAGGCCTCGAGCTTTGTGCCGGAGCGCTTTGCGCCGCCTTCACCGGCGACCCGCTGGTGTGGGTTATGCGGAATGCGATGCAATCCGGTCTGCGATACTGGCCGCATAGATCTAGGCTCCTGTGGTTGTGGATGGGCGGAGAGTGCGGATGGCGGCGGGGATGTCGCTCATGCCGCCACCTGCCAGATCACGGCATCGGCGCTACATGGGGACCAGCCCCCTGCGCGGTTGTCGTTGGCAGCCATGCTGCGGTCGCGTGCCCGCGCCCAATCCATGTGGCGGCTGTCGACGCTGCCGTTGTCGTACTCGTCAGCGTTCCACCAGCGTTTGACCGTGCCGGCAGAAACCGGCTCACCAGTCTCGCGGGTGATGCGCTCAGCCAGCCAGGCGAACTGCAGGCCACGAGGAAGATGGGGCACTGACGCGAAGGCAATGCGGCGGATCATCGGCTGCATTTCCAGCCGGGGCCGTTCGGTTCGTTTTTGAGCCAAAGTTTCCCACATTTGGGATCAGTCTCCGGGCATAGCTTCACCGTCGGCGCTCAAGGCGCAGGGAGAAGCGGTGATGTTGAATTCAGTGGTAGTTAGCTCGCCACGGCCATAACGGCCTCTGGCTGACCTGGTGGTTCTGGTGGCGGGAGCGACTTTTCGTGCTCCACAAGCCAGTCCAAGACCCGCTGGTAAGTTCGCACTGTAAAATTCGAACCCCGCTCAACATTCGCCAGAAACTTGCTGTCCCGAACGGCTTCCTCGGATATGGAGGACAAGCTTCGTCCAGTCGCGGCTGCGAAGCGCTTAGCGCGCTCCAGAACGTGTGCTCGGATTTCGGTTTCGGTGATGTCGATTGGGTCGCTCATAAGTCCAATATTCGGGAAGTTTCCCTATTTGTCAAGGGATACTTCCCGATAGACGAGAAGTTTCCCGATAGGGATGATCCACGCCATGGAAGACCAACAAAAAAGCCTGTTTCAGCAACGAGTTGAGGAACGCCTGGAAGCGGTCGGGAAAAAGGCCGCACCCTTGTCCGTTGAGCTTGGCAAGAGTGACAGCTTCATTCGCGACATCATGCGCCGCCAGACGACCCCCATCGGCGACAACCTACTGCTGCTCGCCAAAGGTCTAGCGACCACTGCGGATTATCTGCTCGGCCGCACCGACGACCCCTCCCCGAATGCGCAGCGTCGCAGGCCGACCACGAAGATCGTGGGCCGGGCCGGCGCATCGACTGAGGGGCGAATTGAATTTGTAGATGCCGATGGGGGGATCGGAGAAGTGGAAATACCGGAGGGAGCGACGGAAGATTCCGTGGCTATCGAAATCGAGGGCTATTCGCAGGGCTTCATCGCTGATGGCTGCCTGATTTTCTACACCGAGGTACACATGGCCCCGACCGACGACATGCTCGGGACAATTGTGGTCGTGGGCACTGATGACGGTGAAGTACTCTTGAAGCGGTTACTGAGGGGCTCCAAGCCCGGCCTGTTCGATCTCGAAAGCATCAACGGCCCTATGCTCAAGGATCGGCGCGTAATCTGGGCAGCGCATGTGGATAGCCTGGTGCCGCCTTGGCGCGCGAAGCGACTGCGGGTGGACGCTTCGGAGATCAAGCTTTGAGCGACACGCCTACAAAACTCATCGTCTATGTCGCGTTCGTCCGAGATGAAGAGGGCGAGCTGCAGCCGGCATTCGAGGCCCGAGAGGCACAATCCGAATCCGCTGCAAAGCAGCAAGCACGCCTTCTGTGGGGCTCGGGGAAATACGCCGGCGCCATCGCCTGGTGGCGCTCTGCTGACCTGCAAAATGGTGAGTTCGGCGAGCCTGTCGTGCTGTTTCAAGAAGGCGATTTGCCTGATCTTGAATAGGCATTGAAGCAGGGAACTGCCTCGCGCGTACTGCCCTGCACAGATATCTCAGGAAGCGGAGAGTTCAGGGTTATAGAACCTTGAGATCGAGGGAGCGCCGCTAGGCGCGGCTCCCTCATGTTCCCGTAGATAGAACCGATAGTTCAGTGCTTGTCACTGCCATCGCCCCGACCACGACATCTTACTCCATAACCGCGTGTGTACGCGCGTGAAAGGTGCTCGTCAAGCCAAATTAGGGATACTTCCCGTTTTCATGTTGACTTTCGGGATACTTCCCTACTAAGGTTACTCCATCGACCGGAACGAAGACGCGAAACTCGCAGATCTTCCGGGCCCACCAGATGGAGGTCAGCGTGACGACCTGGAAAGACTACGAGGGCAATCCTCGTACGGTCATCTTCGGCGATGTCGAGATGCCGCTCTCGATCAAGGCACGATTGCCTGATCTCCCACCAATCACCGACGCAGATATCGCGGCCTTCTGCACTCAAGGCCCAAAGCAGCCCCGCCCACCCGTTACGGCTTGGAAGGGCGCAGATATGGACGCCTACCATTTTGAGGCAGGCGTCTGGCTTCACTGCCAAACGGGTGACCAGTGGGTCCCCAACCTGAACGACGTCACCGCCCATGTTTGCCGCGATCCGCTGAGGAGGGCTTCCTGATGCCCCTCGATACGGCACTGATCGTTCGCCACACCGAGAAGCTCGACACCATCGCCATTCGGCTTGCCCGGCCCGCAGATCAGGATGCTCTGCGCCAGCAGATGATCGATGGCTTTAAGGCCATGGCCACCGATATCGGCAAGATGGTCACAGTCTATGCCGATCCTGCCTGGAGCATGATGCAAGGCAAAATGCATGACCTGCGCTGGGCGGCCGTACAGGCCGATGAAAGCCGCGCAGCGACCTTCTCCCATGTTGGCGCAGAAATGGCGCTGCTGACCGCCCTTATCGCTTTCGCGTCGGGTCTGGGCTTCACGCTCGAAGACGCCGCCACTGCTCCCATCCCTGCCCCTGTCGACGATAACGACGCCATGTGCGCCGTCGAGGGCCATGACATGAAGGTTGCCGCCGAATGAGTGCCGCTCTGTCCGTAACCGAAAACGATCGCATCGCCATGGGCGCCAACAATCCCCCGGCGCTCGAAGCTCACAAGGTCAATATCGACGACCTACGCGCCGAGGCAGAAGCATGGCTGGATGGGCAGGCCGTAGAGAGCGCTGAGGAAGCCGAAGGGCTGAACATGCTGCTCGATATGGCTCGCAAGGCTCAGAAAGCCGCCGACGACGCCCGTACCGCGGAGAAGAAGCCGCATCTCGATGCCGGCAAGGCAGTCGATGCTCAGTGGAAGCCGCTGATTGACGCTGCTCAGCGCATTGTCGACTGCGCGAAGAAGGCACTGACGCCGTGGAATATCGCTGAAGCCAACCGCAAGGCGGAGGAAGCCCGCAAAGCCGCCGAAGCGGCGGAAGCCGAGCGACAGGCCGAAGTCGCCGCAACCCGCGCCGCGGCAGCGTCCGGCTCGATCACTGACGCTGAGCAAGCCGATCAGCAGGCCGCAGCCGCCAAGCAGGCAGAGCGCGTGGCCAAGCAGACGGAGAAGGCAGCCACGAGCGGGTTAGGCCTGCGCACCAGCTACCGGCCCGAACTGACCGACCCTAAGGCCGCAATCGCTCACTACTGGGCGACGCGCCGCGATGACTTCATCGCTCTCGTCAACGAACTCGCGGCCAAGGACGTCCGCGCCGGCAAGCGCGAGATCCCCGGCTTCACTGTCCACGCCGAACAGAAGGCATTCTAGCCATGAACGCTGTCGCCAAGATCGACGAGCACCGCGCCGTATCGGCGCCGACCACCGTCTTCAACGATGACCAGGTTGACCTGATCAAGCGCACCATCGCCAAGGGATCGACCGACGACGAACTGCAGCTATTTCTGCACCAGTGCAAGCGTACGGGCCTCGACCCGTTCGCCCGCCAAATCTATGCGGTGAAGCGCTGGGACAGCCAGCAGCGCCGTGAAGTCATGGCGGTGCAGACGAGCATCGATGGCTTCCGCCTCATCGCAGAGCGCAGCGGAAAGTACGCCGGCCAGGTCGGGCCATTCTGGTGTGGGGCCGATGGCGTCTGGAAAGACGTCTGGCTTTCCCCCGAACCGCCCGTCGCCGCCCGCGTCGGTGTTCTCCGCTCGGATTTCAACGAGCCGTGCTGGGGCGTTGCCCGGTTCGATGCCTATGCCGGCCGCACCAAGGACGGCAGCCTGACACGCATGTGGGGCACGATGGGCGATGTCATGATCGCCAAGTGCGGCGAAGCGCTAGCCCTGCGCAAGGCATTCCCGCAGGAGCTCTCCGGCCTCTACACCTCCGATGAGATGGCTCAGGCGTCGAACGGGGAAAGCGCCCCATCGGCGCAGGAGCAGCCGCTGGCAGAAAAGTCCAAGGCTGATAGCCGTGAGCTGTGGTCGCGCATCTCCCAGGCGAACCGAACCTGCGCCGATATCGCGGCATTCAACGAGCTCTGGGCGCATCCGGCCACAGTGAAGGCCATGGCGAGCTTCCCGGCTGACTGGCGCAAGACTCTTGAAGACGAGAAGGCCGACAAGGCCGCCGAACTGCATGAGCACGTTGGTCAGCAAAACGATGACGGTTTCCCCGGCGATTTGGGTCAGGAGTAGCCCGCAATGAGCAGCATCAACAAGGCCATCATCATCGGACGGCTCGGGCAAGACCCTGAAGTCCGCACCACGGACAACGGCACCAAAGTCGTTACGATTTCGGTCGCCACGTCCGAAAAGTGGACCGACCGCAACAGCGGCGAGAAGAAAGAAAAGACCGAGTGGCACCGCGTCACGGTCTGGGGCGGCCGCGATGGCGACGGCCTCGCAGGCATCGCTGAGAAGTATCTCAAGAAGGGCCACAACGTTTACCTGTCGGGCAAGCTCCAGACCCGCAAATGGCAGGCGCAGGATGGCAGCGACCGTTACAGCACCGAGATTGTCCTGAACGGCTTCGGCGCCGAACTCGTGCTGCTCGAAGGCACCCAGGGCGGCGGCAACCGGCCACCACCAGCGAACAGCCCGGACGACTACGGCCGGCAAAGCAGTGGCGGAAGCCCATCCCAGTCCGGTGGCGGATTTGATCCCAACGAAGCTCCAGACTCGATCCCGTTCTAGGAGCTCGTCATGGCCCGTCAGATCGTCACCCTCGCCAACCAACGCCTCGTGGGCCGCACCATCCAACTGGTGCGGGAGGCGTTCGCCAAAAAGCCAGGTAGCCGCGTCGAGATCAAAGGGCCGAAGCGCTCCAACGATCAGAACGCAGCCATGTGGTCAATGCTGGGCGACATCTCTGCCCAGCTCCTCTGGCACGTCGACGGCGGACGCCGGCTGCTCGATGTCGAGGAGTGGAAGCTGGTGATGCTCGACGCTCTGCGGCGCGAGAACCGCGACCAACTGAAGCTGGTTCCGAACACCGATCACACCGGATTCGTGAACATCAGCGGCACTTCTTCGTCGGATCTGGAGCACGAGGAAATGCGCGATCTGCTGACCATCATCCGGGCCTTCGGCGACCAGCACGGCGTCGTCTGGTCCGAGCCCAAGCCCAAGGGCGATCCGCGCCCTGCCCCGCCTCCCTCCGCTTATGAGGATGCACAATGACCACCAAGCCTTGGCACTACGACGCGACAGAAGGCCGCCCTGACTGGTCGAAGGTCATGGGCCAGGAATGTGCCATTGAGCGGCAGGATCGCAACGAAGAGCGCCGGGCTGCCGAGCGCGCGGGGAGGAAATGATGCGCAAGCTCTCCCCTGTCCAACGGACAATGCTCAGGCTCATTGCGGATGCCGAAGGGGCGTATTGCCCGGCTGCTGACCTCGACCCAACTGCTGTCCGCGCGCTGCACGAGCTCGTAAAGGCCAAGCGCCTGACCGTGGAGCCCAATGACGGCGCCCCGCCCCGCTACGTGCTTACCGCGCAGGGCTGGGAAGATGCCCAATGAGGATAGCATCCCAGAAGGTCATCGACAGCGCCAAGGGCGCGCCGTGCAGCGCCAGGTTCCCCGGCATCTGCAACCACGACCCTGCCACGACTGTCTGGTGCCATCTCAATGGCGCACGCTTCGGCAAGGGCATGGGCGTGAAGGCGCACGACATTGCGGGCTTCGCCGGCTGCTCGAGCTGCCACGAATATTACGACCGCATCCACGGCACCAAGCAGTTGATCAGCACTGACATGCTGCTGGAATGCATCCTGGGCGCCGTGGTGGAGAGCTACGTCCGGCTGATTGTCGCTGGCATCGTCACGGTGCCGCTGGACCAAGACACGCCGTCGCACCAGCGCCCTGTCCCGGCCCGCAAACCCCGCGATCAGCGGACCAAGGTGCCGAACAATCCGAACCGCAAGATCCAGTCACGCCCCTTCCCGGGCAAATCCGAAAGGAAGAACGCATGACCACCGATAGCAGCATGAGCGCGTCCGAGAATGGGCATACGGGGGGATACACGCCGGGGCCTTGGAAGCGCGGCAGTTGCGATAGCTGGATCATCTGGGCACCGGCCTATGCTTCCACCGATTGGAAGCGGGACCAAGACGGCGGACCAGAGTCAGTCGTTGTCGCGACCCTTGATGTCCCTGCTTGGGCCACAGTGCCGTGTGACGGCGAGACCCGCGATGCGTGGCTTGCTGAGGCCGACGCGACGGCGAACTTGATCGCCGCCGCCCCGAAGCTCAAGGACGCTCTCGCCGCCATGCTCGACTTCTGGGGTGGTTATGAGTGCCCCGAGGTCGATGCCGCCATAGCGGTCATGCAGGAGCTTGGCGAGGATCGCTGGTCGATGCAGGCGCAGATGGATTCAGCCAAAGCCGAAGGCGGTGCAGCATGAACCCCTCCAAGGAAGAAATCGCTGCTCTGGTTGAAAGGGTAAGGGGGCTGAAGGGGGCGGATCGGGAGGTGGACGTATTGATATGGCTTGCAACCACTGAAGGTGCGACGCGGAAGGCAACGACTGTCAGTTCAGCGCTTGGCCTTTGGGACCCGTACGTCATTGACGAGACCCGGGATGCATCCGGGCGGCTGATAGATGCCCCGCAGTTCACCGCGTCCGTCGATGCTGCCCTTGCTCTGTTGGAGAGGGTGCAGCCGGGGTGGGGAGTGGAAACGACGACGCCCGCCGGGGGTGGCAAAGCCTCCTGCCGGATTTACCCCGGAAGCAGCCTTGCGGCGAACGCATCGCGAACCGCTTTCGGTTCGGCCTCGACCATCCAGAACGCCATTCTCCTCGCCCTCCTCCTCTCTCTTCAATCCCAGGAGCCCACAAATGGGTTGTGACATCCACTCGACAGCAGAAAAGAAGGTCGGCGGTTCGTGGCAGGCGATACCTGACCTGCACCCGTTCGATTGGCGCTCCTATAGAGTGTTCGGGTTCCTCGCCAACGTCAGAAACTACTCGGCCGTCACTCCAATCTCAGACCCGCGTGGCCTGCCTCCGGACGCTGCGCTTGATGACGAGTTCGCTTACGGCGACCACTCTCGGTCTTGGTTGTCAGTCCAAGAGCTACTGGACTTCGACTACGACCAGATGACCGAGGACCGGCGGTACACGGGTATGGACCCAAGTGGCGGGTTCATGAGCGGCGCGCTTACAGCTGCTCCCGGCAACGGCAAGGCCATGTCGTATCGCGAGTTCCTTGGCGATGCGTTCTTCGAAGACCTTAAGAAACTCAAAGACGCAGGTGCCGAGCGCTTCGTCTTTGGCTTCGACAGCTAGGAACCCACGCCATGACACGAAACGTATCGAGTGAGAGGGTGAGCGAGGAAGCCGCTTGGCGGAACCTGGCCTTGCAGTTCGACGGCCATCGCATCGATGCGCTCTCAATGCTGCGTTTCGCTGTACGCTGCATCGAAGAGTACGCCACCGTGCGCGATATTCTCAAGCTGCCGCTTTCTGAGCTAAAGGCCTTTCTTGCCAAGCCGCCGCTCTCTGGCGATGAGGTGTTGAAACAGCGGATCGAACTGCTCTCCCTCCGTTCCAGTGTGAAGACGGTGGACGTAGAGCTGCTAATCGACAACGCCGCGACCGCCAGCCAGAACCGGACGTTGATTGACGATCAGGTGACGCGAGAAGCAATCAAGCTGAATATTGTCGCCCCTTTGCTTGAAGCCCCCGCTGCGTCAAGCGAGGTGACGGAGGAGCAAGTCGAGCGGGCAGCGAAGAAGTTCCACGCGCACCAGCATGGCCAAAATCTAGATGATTATGGCGATGGAGAATACTCGCGCGGCATCAAACATTCGATGCGTCTAGCGCTCACCGCTGCACTCAAGGGAGAACGCCCATGACCCTCAACAGTGAAGGGCTCCTGCCGTGCCCGTTTTGCGGATCGTTTAACGTCGACCCAATTGGTTGGGCCTCGACCGAAACAGCGGGGCCAGCTTGTGAAACCTGCGGTGCATCGGCCGGAGGCGTGAAGCACTCCGTCGAAGAGAATGTGTCCGCATGGAACCGTCGCGCCCTCCCACCTGTCGATGGGCTGGAAGTGGTGATGGAGAAAATCTGCCACAAACAGCAGATCGGCATCTGGGCGAACGAGATCACATCCGCGCTGGCACTGAGCGACTTCCTGCGCGAGGAATGGACGTTCGACGATAGCGTTGATCTCGAAAAGGAGATCGCCGCCCAGCTTCTCGACATCATCAAGTCGGCCATCACCCACCCGGGTTTAGACCTTGTAGCGTCCCTCCCCCAAGCCTCCTCCGTCATAGCAGGGCTGACAAAAGAGCGGGATGAGGCTCGAACGTATGCATCTGCATCTTCAACAGCAAAACTAGCGAGCGCAAACAACTCCCTATTGGCCCGCATCTCCTCCCTTGAGGAAGAGAACAAGAGGCAGAGAGAGGCGATAGACGCGATCGCGGACTTCGATGACCCAGTCGACTCGCTGGATCCTAATGTCATTCACCTAATCCGGATCGCCGGAGCGGCCCGTCGCGCCGCCCGCCAAGCCCTGTAGGATCACAATGGCTGAGAATATCGAGATGCTCGAACGCGAATGGGTTGGCGAAATTGTCGACGTTCTTGTCGTCGCGCCGTTCAACTGGACGCCGGAACAGGCCCGTGACCACGCGGAGGGACTTCTGTCGTTTGCCGGCCTGGAGAAGGACCCAATCGATGCCTTTGAGGAGGAACGACTGTACTGGACCCCGGCAACGGAGGATTACAATGGCTGACAAGGTGAAGCTAACGAAGCAGCGTGTTCTTGATGCCTTGGTGGACAGGGCTCTCGATATCTACGACCTGTCCGACAAGCTCGGCATGCAACCCGAACGAACTCTCGTCGATATGTGCAAGGGGCTTCGGGACGAAGGCTTAGTCGACTGGATGTATCGGGAGGACGCGCTTTCCATCACCCCCGCCGGCCGCGCAGCACTGGAGAACTCCCAATGAGCCCTCCAATGTCAAATGACCAGCCCCAATGGGCGAAGGATGAGGCGACCAATCTCGCCATCGCTTACGTAGACTGGCTTGGCCGAGACACAGTCGATGCTGATGCCGAGCAGGTTCTTGCCCAATCAGTCTCCCAAGCCCTTCTCTCTGCCTACGAGCGTGGAAGGGCGGAAAGGGAATGGCAGCCGATAGAGACCGCGCCGAAGGATGGGACGCCCATTTTTGCGTGGTGCGTACACGAGGCCGATCCGTACCATGACGAAGCCACTGGCAACCTGACGGACTACGGCTGCTGGGCGGAGGTCACAAGCCGCGTTGCCAATGGACCTCAGGTAGTCGTCTGGGGTGGCGAGGACAGTGACTACGACGAGTGGTCTGGAAAGACTTATACGTGGCCGAACTGGTGGTTCCGCCATGGGAGCGAGTTCGAAGAGGTTGCGAACCCCACCCACTGGATGCCTCTCCCTGCCCCGCCAGCCAAGGAGAACGACAATGAGCGGTGAGCAGGACAGCGATGTGTTCTGGGACACGGTTGCCGCCGGGCCAGAGAATGGCCCGCCTATGGCCATGGCAGATTTCCGCAGATGGGCGGCGCTCGCCAGTAAGCGCATCGCTGCCGCGGAACAGCGCGGATACGAGCGTGGAAGGAAAGAGGGGATAGAAGAGGCCGCGAAGGTGGGGTCACAGTTCATCGACGGGCGGCTCTACAAGCCGAAGATGCCGGCCTGCTCATATCACTCGGCAGAACTAGCCACTGCCATCCGCCAGCTATTGGAGGTGAAGGGATGAGTATCCGCGTCCGTAAAGACGGCACCATGTGGTGCGCAGCCCACACCCAGCCCGAGCCAGGGGACACCTATATCGACGACGCCCTGCACTACGAAATGAGCGTCGTGCACGGGGCTATTGTCGCTCTGCCGATGCCGGAACACCAGGACAACCCGCAATGGTGGTGGGCCGGCACCGCGCCTGCCGAATGCAACTTCATCAACGTGGAGGTGAAGGGATGAAGCTCAAGAACAGCGCCCTACCCCACTGGCCGGCGGCAATGAACCAGCAGATGGCGGCAGCCTATTGCGGGCTGTCAGTGGACGTGTTCACCGAAATATGCCCAGTTAAGCCGATCGCGATTACAGCGTCACGCTCTGGCAAGCGGTATCTGCGCCAGCGCCTGGACGAATGGCTTCTCTCGCTCGAGCAGGAAGCTCCCAAACGGTTCGGTTTGAAGGCGTTCATGGATGCCCAAGGTGAAGCTAAAAGGGCTTAACATTCGCAGCAATTCTGCTGGCAAATGGTACGTCTCATATCGCAAAACCGGCAAGGCTCTCCTTGTCGGTTTCTCTGGCACGCGTGAAGCCCTCGACAAAGAGATGGGGACGGCGAAGTTCCTGCTCGCCTATTCCCGCGAGCAGGCGGCGGCCAAGGCTGGCATCAAGCACGCAGACGGTACGCTGGGCGCCTTGATCGAATGGTATGAAACCCGCGATGAGTGGACCGGTCTGCGCGCGCGGACGCAGGAGGACTATAAGAAGGTCAAGGCGTTCTTATCCGATGCCATGGCCTTCCCTTACTTAGAAATCGCCACAGAGGACGTTCTGGACCTGCGCGATAAAGCGTCGGCCGATCGTTACATGAAGTTCTCGAACGATGTCGTCGCCTACCTCTCGGCGGTATTTCGGACAGCTGTCGATGGCCGCAAGATGAAGTCCAACCCCGCTCTAGGCGTGAAGCGTCTCTACAAAAGCGGCGACGACGCCAACCGCGCGTGGACAGAGCAAGAATACGAGACCGCACTCGGCATCGCTCCTGAGCACATCCGGCTCCCGCTCATCATTGCCCGGCACGCTGGCCTCCGTGGCCAGGACATCGCCATCCTCAAATGGGGGCACTACGCGGAGCACAAGCAGCTCGGCATGGCGCTGAAGTTTACCCCGCTCAAGAACGGCGAGAAGATTGGGGATCTGGAGATTGGCGCCGGCGCACAACTCCGCGCCGCCCTCGATAGTGCCAAAGCGGGCGGGGTTCTTCCTTCTGCGCCGATATGCCGTAACAGACGAGGCAGACAATACCCGTCAGAGAACGCCATGCGGAAGGTGTGGCAGGACTTCAAAGCGTCCGAAGCGTTCAAGGCCGCGCTGCCGAACAGCGCCGATCTGACGCTCCACGGGCTGCGAGTGACCTATGCCAGCGACCTGCGAGAGCGCGGTTTCACCGACAGAGAGATAGCAGACATGTTGGGGGATTTGACCGAGAGCATGGGCCGCCGATATGCACGCGGCGCTCGGATGGTCAAGACCAGCAAGAGGGTGTTGAAAAGGCTGGCCGAAGAAGGCTGAAATCTGTGTGCAAACCGCCTCTGCGAAGGTGGTTTTTGGTGGGTCTATCCAGACCCTGTGTGCAAAATAATGTAATGAAATCAGCGGTGAAAGCGGATTTGCAATCCGCTGCGTAACCACTCCGCCACGTGGCCTCTTATGCGGCTTTTCGGGAGTTTCTGCTCCGAAGTCAAGACGGAGATGCACACGCGACGAACGCGCGTGTGCAAAATGATTGGCCCGGGGTTTCCGGGCGCCCCTTCCGGGGTGTGGGAAACCTCAGAATACGACGACGCTGCGGATGCTTTCGCCCGAACGCATCATGTCAAAACCCTTGTTGATGTCCTCGAGACGCAGGGTGTGCGTAATCATCGGGTCAATCTCGATCTTGCCGTCGAGATACCAGTCAACGATCTTGGGCACGTCGGTCCGGCCCTTTGCCCCGCCAAAGGCTGTGCCCATCCATGTCCGCCCGGTGACAAGCTGGAACGGCCTTGTGGAGATTTCCTGCCCGGCGCCGGCCACGCCGATCACCACCGATTTCCCCCAACCGCGGTGGCTGGCTTCAAGCGCCTGGCGCATCACGGTCGTATTGCCCGTGCAGTCGAATGTGTAGTCGGCGCCGCCGATCAGATCGCCCCGGCGCTTTGTGAGATTGACGAGATACGGAACGATGTCCCCGTCGATTTCCCTCGGATTGACAAAATGCGTCATCCCAAAGCGCTCGCCCCACGCCTTCTTGTCGTTGTTGATGTCGACGCCGATGATCATGTCGGCGCCGGCCAGGCGCAGGCCCTGGATGACGTTGAGACCAATGCCGCCGAGGCCGAATACCACTGCCGTGGCGCCGATTTCGACCTTGGCCGTGTTGATGACGGCACCGATACCGGTGGTGACGCCGCACCCGACATAGCAAACCTTGTCGAAGGCCGCCGACGCGTCGATCTTGGCGACTGCGATTTCGGGAAGAACGGTGTAGTTAGAGAATGTCGAGCATCCCATGTAATGGAAGATGGGCTTGCCCTCGAACGAAAACCGGGACGTGCCATCCGGCATCAGGCCCTGCCCCTGCGTGGAGCGGATGGCGGTGCAAAGATTGGTCTTGCCCGACCGGCACGAATAGCACTCGCGACATTCCGGGGTGTAGAGCGGGATCACATGATCCCCCTTCTTGAGGCCGGTTACACCCGGCCCCACATCGACCACCACGCCTGCGCCTTCGTGGCCCAGGATGGCAGGAAAAAGGCCTTCAGGGTCTGCCCCGGAGAGCGTAAAGTCGTCTGTGTGGCAAATCCCCGTCGCCTTGATCTCGATCAGGACCTCGCCGGCCTTCGGACCTTCGAGATCAACCTCAACGATTTCAAGCGGCTTTCCGGCTTGGAACGCTACGGCGGCGCGGGTCTTCATGGCAAGATTCTCCTTGATCGATAGTCGAGCAAGGTTTGGCACGGCGGTCGCCATCGGGCAACCGCCGGTAGTGCCGCATGAGCGGTCAGAGTATCGCGCCGGGCCCAGGCATGGCCGTGGGCGGCACCTTGCCCATGATGATCATGCCCAGCACCTCGTCCTTGGTCACCTCGCTTGTCCGCGCCGAGCCGACCACGAGTCCGTTCTTCATCACGACCACCCGGTCGGCGAGGTCGAAGACGTCATGAATGTCGTGGCTGATCAGGAATATGCCGATCCCGTCAGCCTTGAGCTGCTTGATCAGTTCCCCCACCTGCGCTGTCTCCTGCGGGCCGAGCGCGGCCGTAGGCTCGTCCATGATCAGGATGCGCGCATTGAACAGGATGGCCCTGGCAATGGCGACGGATTGTCTCTGGCCCCCCGAGAGCGCCTTCACCGGCTCCTTGAATCGCCGGAAGTTCGGATTTAGGCGCCCCATGACCTCGCGGGCCCGGGACTCCATTGCAGCATCGTCGAGGGTCCCGAGCGCAGTCGTGATCTCGCGACCGAGAAAGAGATTGGCTGCCGCATCGACATTGTCCGCCACCGCAAGCTGCTGGTAGATGGTCTCGATGCCGTAGCTCTTGGCGTCGCGCGGATTGTTTATCGTCGCGAGCTCGCCATTGATCCGGATCTCGCCCGCATCCCGCCGATAGGCGCCGGAGAGAATCTTGATCAGTGTGGACTTGCCCGCGCCATTATGGCCGAGCAGTCCCACGACTTCGCCGCGGTGCAGGCTGATCGAGGCGTGATCGACCGCCTTGATCCCGCCAAAGGCAATCGAAATATCAGTCATTTCGACGAGCGGGGTGTTGGTGTCCAACATCTGAGGACTCCTAGTGCTTGTTTCGGCGGTACAGCGTGTCGAGCCACACCGCGAACACCAAAACGATACCGACGACAATGGATTGGAGGGGGCTGTCGAGCCCCATCAGAACCATGCCTGATTGGAGGGATTGCATGACCAAAGCGCCGAGCAGCGCTCCGGCTATGGTGCCGACGCCACCGGCGAGCGAGGTCCCGCCGATCACGGCCGCTGCGATCACGTAAAGCTCGTCCAATGTGCCCAGTGCATTGGTGGCCGCGTTGAGACGGGCGCTGGAAATGGCTGCCGCAATCGCGCAGAGCGCGCCCATGATCATGAAGATCTTGACCGTCACCCAGCGTGTGTTGATGCCCGCCAGCTCCGCCGCCTCGGGGTTGCCGCCCATGGCGTAGACATAGCGGCCAAACCGGGTCCGCGACGTCAGGAAAGTCATGACGACACCCACACCGACCGCAATGAGCACCGGAATTGCGACGCCATGCGCGATGAACAGACCGCCCTCCGGCACGTCCATCCCGCGGGCCGCGGCATAATTCTGCGCGATACGCACGGGCCAGGGATAGGAATTGGCGACCCAGACCGCGCCGATGGTTGCGCCGCAGCCGATCACCGCCAGAGCGATTTCTGCCCAAAGTGGCCGCTGCGGGAAATTGAAACGCTGCCTCTGCCGCCGCCCGAGATAAAGTCCGAGCACGATCGCGACGCAGGCAATGGCCGCAACCACCCAGCTCCAGGTGGCCCCGATAGCGCCCGCCGGTCCACCACCCATAAGCTGGAACGTAGAGTCCATCGGGGCGACAGTCCGCCCCATGGTCACCCACCAGGCGGCGCCTCGCCACACGAGATAGCCGCCGAGCGTGACGATAAAGGCGGGCACCTTGAGATAGGCGATGATGCTGCCCTGCAGCGCACCGATGCCCATTCCCACCGCCAGGCCCCCAACCAGCGAGAGAATCCAGATCATCGGATGCCCGAGGCCGAGACCGAGTTGCACCGGCAGGATCTGGGTCTGCATGACCCCCATGACCATGCCGACAAGCCCGAGTATGGACCCCACGGAAAGATCGATGTTTCGGGTGACGATGACGAGGACCATGCCGGTGACCATCACGGCCACTGAGGCGGTCTGCACCGACAAATTCCAGAGATTGCGCGGCGTCAAAAACAGCCCGCCGGAAAATATGTTGAAGCCAATCCAGATGATCGCCAGCGCACCGATCATGCCGAGCAGGCGCGTATCCATTTCAGTCGCCGCCAGGAACCGCTGAAGCGGGTTCTGGGCATGCGCGCTTGGATGAGCTGGGGTAGCAATGGCTTGCTGTTCGGCCATTAATGTCTCCCGTGGAAACAACGCCCCGGAGCTGCCCGAGGCAAGATCCAGTTACACGAGATGCCGCAGCGCGAACGCCGCGGCATCGTGAACCAGTCCAGAATGCTATTGGATCAATCGCAAGCGGCGACCGAGCCTGCAGCAACGCCCTGGCAGACGACATCCTTGGTCACCCAACCAGCATCGATAACCTCGTTGAGATTATCCTTGGTGATCGGCACCGGAGCCAACAGCACGGCATTCATCTCGACGCCATTCGGCCCATCCGAGAACTTGCTGGCACCCGCGACGGCGTCGAGGGCCGTGCCACCGGCGAGCTCGATGGCGATTTCAGCGGCCTTCTTGCCCAATTCGCGAGCGTCCTTCCAGACGGAGACAGTCTGCGTGCCGAGCGCGATGCGATTGAGCGCGGCATGGTCGCCGTCCTGGCCCGACACCGGCACGGAGCCGGCAAGACCCTGGGCAGCCAGGGCGGCAATGGCACCACCGGCCGTGCCGTCGTTCGACGCAACGACTGCGTCGACTTCGTTGTTATTGGCGGTCAGGAACTGCTCCATGTTGGCCTGGGCCACTTCTGGGTTCCAATTGTCGGTATAGGCTTCGCCGACATTCTTGATCGCGCCGGAATCGATCGCAGCTTTCAGCACTTCCATCTGGCCTTCGAAGAGGAAGTCCGCGTTGGGATCGGCCGAATTGCCCTTGATGAAGACGTAATTGCCTTCTGGCTGCACGGCGAAGACGCCCTGCGCCTGCATGCGGCCCACTTCCTTGTTGTCGAAGGTGAGGTAGAAGGCGTCTGGGTTTTCGATCAGGCGATCGTAGCCGACCACCGGGATGCCTTCGGCAACAGCGGCAGCGACAGCGGGACCGACAGCATCACTGTCCTGGGCCAGAACGATGATGGCGTCGGCGCCCTGGCTGATCAGGCTTTCGATGTCTGTCAGCTGCTTGGACGCAGAAGACTGAGCGTCGGCCGAAATATACTTGGCCCCTGCTGCGTCGAGCACGCCCTTGATGGCCGCCTCGTCGGTTTTCCAGCGCTCTTCCTGGAAGTTGTTCCAGGAAACGCCGATGACAATTTCATCCTGCGCGATTGCGGCGCCGGTCATTACGGTCGTGGCAAGCAAGACCGCCAAAAACTTGTTCATGTTGTCCTCCCAAGGGCAGGTCGCTGCCCACCTCGCAAAGCCGCGGCCTGCCCCCTCCAGGGCATGCCAGCCTTGTCAGAGCATTAATTTCAATGCTCGAAAAAAGACCTCGCACGCCCCTGCGTTACATGTCAACGTGATTTTCAGCCCTCCTGAGCAATCCGATGTTGCGGAGCGCGATCAGCTTTGATGAGTAAGGTAATGGGCAAGGAGAAGAGTGTGTGACGCGAACCGTCAGCGACAGCGACAGCGTCCGGCGCCTGAACCGGGGGCTGGTACTTGACGGTCTGCGCAGGCACGGCGCGCAGTCTCGAACCGCTCTGGCGAGCCTCACCGGATTGAGCCATGCGAGCATCACGGCCATCATGGCGGATCTGCTTGCCCAGGGCCTCGTGGAGGAACTCCCCGGAGAACGCCCTGATGGCCGCACCCGAGGCCGCCCGCCGACAAATGTTCACTTCCGCCGGACGACGGCCTATGCGGCCCTCTTCGAAATTGACGTCAATCGGTCTCGCCTGTCGCTCGTCGATTATGGCGGGGTGCTTGTCGACCGTATCGAAAACCCGATCACGCCCACCACCTTCGCCGAAACCCCGCCCGACCGCTTTTTTGCCGAGCGATTGACGACGCTGATGGATAGAAATCCCTCCGCCGGGAGCGCCCTGCGACGGGTCGCAATTTCGGTGCAGGGCATACTCGAACGTGACGCCTGCGGCCTGCGCTGGTCCCCTATCCCGCATCTTGCCGGCTCCGCCTTCGCTGCTCAACTGTCCGGCGAAATCGGGCTACCCGTCACGCTTCATAAGCGTGGTCGCCTGCTCGCCGAGGGTGTGCGCTGGCTCGACCCGGATCTGCACGCCGAAAGTGTCGCCACGGTTTTCATCGGCTCCACCGTGGCCATGGGCGTGACGTTTCGTGGCCAGATCATGGGTCGCGGCGATGAAGGCGCCACAGAGTTCGGCCACATGAACCATGCGCCCAACGGCGCCCTCTGCCGCTGCGGGATGAAGGGCTGCATAGAGGCCTATGCCGCCGATTATGGCGTTTTGCGAAATGCCTATTCCGTGCCGGAAAGTGCGCAGCCGGCGGCCTCTGTCCCCGCGGCCCAATATGACGCTCTCATGCAGCGCGCCGAGGCCGGCGACCGAGCGGCCACCCATGCCTTCAACCTGGCCGGCCGGGCCATCGGCTACGGACTGAGCCGTATGCTCGCCATTTACGATCCCTCCGATGTGTTGATCGTCGGCCCGGGTGCGCGCGCACTCGAACTCATGCGCCCCGAAATCTCCATGGCCCTGAACGCTTCGCTTGTGTGCAGGATCAATGGCGCACCCCGCATCGTGGCCTACCGCGACGAGAAGGAGCCCATCTTCCGCGGCCTGCTCATGAAGACGCTGCACGACATCGACCAGGCCGACTTCGCCGCCCTGGCCGGCGCGGACCGGTTGGGCGGCGCAGTTTAACGCTCAGAGTTTAAGCCAGTCATGAAGCTCGTCGGCCAGCTCCGTCGGCTCGGCAATTGCCCCATGCAGAACGAGTTCAGGCGCACTCGGCGCTTCGAACGGCGAGTCGATACCGGTGAAATTCTTTATTTCGCCGGCCCGCGCCCGCTTGTAGAGCCCCTTGGGGTCCCGTGCCTCGCATACCTCGAGCGGCGTATCGACATAAATCTCTGAAAAATTGATGTCGCCGGCGATTTCCCGGGCCAGACGCCGTTCCTTTTCAAACGGCGAAATAAACGACACGAGCACGATCAGTCCCGCATCCGCCATGAGCTTGGCCACTTCTGCGACGCGACGGATGTTCTCGACACGCGCCGCCTCGGTGAAGCCGAGATCCTTGTTGAGCCCATGACGGACATTGTCACCGTCGAGGATATAGGCATGCCGCCCTTCCGCCGTCAGGCGCTTCTCAAGCAAATTGGCGATGCTCGATTTGCCCGACCCGGACAGGCCGGTGAACCAGACGATACGGGGCTCCTGCCCCTTCATTTCGGCCCGAACCTGACGGTTCACGTCGAATGATTGATAGGTAAGGTTCTGTGCCCGCCGCAATCCGAACTCGATCGTCCCTGCCCCGAGCGTCGCATTGCTCAGCCGGTCGATCAGGATGAAGCCGCCGGTGACCGGATTGGCTTCATATGCGTCGAACGCAAAAGGCCGGTCGGTGGCCACGGTGACCGTGCCCACTTCATTGAGCTCGAGCCGTGTTGCCGGCGCCCTCTCCAGCGTATTGACATTGGTGCGGAATTTTATGGCGGTGATGGTTGCTGGCACCAGCTGCGCGCCAATCTTGAGAAGGTAGGACCGCCCCTGATAGGCAGGCTCCTCTCCCATCCACACGATCCTGGCCTGGAACTGATTAGAGAATTCGGGCGTCGATCCGGGATGTGTCAGCACATCCCCGCGCGACACGTCGATCTCCCGGTCGAGCACCAGTGTCACTGCCTCGCCGGCCCCCGCCCTGCTGCGATCACCATCCATCGTTACGATGCGCGCGACAACCGCCGGTTTCCGCGACGCCGCAACTAGCACCTCATCGCCGACCGCTACTTCGCCGGACGCGACTGTGCCCGAAAAACCCCGGAAATCCAGATTTGGTCGATTGACCCACTGCACCGGAAAACGGAGCGGGCCTTGGGCGCGATCAGTGGCGACCTCGACCGTCTCGAGATAGGGCACCAGGGCCTCGCCCGCGAACCACGGCGTCCGGTCGCTCCTGGTCAGGATATTGTCGCCACTGAGCGCCGAGACCGGCACGACGTGCAAAGTCTCAAATCCGAGCCCCGCGGCAAAGGCCCGGTATTCTGCCTCGATCCCGTCGAAGACCGCCTGGTCGTAACCGACGAGATCGATCTTGTTGATGACCAGCACCACATGCTTCACCCCGATAAGGGACAGGATGAAACTATGCCGCCGCGTCTGGGTGAGAAGGCCCTTGCGCGCGTCGACCAGCACCAGTGCCAGATCGGCATTGGACGCCCCGGTCGCCATATTGCGGGTATATTGCTCGTGCCCCGGAGTATCGGCGACGATGAACTTGCGCTTGTCCGTCGAGAAGAACCGATAGGCGACATCGATCGTGATGCCCTGCTCGCGCTCGGCCTGCAAGCCGTCCACCAGCAGCGAAAAATCGATACCCTCGGCACCGACCGAGCGATTGCGGCTCTCGTTCTTGAGGCTGGCCAACTGGTCGTCCAGCACTTGCTGGCTGTCGTAGAGCAGCCGGCCGATCAGTGTGGACTTGCCATCATCGACGCTGCCGCAGGTCAGGAAGCGCAGCAGCGATTTGCCGGTCTGTTGCTCGAGCCAGAGGTCGAGGTCTGTATTCGGATTTGCCATGGCGAGGGACATGCTCAGAAGTACCCTTCCTGCTTCTTCTTCTCCATCGACCCTGCGGAATCGCTGTCGATCAACCGCCCTTCGCGTTCCGATGTGCGGCTGGCCTGCATCTCCATGATGATCGAAGGAAGATCGGCGGCATTCGACCGGATGGCACCCGTCAGCGGATAGCAGCCAAGTGTTCTGAACCGGACCATTTCGTTCCGCGCTTCTTCACCCGGTTCGAACGGCAGGCGCTCGTCATCCACCATGATCAGCGTGCCCGAGCGTTCGACGACCGGCCGGGGCTTGGCGAAATAGAGCGGCACGATTGGAATGTTCTCGGCATAGATATAGGTCCAGACATCCAGCTCGGTCCAATTGGAGATCGGGAAAACCCGCATGCTCTCGCCCGGGTTGAGCCGCGTATTGAACACGCGCCACAGCTCTGGACGCTGGTTCTTTGGATCCCAGGCGTGGGTGATATTGCGATGCGAGAAGATGCGCTCCTTGGCGCGGGATTTCTCCTCGTCGCGCCGAGCGCCGCCGATGGCGGCATCATACCGCCCCTCATTCAACGCTTGGCGCAGTGCCGCCGTCTTCATGATATCGGTGTATCGCGAAGAGCCATGGGTAAAGGGATTGACGCCGTCGCGCGCACCCTCCGCATTGGTGTGGACGATAAGGTCGAACCCGTATTCCTCCGCCGTGCGATCGCGGAAAGCGATCATTTCGCGAAATTTCCATGTCGTGTCGACATGCAGCAGCGGAAACGGGATGCGACTGGGATAAAAGGCCTTCCGGGCGAGATGCAGCAGAACGCTCGAATCCTTGCCGATCGAATACATCATCACGGGCCGCTCGAAACTGGCGGCGACCTCGCGCAGGATCTCGATGCTCTCTGCTTCGAGAGCCTGCAAATGCGTCAGGCGGTTGCGATCCACTTTACTTCCAATCCCGGCAGAATATCAAAAACACGCGGCCCCCAACCACGCCCTTGGTTACGGTGACCAGCGCTTTCCATCAAGCCGCAAAGTGCCGGATTTGCTGGGCTTTCAGGGCCGTTTGGCAAATTTGTGCGGGCTTGCGACCCTGCCCGCCAAGCCCCTCCACCAGCCGAGAATTCGTCGAAGCTTAATGTTCGTTTCGAGCGGCAATGACGAAAAAATAGTTCTGCCCCAACTGGGAGGTCGTCGGGAACTCTCGGTCGCGCCGCCGGTTTGCTTTGTGAAAGCCAAAGGAGCGCCAAGATGACGAGCAACAAGTCGACGCCGGCCCCCCTCGAGACGACCCCGGGTGAGCAGCAGGACGACAACATTGACGATCTGGGTCGGAAGAAGGGCGGATCCACCTTGGATCAACCCGTCGGCGACCAGCGGACGGCTCCCAGGCCAACCCCTCCGCCCAAGCCAAAATGAGCTGTGCCAAAAGCACTCCCCCCATCTTGCGAGCCGACAATAGCAATGCTAGACGGCTGCCACTGCCGGTATAGCTCAGTTGGTAGAGCACCTGATTTGTAATCAGGGGGTCGCGGGTTCGAACCCTGCTGCCGGCACCACAAAATCCAATGACTTAGCAGGCATTGCCTCAGTCTTCTGCGGGCCAGTTTGCAATTGGTTTGCAAAATTTGTTCTAGTTTGGTGCTCGCACTACGCCGCGGCGATCCTGCTCCAAAATGACGATGTGGCGCGGAAGCGACGTCTCAGCTGTGCACTACCCCGCCTTCCCTCCCCTTACATCCCGGCGTACGGCAATCCCATGCGCTATAGGCAAGCACTTCATGGCCGCGCCATTGCGAGAAACAGCGCCGTGATAAAATCACAAATTCGCCGTCTGCGCCCTCATCAGGAAGGGCGGGGTCTCCAGTAGCCCGGGAATGGCGTGGCGATTGGAAATGCTCTGCAGGATGTCGAGCAGGCCCTTGTACGGCTCTGCATAGCGGTACTGCGAGGGGATGAGGGC
Organism: Devosia sp. FJ2-5-3; assembly: GCF_029201545.1. Lineage (NCBI taxonomy): Bacteria > Pseudomonadati > Pseudomonadota > Alphaproteobacteria > Hyphomicrobiales > Devosiaceae > Devosia > Devosia sp. FJ2-5-3. The sequence goes on along the minus strand of NZ_CP104007.1, from coordinate 1,895,508 downwards.
TGCAATCTTGCGCTCCGGCGCTTGCACACGATAAAGGCGCAGGCTTTCGGCACGATCAGGCTGCTGAAGCGCTGTCAGCCCTGGAGCCAGGCACACGCCCGCCCCGGCGCGAACAAGTCCAATGGCCGTATCGTAGCTGCGGCACTTGGCAATTATCCGGTGCTGAGGCAGTACGCTGTCATACCAATCCGCAACCCGTTGCGCCTGCTGGCTGCCAAAGATGAACTGAATAGAGCGATTGAGAACGGCAAGCTGCTCGGGCGGCAGTTCTATCTGCGGATCGACGACGCCATCGAGCACCATGTTTTCGGGCACCGCCAGGACATAGGGGTCGTCCACCAGCGGGATCTGCACAAGGCCCACGCTGGCCTGCGCCACCGAATTGGTAGCCAACAGACCCAGATTGACCCGCCGGCTATAGAGCATGTCCAGGATCTCGGCGGGCGCACTCTCCTGGAGGTCGAAGTCGACGCCCGGATAGCGCTCCTGCATCAGCGTGATGACCTCGGGCATCAAAACACGAAGCACCGAGTTGATCCCGGCGATGCGCAGGGTCATGCGGTCACCACCGCGAAACTGCGCCAATCCATCTTCGACCTCGGCAATGTTCCGGAGAACCTGCTCGACCTTGGGCAACAGGAAGTGGCCGGCTTCGGTCAGCTCCATCTCGTTCGAACGCCGATGGAACAATAGTGTACCCACATTGGCCTCGAGCTTGCCCAGCTGTTGGGAGAGCGAAGGCTGAGCCAGACCGAGCTGCTTGGCGGCGCGGGTCAGCGTTTCCGAATGAGCCACAGCCCAGAAGATGCGTAGTTGATGAAGCGTGAGGTCACTGGCCTTGGGCTGCAGCCGCCCCACTGCCCCTGCATCGCTCGGATCTGAACGCTTGCTATTCCTCGCCATGCCAAACTCTCCCAGCGCCAAATACGCACCCGCCATCCTCCGCTTCTAGCGCAAAAGCGCGAGGCTGAAAGGCTGAACTCTTTGGTTTCAAGCGTTTGCAGCGGCAATTTGGTTTTTCCTATCGCATCGATAGGCGCCGATGAGCTTGTCGCGTGGCGGGTGTCGGGTGACAGTCGCGCCATATTGCAGAAGAGAATTTTTATGTCAGTTGAGCGGGCGGAACGACCGCTGTTACGCGAACGCGGACCAAAGCGGTCTGTGTCCGCAGCTCCCGCACTTTCGGCCCATGTCATTCGGGCCCGTCGGCAGCGCAGCCTCGAAAGCGGTGCGGTTTTCGGCACGCAGATCCTGATCGGACTGGGTTTGCTGGCAGGGATGTATGCCCTCAACGCCGTAGGCGGCAATTTGCTCATGCCGAGCCCCACTGACGTCGTGGAAGAAAGCATCCAGATGTGGTCCGACGGCACGATGCTGTCGGGGCTTGGGCAGTCGCTCACCGTGATCACCCTCGGATTTCTGCTTTCAGCCAGCACCGGCATCTTTCTGGGCGTTCTCCTCGGAGGCTTTCGCGTTCTGGGACGTGTCCTCGAGCCGTTCGTCAACGCCATGAATTCGACGCCCGGAGCCGCCTTTATCCCGCTGATCATCGTCTGGTTCGGTCTCTACACCGAAGCCAAGGTGGTCGTGGTCTGGAACGCGGCCTTCTTCCCGATCCTGATCAATACGACGGCCGGCATCGCCAACGCCAACAAGGACCTCGTTGAAATGGCGCGGGCCTTTGGCGCCCGGCGCGCGACCCTGTTCTGGAAAGTCATGGTGCCGGACGCCCTGCCCTCGATCCTCAGCGGTTTGCGCATCGGGGCGGCGATCTGCACCGTCGGCACGGTGATCGCTGAGCTGACGATGGCACAATCGGGCCTCGGCGGCCTCCTCGCCGCCGCCGGCAATCGCTTCCAGATGGACCGGTATTTCGCGGTGGTCATCGTGCTGATGGCCCTGGGCACGGCTATTACCGCCCTGTTGCGCTTTGCCGAGCGGCGCCTCGGGCGCTGGCGTGTCAGCCTGGCGAACGGGCGGTGACCATGGACAAGACCGTGCAGCCCATCATCTCTCTCCGCAATGTCGGCAAGTCGTTCAAGGAGGGGCAGATCCGCGCCCTCCAGGACATTTCTTTTGACGTCAATCCGGGAGAATTCGTCAGCCTCGTCGGCCCCAGCGGCTGCGGCAAGACGACTTTGCTCCGCCTCATCAACGGGCTCATCGCGGCTGACGAAGGCGAAATTCGCGTGCAGGGTGTTGCCCCGGAACCGGGGCCCGATCTCGCCATGGTTTTTCAGTCCGCCCGCCTCCTGCCCTGGCTGACGGTGGCGGCGAATATCGAGTTCGTCCTGAAGCTCAAGGGCCTGTCGGGCAGCGAACGTCCTGCTCGTGCCCGAGCACTTCTGGGCGCGGTCGGCCTGCGTGATTTCGCCGAAGCCTTTCCGCATGAATTGTCAGGCGGCATGCAGCAGCGCGTTGGCCTTGCCCGCGCTCTGGCGGTGGAACCCAAGGTGCTCCTCATGGACGAGCCCTTTGCAGCGCTTGATGCGATGACGCGAGAAGTCTTGCGTATGGAGCTGCTCCAACTCTGGTCGCGTCGCGGCATCGCCATCGTGTTTGTCACCCACGACATCGACGAGGCCGTGCTCCTGTCGCAACGCGTGATTTTGCTGCGGCCTCGCCCAGGCCGCATCGACGATATCGCCGATGTCAGCTTTCCCGAGCCGCGCTGGCAGAACGATCCGCGCACCCTGCCCGCGTTCAAACAGATGCGCGAGCATCTGTGGGGCCGCATCCACGACATGGTTCGCGACGGCGCTGAGCTCGAGGAACTTGCGGGTGCTTTCGGTGGAGCGAGCCTTGCGTCCTGATCTCCCCGATAGGCCAATCCTATTGCAGTCACAGGGTCTTAGCCCCGTTTCAGCATGTGTCCCGGCCCAAGCCGCCCTTCCAACATCAGACTAAATTCGCGGGGAAGCCAGTGTCGACTGGATCAATCACAATCGAAAATCTGTCGCCGATCAGCGTCGCTGACTGGACCTATGAGCGTGCGGCGCATCTGCTCGAGCGCGCGGGCTTCGGCGGCACCCCGGCGCAAATCGAGCGTCTGGCGCAAATGTCCCCACAAGAGGCCGTGGCCTCCTTCGTCGACTACATGCACGCGGACAATTCCCATCTCCCGGCCTTCGAGGAATCCGGGTTCTGGGAGCCGTCCTTCAAGGACTTCCCCGTCAGCCGGCCGGCAGCGACCGAACTGGCCGAGCGCAGCGGCGAAGCCATGGGCGTGCGTGTCAAACCGTCCGGCGACCGTCCTCTGCAGCCCGTCACCAACCGATTCTTTTATTGGCTTCGCGCCACTGTCCTGGAAACGCGGCGCCTCGCCTTCTGGTGGCTCGACCGGATGGTGAGAAGCAATCGTCCGCTCGAAGAAAAGATGACGCTTTTCTGGCACGGCCATTTTGCGACCAGCGAAGAAAAGCTTCGCGATTATCGCAAGATGCAGCTCCAGCTTGATACGTTGCGTAAGGGTGCCACCGGCAATTTCGGCGACCTTCTCATTGCCGTCGCCAAGGACCCGGCGATGCTGGTGTTCCTCGACGCGGCGCAAAACGTGAAGGGCGCTCCCAACGAGAATTTCGGCCGCGAGGTCATGGAACTCTTCACCATGGGCGTCGGCAATTACACCGAGGACGACATTCGCGAGGCCGCCCGCGCCTTCACCGGCTGGGGCAATGACGATCTCACTTTCGTCGTCGACCCCGACAAGCACGATGGCGGCACCAAGCGCTTCCTTGGGCGCGAGGGCAACTTCAGCGGAGAGGATATTCTGCGGATCATCCTCGAGCAAAAGCAGACGGCGACCTATATCGCGAGCGCTCTCTATCGCTTCTTCGTCCGCGATCAGCTGAGTCCTGACTTTGCCGAACAGCTCGGCGATCTCCTGCGCGACAATAGCTACGAAATCGCGCCCTTCCTGACGGCGATATTTCTCTCGGAAGATTTTTACAGCGAAGCCTCGGTCGGCACGCACATCAAGTCGCCAACGGAGCTCCTGGTTTCCACCTATCGCAAACTCGGCCTCTCCGAACTTCCGGGCATTCCCGATCCGCACACCGTCTGCAAAACGCTCGGTCAGGTGCTCCTATATCCCCCCACTGTGGCCGGCTGGGGCGAGGGCCGCAGCTGGATCACGCCCGGACTGCTCTATGAGCGGGCTAATTTCGCCCGGGAAGTCATGTTCCCCAATATCATCGAGTTCCGCGATCCCAATCACAATCCGGGCGGCGAAGTGCGGCGGGTCAATCGCAACATCATCGCCGGCATGGAGATCACCGCCGCCACGCTCGAAGATGATGCGGCGCCCAGCAGCACGGCCGGAATCCAGGAAACCTTCAACACCCGTTATGCCAGCCTGATGGGCTATTCCGAGGCGCTGCGCAAACTCAAGCCGCTGCCGCGGGCTGCCGCCCAGTTCAGCCTGTCTGACATTGTCAGAGATGCTGGCGCGCGCACTGCGGCCGAGGCGGTCGACGTGCTGCTCGGCCAGCTCCTGCGCGTTCCGCTGGCGCCACCGGCGCGGCAGGCGCTGGTCACCACCCTCACCGAGCAATTGGGGACCGCCGATCTCAGCCAGGCTGAAACCTATCTGGAGCATCCGCTGCGCTCGGTCGCCCACCTCATCATGAGTTCACCCCAGTTTCAGCTCGCCTGAACGCCGCGCAGGAGACAAGCATGGCCAAGACACCCAAGCTCACGAGTGGCGAACGCGAGACCCTGATCCGGTCCGGCTTCGGCTCTCTCGTTCTCGAAGGCGCCGGTGGCGTCGCCACATCCCCCGTCTGGTCCAAGGTCGCCAAGACCCAGGCCGACCAGAACGACCGCATCCTGGTTATCGTGGAACTGTCCGGGGGCAATGACGGGCTCAACACCGTGATCCCCTACGAGGACGAGGCCTATTACAACGCGCGCCCCAATCTAGGCATCCGCAAGGACAAACTCCTGCGGATCGATGAGCAATTCGGCTTCCAGAAAACCATGGGCGGCTTCGAGCGGCTCTATAAGGACGGCATGATGGGGATCGTTCATGGCGTCGGCTATGAACAGCCCTCCTTCTCCCATTTCTCTTCCATGGCCTTCTGGCAGACCGGCGCGCCCAATAGCGGCGAGGCCTATGGCTGGCTCGGGCGCATGGCCGATGCGATCGACCCGCTCGGCCATACAACCAATTTCCTCGTCAACATCGACGACAGCCAGTCCCTGGCGGTGCGCGCCATGAACCACGTGCCGCTGGTGTTCAACGATCCCGACAATTTCACGCGCCACATGTTCCACGAACAGCAGGAAGCCATTGCTGCCATCGATGCGCGCGGCAATGGCAGCGCCAACCCCTCGCAGGACTTCCTGTTCGACATCGCGGCGAGCGCCACCCATTCCGAACATCTGGTGCGCGCTGCCTGGAATTCATATTCCACGCCCATCGACTACGGCCTCGTCAAATTCGGCCTCGAACGCGTTGCCGCGCTGATCGCTGCCGATTTCCCCACCAAGGTCTACTACGTCCCCTATCGCAACAACGCCTTCGACACCCATGTCTATCAGGGCGATCTGCATGCGCGGCTGTGGTCCTACACCTCGGATCATATCTCGGCCTTCGTGCGCGACATCGAGCGTCTCGGACGGGCCGATGATGTCGTAGTCATGGTGTTCAGCGAATTCGGCCGCCGTGTCGCCGAAAATACCAGCCTGGGCACGGATCACGGCACTGCAGGTCCCGCGTTCATCATCGGCAAGCCGGTCACTGGCGGCCAATATGGCGCGCCGCCGAGCCTCACCGATCTTGACGAGGGCAACCTCAAATTCACCACCGACTATCGCCGCATCTATTCCACCCTGATCCAGGGCTGGATGGGGCACGACAAGACCTCGGCCATTTTGCGCAACGATTTCAGCCCCCTTCCCATCTTCGGCCGCACCGCCTGAGCGCGGCCGCTTTCCCAAATGCGGACTGTCCGCAGGAGACAATTATGCACCTGACAATCACCTCCCTGCTGCGCGGCGGAGCCACGCTTCTGGCCTCGGCCACGCTTGGCCTCATGGTCTCGACCAGCGCCATGGCACAACCGACCGATGTGCTGGAACTCAAGCTCGCCCTGGGCGTCGCCGACACGCAGTTCAACGTCACCACATCGTCGGTTTTCCAACTGGCCGAGCAGTTCGGCTTTTATGAAAAGCACGGCGTCAAGGTCACCATCGTTCCGCTCGACGGCACGCCCCAGGCGGTCGCGGCGCTCAATGCCGGCGCCGTCGACATCGCCGACATCGCCATTGACGCAGCCCTGCGCCTGCGCGCCGAAAACGACTTGCCCGTTCGCGGCTTCGTCGCCGTCGGCCGCGGCGCGGCCTTTCTGATCGCCGCCCGCTCCGAGATCGAAACCATCGAAGATCTCGCAGGAAAATCCTATGCCATTGCCGATAACGGCAGTCTCGATCACACGCTGACCGAGGCCGTTCTCCGCAGCTATGGCATGGACGCGAGCGCACCCAATTTCGTCGCCATCGGCCCACCGGACGTCCGCATCCAGGCCCTTGCTGCGGGCCGCATCGACGCGACGACCGTCTCCTACGGCACGTTCCAGTCGATCAACAACCCACCCGGCATCAGCGTCCTGATCGATCCCGATGATTTCTCGTCGCGCGCTCCGGCACTCAACAAGTTCGTGGCGGCACTCGACAGCACCATCGAGACCAAGGGCGAGGCCATCCAGCGTTTCACCAATGCGCTGATCGACACCTCGCGCGCCATGAAGGCCGAGCCGCAGCGCTGGATCGACGCCATCACCGAGGGCCGCCCCGAATTGTCACCGGAAAGCATCAAGGCGACGAGCGATCTGGTGCACAAGCGCTGGTGCGTCAACGGCTGCTTCAGCCCCTCCGAACTCGTCAAGAGCGTCGATTTCACCTACGAAAACCCAGATTTCGCTGACGTCACGGTCATCTCGGCCGACGACATCGTCGACCAGCGGTTTACCACCGAGGCAATCGAAACCCTTGGTACGTTTACCGGCGACACCATCGACGTTCGATGATCGCGTGATTGGTCCGCATTGAGGTACGCGTCCACTGGTGATCAACCTGCAAGTTCAGACGCAGGGGTCACCCGACGAAAAGCCCTCAATGCCGACCCCGGCGTTTTGAACGCCGCTCAAAACGCGCCGCGCCAAGCCTGCGAGGCAAAACGGCAGGCGTAACTGTCCTTGGACGGATCGCCGGCCGACCCACCTTGTCCGGCCCCCTCCCCGCACCGGCGTGGGACATGCACGCACCACGACTTCCAGCGCTGGCGCTGGCCACAACGGCCTTCGCGCCGGCACTAGCCATTGCCCAGACATCGCTCGGCGTGTTCGCCCCGCAAACGGCGACCATGGATCTCGACACCGCCTGGTTCACGACCCAGGTCGAAGAAAAATTCGGTGTCGATCTGAACTTCGAAACAACCGGCTACGATTCCAGCGCCGCGGCTGACCAGTCTCCTCTATAAAGGCAAGTATCCCGCGGACAAGCTGTTCCCCTATTGGAGCCTCTGGACCGACGCGTCCACGGCTGACGAGCTGGCCCAGCTGCAGGTCAACCTCCAAAACTACTTCACGCAGTCCAATGCCGAGTTCATCACTGGCCAGCGTGACATCAACGACGATGCCGCCTGGGCAGCCTACCTGGCCGACATCGAGAGCCTGGGGCTGCCTCGATATCTCGAAATCTTCCAGGCCGGATATGACGCCTCGTCCAATTAGGACCCGAACCACCTGAACTGGGGCCTGGCTCACTCCTGCAGGACGTGTGGAGCGCCAGAGCCCGGTTATCTGGTCACAAGGTGGGCACCGGCGGGCAATTGCAGGAATGGTTGGACGACTGGGACCTCAGCGCACCGGAAATGGATCACCGCCACGTGTCCCACCTCTATGGCCTTTATCCCAGCCATCAGATCACGCTGGACCAGACGCCGGACCTGGCCGCCGCTGCTCGACGTTCGCTGGAGCTTCGGGGCGATGAAGCAACCGGCTGGGCCATCGCCTGGCGCCTCAATCTTTGGGCGCGGCTCGGTGAAGGCGAACACGCTCACGCGGTACTGAAATTGCTGCTGAGCCCGGAGCGGAGCTATCGCAATTTGTTCGATGCTCACTCACCCTTTCAGATCGACGGCAATTTTGGTGGTGCTGCAGGTATTCTTGAAATGATCGTCCAATCCCGGGAGGGATCCATCGGCCTCCTCCCTGCCCTCCCCACGGCCTGGCCAAGTGGGTCGATACGCGGCGTTTGGGCGCGCGGCGGCATCTCTATCGATATGGACTGGCACGACTCCAAGCCCACGCGCGTCGAACTGAATTCAACCGTGCCCGTAAATTGCGTGGTGTCCTGGACGGACAAATCCGGGTCGGTGAACCTTCCAGGAAATGCAGGGCTTCGGATTATCTGACCGTCGATCAAACGCGCTGCCCCTTGCGGGCAAAGGAATGGTGACAGCGGCGCGACCGCCGCTGCCACCAGATTGTCAGCGGTTGCTGATGGTCCAGAAATCCTGCCAGTCCTGCAGCTTTGCGAAGTCGTCAGGCGTGGTGACCGAATTGTTCACATAGAGCTGGTCGCTGTAGTGGATGACGCCTGAAGCTTCGTCTTCCGGCATGCGGGCCTTGGTGTTGGTCGAGATCTTGCCGTCGGCCAGCTGCGGCGCCATGCCTTCCTCGGTCATCATGAAATGCACGAAGAGCTTGGCCGCGTTCGGGCTGTCCGTCCCCGTGGCGATCACGGCGACACGCGGGGTCAGTTGGCCCACCCATGGCTTGACGCCTGCGCAGAGGCCCATGAAGAAGTTGTTGTCGCGTGCGTCGCGGAAGATGGCGGCGCTGACAAAACCCATGAAGGGTTCGGTCTGTCCGGGTGCGCCCACGATCGGGCCGACATCGGTGTCCGAGCGCGTCACATTGGGGCTGTTGCCCGCCAGGCGCTTCACCCATTCAGCCGTGGCGCTGGCTTCCGTGGTTTCGAGCGGCGTGCCGTAATGGGCTTCGTAGGCGGCGCGAACCGCGTCATCGGCATTTGTCTCGATCTGGTTGAACCAGAACATGGTCTCGTTGCGCAGCAGCGGATCGGGGATCGCGACGCGGCCCTTCCACTCTTCGTCGGTCAAGGCCCAGATATTGCTGATCGGGCAGGTCTCGCCATAGACCTCGGTATTATAGACCCAGACCCAGGGATTATTGCTGGTGATGGCGGGGTTCTGGTACTCGATCGGGACAAAGCTGGCGAGATCGGGCGGGAACCAGCTGATGCCGGCATTCTGCGGAATAATGCGCGACATGACCGATGGCAGATTGCTCATGTTGAACACGTCGGACTGCACATTGTTGGCAGCGTGCTCGCGCAGCAGAACGTCTTCCTGCTCCTGGGCCGCAAGCTTAACACCGGTTGCCTGGATGCCGTATTTGGCTGTGAAATTCTCGGCCATCTTGACGATCTTGCCGGTCGCGTCGACCACGACGATCGGGGGCTCGGACTTGGCCGCTTCGATCAGCGCCTCGAGGGTATAGCCCTCGTCCGGGATACCGAGGCTGGCCTGCTGGGCCAGTGCCGCGCTGCCGACCCCAGCCACGGCGGCCATCGTCACGGCAGCAAAAATCGAGCGGCGAAGGCCGCGTTCAGAGATCATCATGGGATCCTCCTTGGATGATGACGTTTTAGAAAATTTGCCCGCCCTGGGCAGGCGACCGGCGCATTCCGTCCGCGTCGAACAGGTGCAGGTGCGATGGCTCGGCCCAGAAGCTGACATCTTCGCCCGCCGACAGCGTCGGCGGCTCTGCCGTCAGCGCAAACACCTTGCGCTGCTCGGTCACCATTTCGACGATCCAGTTGCCGCCGGTGGGGACGACGTCGACCAGCGTGGCATCGGCCGTGACCGGCGCCGAGCGCGGACGCGCCGCCCCTCGCGGTGCCAAATGGATGTTTTCCGGACGAATGCCGACCGAAGCGACGGAGCGAGCCTGTTGGGCGTCGCCGGACAGATAGTTTTGCATCCAACGGGTGACGGGATCCGAATCCGCCATGGTGACGATGTTGATGGGCAAATTGCCGACGAACTCAGCGACGAACCGGTTGGCCGGTCGCTCATAGATGTCGTCGGGGGTGCCCACCTGCTGCAGCAGGCCTTCGCTCATCACTGCGATTGTGGTCGAAAGCGTCATCGCTTCCCACTGGTCGTGGGTAACGAAAATGAAGGTTGAGCCCAATTCGCGATGGATGCGCTTGAGTTCGGCGCGCATGTCGAGGCGTAGCTTGGCATCGAGATTGGATAGCGGCTCGTCCAGCAGGATGACGCTGGGATTGATGGCGAGCATGCGCGCCAGTGCGACGCGCTGCTGCTGCCCGCCGGAAAGCTCGGACGGATAGCGAGCGCCATATCGGCCGATGCCCAGCGTATCCATCACCCTGGCCGCAATGGCGACGCGCTGGCTTTTTTCCACCTTGCGCAGCTTGAGACCGAATTCGACATTCTCCTGCACGGTCAGATGCGGCCACAGGGCATAGTTCTGGAACACGAGGCCCATGCCCCGGCGCTCGGGCGGCAGGAAGATACCGTCATCGACGGAGTCTACGGGCTTGCCATCGATCAGGATCTGGCCGGCGGTCGGATGTTCCAGCCCGGCGATCATGCGCAGGGTGGTGGTCTTGCCGCAGCCGGAGGGACCGAGCAGGCAGAGAAATTCCGATTCCGGGATTTCGAGGGTCAGGTTCTGCACCGCGCTGGGCATGCCGCGGCGATAGGTTTTTTCCACATTGCGCAAACTGACGCTGGACATAGCTTTATCCTCCGATGCCGTCGGCGAGACTGCTCTTGCCGAGTTTCTGCACGAGCATCGTTCCGCCGAAGGCCACGATGCAGATCATGATGACGACCGCGTTGGCGGCCTGGCTGTAGCCGTAATCGACCAGCCGGATGGCGTAGGTAGTCAGCAGGTCCGTGCCCGGCACCGCCAGCACGACCACGAGGCTCAATCCCTTGATGCCGGAGATGAAGGGCAGCAGGATCCCCGAGGTCAGGGCGCGTCGCTGAATGGGCAGGACGATGCTGGTCATGCGCCGCCACCAGCCGGCGCCGGCCACCTGCGCGGCCTCCTCGGAATCCTTGCCCAGCTGCATCATCGCCGAGATGCCGGCGCGCGAGGCGAAGGGCATCTGGTCGGCGAGCAGCGCGATGATCAGGATGGCCGAAGTACCGTAGAGCGCCGGGACCGGGCCGCGTTGCACCGCGAACATCGAGAGATAGGCGGCGGCAAAGGCGATGCCCGGCACCAGATACGGCAGGAAGGTAATCTGACGCAGCAGCACGCCGACGCCGCGTATCGGCGAACGCACCACAACATAACCCACCAGCAGTCCCAGCAGGCCTGCGCCGATGGCGGCCGAGCCGACCATCCAGATCGTATTCCACGTCGCCGTCCAGAATTCGCCGGTGAGCAGAATGCCCTGGCGAAGGGCTGTGGTGGTGAGGTTGGAGCCGATCCAGTAATCGAGGGTGAAATTGGACAGGGAGAAGTCTGCGGGCACCCGCATGATCGTGGTGAGGAAGAGCGCCATCAGCGGAATGAAAGCGCTGACGAGGAACACGAGGCCCGCAAGTGCGGTGGCCGGCATGCGCCATGCCCCGAGTTTGGTGGTGCCGCTCTTGCCGCCCTTCGCGCCGATGGTGACAAAGCGCTTGGCTTGCTTGAGCAAGGCCATGTCGATCAGCACCGAAGCCGAACCCAGCACGATGATGGTGCCCGCCAGAACAGCGGACATACCGGACTGACTGGTGGAAATGGCCCGGAACAGCGAGGTTGCGAGCACGTCGAACCCCACGGGCACGCCAAGGACGTAGGCGACGCCGAAATCCCCCAGACATTTGGCAAAGATCAGCGTCAGCGCCGAGATCAGCGCCGGGCGCATCAACGGCAGGATGATCTTCGTCGCCACCACAAAGGGGCTCGCACCAAGCGAGCGCGCCGAATCTTCGAGTTGGGTATCGAACTGGCGCAGCGCATTGCCGAACAGCAGGATGACGAAGGGTGCGTAATGCAGCGCCAGGATAATCGCGATCGGCATCATGCCGTAGGACAGCCAGTTGGGCGGCGCCCATCCGAGCGCCTCCGCCCAACTTTTCATGCCGCCCGTGGTGCGGTTGCTGAACAGCGTCATCCAGGCGAGGGCGAAGGTCCAGGACGGCAACATATAGGGCACGATCAGGGCTGTGGCGAACCAGCGGCGGCCGAGCAGATCGGTGCGGCTGATCAGCCATCCCATGGCGCCGCCCACGACCAGCGCCACCACCATCGCGAGCATGGCGACGAGACCGGTATTGAGCAGCGGGAACCAGAAAATGTCCTGTGCGACGCGCGACAGGAAAGCGCGCTCGAAATAGTAGGTGGTAAAGGCCCCCAGATCCGCGCCGATGCGCGCCTGGTCGGCAAAGTGCACGCGAACCGCATCACTGAGCAGCACGACGATGGGCGCGGCGATGAGATAGGCAAACAGGGCCAGAACCAGCAGCCCGACCATGGCCGTAGGCTCGGCGGTGGCAATGCGCAGGGCGTAGACAAATGGTCCGATTCCGCCTTTTCGTGGCGCCTCGCCGGTTGGCGCAAGGGTTGATGCATTGGTTTGGGTCACGGCAAAAACTCGCAAAAAGCTTCCCTTGGCCGCGCAGGGGCGCAGCCGGCACATGGACATTTCTGGGTTCAGTGAGCGCTAGTGTGGGGCGGCTTGCCCCTCGTCCTCGGGCGGATCGACTACGGTGCCCGGCCCGGCCGATTGGCGCGCGACGGCATTCACGACCGCCCAGTCCCGCGCATACGAAATCGGCACGAATTGCTCGTCACCGTGAAATTCCTCCCGCATTTCGTCGGTAAAGCGGAAGCTGAAGAAACACGCTTTCAGGGCCTCGGCCAGCTCGGGTGCCAGATCATGCGCATGGGCAAAGGACGAGGTGGGAAAGGTGGGGCTGGTATAGATGACGCGAATATCGTCACGCCGGACGAGACCGCGCTCGATCATCCGCTCCAGCACATCGGAGGCGACGGCGGCCATCTCATAGTCACCGGCAATAACGCCCTGGATCGACTTGTCATGCCCGCCGGACATCACCGGCACATAGTCGATGCCCGGCTCGAGGCCCTCGGCGGGGAAAAGCGCGCGCGGTGCAAGATTTCCCGAATTGGAAGACGGCGAGACATGGGCCACGCGTTTTCCCTTGAGGTCTTCCAGAAGCTGATAGGGACTGCCGGCGGCGACAACGGCGATCAATTCATAGCCGCGCAACACGTCGCCCACGCCCTTGCCCGCGAAAGGAACTGCACCGGCCTCATTGACCGCAACGCTCGTGGGACCGGTAGCAAATCCGGCAAAATGCAGGCGCCCGGTCTTCATCGCATCGATCTGAGCGGTGTTGGACTGAACCGGGTAATAGACCACCTGGCGATCGAGACATTGCTCCAGGTGATTGGTCAGCGGCTTGAACACGCTGGCATAGACGGCTGGATCTTCGATGGGAGTATAAGCCCAGACCAGCGTCTTGGGCGTGCGCCACTTTGCTTGGTCCAGCGGAAGGTCTGCAACTAAATCTGAATTGTTGTCGCAGAATTCTGCAGAGAGTTCGAGCGTCTTCTGACATTCTTCGGCCAGAACTGCAGAAGAAGACAATAATACGCCTCCCGCAATGCAGGTTAATTTCCAGAACATGTTGCAGATACCTCCGGCGACAGGGCCGGAATCATCTTGATGTGATTTCCGACCTTGCCGATTTCGAGCAATTCTATATTCTGTTTTGGCTGTCATAATCCTGTCACTTCGCAAGAATGCGCATCCTCCTTATCGAAGACTCCCGCGACATTGGCGACGCTATCGCGGCCAAGCTCGCCCGCGAAGGCTACAAGGTCGACCGCGCCAGCGATGGCTTGAGCGGCGAGGACTTCGCTGTGAGCGGCAGCTATGACCTTGTCGTGCTCGATATCAACCTTCCGGGCAAGGATGGTTTCGCCATCCTGCAATCCATGCGCGAGGCCAGGACGCCGACCCCCGTGCTCGTCATTACGGCCCGCAATCAGGTCGCCGACAAGGTCAGCCTGCTCGACCTCGGCGCTGACGATTACCTGGTAAAGCCGTTCGATCTGCTCGAATTGACGGCCCGAATTCGCGCTGTGATCCGACGCAGGAACGGGGTCAGCCAGTCGATCAACGTGCATGGCCCGTTGCGGGTCGATCTGGGTGCCCGCGCCGCTTCGCTCGATGGCCAGCCGGTCGATCTCGGCAAGCGGGAATTCGAACTGCTGGAACTGCTGGTCGCCAATTTCGGCAATCCGGTCAGCAAGGAGCAGCTTGTGCTGCGCCTGTTCGGTCACGACGATCAGGGCTCACCCAATGCCATCGAGCTATTGGTGTCGCGCCTCAGGCGAAAGCTGGAAGATAGCGGCATCGAAATCGTCACCCAGCGTGGGGTCGGCTACCAGATCGGGCTTGCAACGACGCCTGCGACGCCCCGATGAGCCACACGGCGTCTATCCAGCAGCGCATCCTCATCAGCGCCGCCCTGTTGTTCTCGTTAATCGGGCTGGTCCTCTTCGCGATGGCGCAACATCTCGGCCAACGGGCCGCCGACGAGGCCTTTGACCGTGTTCTCAGCGCCGCGGCGCTGTCGATTGCCGATACGATCGAAATCCAGGATGGCGGCCAATTTGCCGTCGACATTCCCTACGCGGCCTTTGCCATCCTTGGGACCTCGAAGCTCAATCGCATCTTCTACAAGATCGCTGCCCCCGATGGCTCGGTTGTCACCGGCTCGCCCCTCCTCGGGCTAGACCTGCCGCCGGCAGTCGGCCCGGACATGCGACTGGTGGACAGCACCTATCGTGGCGCACCGGTCCGCATTGCGTCAGTCGCCCGCTACCACGCCGGAATGGGTGGCCTCGAAGGCGGCTGGGTGGACATAGTGGTGGGTGAAACCCGCGAAGCGCGCGAGGAACTCTCGCGCCAGCTGACATTCAACGCCGTCTTCCCCGCGATCGCCGTCGCCACTCTGGCTTTCCTGCTCATCGGCCTCAGTGTTCGCCAGGCCTTCGTGCCATTGCGTGCGGTGGAAAGGGCGATCCGTCGGCGAGCACCGTCCGATCTTGGCCCCATCACCGGCGCCGTGCCACGCGAAGCGCAGGCCCTGGTGTCCACGCTCAATGAATTCATGGAGCGGCTGGATTCAGCGCTGACCGGCCTGAAGCGGGTCACCGCCGATGCGGCCCATCAATTGCGCACGCCCCTCACGGCGCTTCGTGCGCTCGCCCAAATCGCTGTGGAGGAGGCCCCCGCCGGTCCATTGCGCGACCGGATCGAGCGCATCCATGCCAATGCAGTGGGCGCCACAGTGCTGGCCAACCAGTTGCTGAGCGACGCCACCGTGCTGCACCGGCTGGAAACACAGGCCAGCGAACCCGTGGATTTCGTGGCGCTGGTGCGGGAGGCCGTCGATCGCCTCGAGGCGAGGGACGACGCTCTCGCCATGCGGATAACCTCTGATCTGCCCGATCAGCGCGTACTCGTGGAGTGTGACCCGGTGGCCGCCCGCGAAATGGTGCGCAATCTCATCGAGAATGCCCTCGTCCACAGCCAGGGGCCGGTGGAGGTGAGCCTCGTGCGCCACAGATCCAGTGTTGACCTCGTAATTGCCGATCGCGGGCCGGGCATCCCCCCTGAAATGCGGACGCGCGTCTTCGAGCGTTTCGTGCGCGGCGACGAGTTCGGGCCAGGATCGGGCCTTGGCCTCGCCATCGTCGACGCCGTGATCCGCGCGTCCCATGGCACGATTTCACTCAAGGACCGGCCCGGTGGTGGCCTGGTCGTGACGGCCACACTACCGCGCAAGCCATCACCAAATCGGGCAGCGCTGGGGCTGACGCTCCTGCTTGCGCCTCTGGTGTTCGGCATGGGTCTGCAGCCACACCCCACTTGGGCCCAGAGTGCATCGCGGATCGAAATCATGGGACCGGTCGAGCCCTCCCGCATGTCGGCGGCGCTCGATCTGCTGTCGAGGACAGGGCTGAGCGCTGACTATGTTCAGGCGCGTCCGCGCCAGATCGCGTCACGCATTCAGACCGGCGCCCAGCCGGCGCCCGACCTCGTGATCCTGCCGGCGCCGGACATGGCGGTGTGGCTGGCCAATGAAGGGCACGGTTACCCGAATTACCCCCAGAGCGATCCCGGTTCCGCAGAGGTGTCGCATTGGCGCAATGAGGTCTTCGCCATCGCTTCGGAGCCGGCGGTGTTCGTGTTCCGAAGCGACGCGTTCACCGCCACCGAGATCCCGCAAAGCCGCCTCGCACTGGCGCGCTTGCTCGAAACCAATGCCGAGCGCCTGTCGATGCGGGCCGGGCTGGTCAATATCGGCATAGACGAGTTGAGCTACACATTGGCCGCACAGGATTCCCTGCGCTCGCCCCTGTTCTGGCGCGTGGCGCGGGCGTTTGGCGCAGCGGCCGCCCGCATCTACGACACACCCGACGAAATGCTGGTCGCGCTGCGTGAGGGCAAGATCGACCTTGCCTACAATGTCCCGCTCTCGGTGGCCCGCGTCTACTCTGAAGCCGATCCGACCATAAAGATCGTCATCCCGGCTGATTATGCACTCGCCCTGCCCTGGGTGGCGCTCATTCCCGCGACGGCCAAGCGCCCCGATTTGGCGGGCATCGCCATCGACGCACTCCTTGGTCCAGATGGCCAAAGAGCCCTTGTGGGACAACTATCGGACGCAACGCCCACCAATCTGCAGCGTGTCGAGCTTGGACCCGAACTCCTGGTCTATCTCGACGCCATGAAACGCACGCGGTTCCTGGACACCTGGTTCCAGTTGGTCACGCAATAGTCGCGGCCCCTGGCTCTGGTCGGTCACCGGTGCATTTCTGATCACCACGAATAGTGCCTCTGCTCAAGACGCAAAGGCAGCTCGAGATCGCTCCGGCGTGCTGTGGCAAAGGGCCGCCTCCCTTCCATGGCAGGGAGGGGGCCCACAATGTCCGGGGCAAAGGCCGGTTCTTGTCAGGCGAGTTTCGCGGGAGGGCTCGAAACCTTGTGCGCGAACAGGTTTCGCCCAAACATCAACCACGACCACGACCGGCTGCGCTGCTCAACGACAGGTTCGTCGAACGGCGCTACATCCTCGACCACGCGACCGCCGACACGCTTGTAGCCGATATCCCACAGCATGCGGTCGCTCAGCCCGTCAAGGTCACCACTACCGCGAAAGCCGTCGAGATCGACGGCCAGGCCGTACGCTAGAAGTAAAGAGTAGTCCATGATACCCTCTCCATTGCGAAAGCGCCGAACTCTGAGTGAGTAGCGTTGTTGCCTGTCACTGGTTGGCGTTCTCAAGTGGATCACCCTGGGCGCTATGACACCTCCACCGTTTGGTGGAGCTCCTCGAATGAATTCAAGTTCTGTGAGCTCCGGAGGACGGAATGGAGCAAGCAATTGCCGTGGAGGCAATGTCGGACCTGGTGGCATCGATCTATGACTGCGCCATCGATCCCAACGAGTGGCCGCGGACATTGGCGGCCCTTTGCGATGCGATGAACTTCAAGAGCGCGGCGCTCAATCTGCGCAGCTACCCCTCAGGCGACATTCTGCTGCTTTACACCACCGGCATCGAGCAGCATTGGCTCGAAAAGCTGCATGGCTACGGCGCCGAGGCGCTGGAGCAGTGGGGCGGGATTGGCAAGCTCCTCACCTATGACCCCAACCAGCCTGCCCTGATGTCCGAGAAGCACAAGGAAGGGCTCACCGAGGCCAGCCGCATCTATGTCGAGTGGACGCGACCGCGCGGAATGATTGATGTCATGGGGGTGGGACTTGCCCGCGATGGGGCCGCCATGGGCACCATAGCGTTCGGCCGCCATCGCGATGCCGGCCCGGTTACCGAGCGAGATCTCTCGCTCGCCCGCCTCTTGCTTCCCCATCTGCAGCGATCCGTTGCGATATCGCGCTTGCTGGATATCGGCTCCATCAAGTCGGACATGTTCCAGAGCGTGGTGGATGCGTTGTCCGTGGGCGTGGTCATGACCGATGCCAGCCTCAAGGTCATTCACGCCAATCAGGTCGCTCGACGGATGCTCTCCATGGGCGCGCCGGTGACTGCGATCAATGGCCGGTTATCGGTGCCGTCCCCCGGGGCCACCGCGGCGCTTTCGCGGGCCGTGACCAAGGCCGCGATGGATGAGAAATCGCTTGGACCGAATGGCTTCGGCGTTCCCTTGCGGCTGGGGGATGAAACACATGTTTTTCACGTCCTGCCCCTCCGCTCGGGGCAATTGCGCCCAACTGTCAGCGTCGCGGCCGACGCGGCCATCTTCATTGCGCCATCCCGCCAATCTCCCCTTTGGCCCGAACTCGAGATCGCGGCCCTGTTTGATCTGACGCCGGCAGAGGCTAGGGTATTCGAACGGATATCGGCAGGAGTGTCGCCCGGGCAAATCGCGGCCGAAACCGGCGCGGCCCAGAGCACGATAAAGACTCATTTGCTGCAAGTGTTCGCCAAGACCGGTTGCCACCGTCAGGCCGAGCTCGTTGCCTTGGCCTCGTCGCTCAAACTGCCGGTTTGGTGACCCCCGAGAGCGAAGAATCAGCGGCTGCGCTTGCCGCTATTGCTCTCGGCCTGAAGCTTGCGCCATCGGTCCAGCCGGTCGGGATCGAGACTGCCGTTGGCGACGGCAGCAAGAACCGCGCAACCGGGTTCATGGTCATGCGTGCAATTGCGGAACTTGCACTGCGGTGTCAGCTCGGTGATCTCGGCAAAAAGGATGTCGAGACCCTCGCCGACATCTTTGAGATGCAGGCTTCTGACCCCCGGCGTATCGATCACCCAGCCGCCACCGGTCATTGCGTGGAGGGAGCGCGACGTCGTGGTATGCCGCCCCTTGGAATCGCCCTCGCGAACACTCCCGGTCAATTGCGGCTGCCGCCAGCCCTTGCCCACCAACGTATTGACCAGTGTCGACTTGCCAACGCCGGACGATCCCACCAGCGCAACGGTCGCCCCTGCCCCGCACCATGGCTTGAGGGTGTCCACCGCCTCTTCCGAGCGCGCATTGATGGTCACCACGGCCAGCCCCCGCTGCAGGGCGGCGGCCTGTCGTTGATACTCCTGCGCGCCGTCCGCCATATCGGCTTTGGTCAAGACGACGACGGGCTCGGTGCCGGCATCGTTGGCGAATGCCAGATAGCGCTCGAGGCGGGCCAGGTTGAAGTCGGCATTGCAAGACCCCACGATAAACAGGGTGTCGACATTCGCGGCCACGAGCTGTGTCGGCCTTTGCCCATCTCCGGGACGCTGGAGCAGGGCCTTCCTCTCCAGCCGGCGCGACAGCACGCGCGTAAGCGGATCCGCCAGCACCCAATCGCCGACCGCATATTCGGACGTATCCGAGCGCGGCGGCAGCCCGACTTCGACTTGTTCCTGACCGGACAGTGCCGTCATCCGCGCCCGGTGGACAGCGTCGATACGCAGGGGGGACAGCGCGAGATCATCCTCGCTCAACTGCTCCTGGAAAAAGCTCTGCCAACCGAGGGGCCGCAGTCGCTCAAAGGACTGGTCTATCGGAAACGCCATCACTCCGACCTCCAGAGACCATGCTCGAGCGCCCCATATGCACGACTGCCGCGGAAACGCACCTAGCCTTCCTCGCCGGGGGGCTGATCGGCTGCATCGCTGGCGACATCGTCGTCCGCCGCAGGTGCCACTTTTGCCCGGGCGCGCTCCTCGTTCTTTTGCTTCTTGAGCCGCTCGCGCTCTCTGCGCTCGAAGTCGTAGTTGGGTTTGCGTGCCATTTTGCCTCAAATCTTGAAATCTGTTCCTCTGCTCAATCGCCGCAGAATGCAAGCTCCGCCGTGGTCTGAAGCACTGCTATGGCGCGGGAGCTCCAATGGAAACGCAAGCAGGGTGCGGTCGGATCCGATCCGCTTTTTCTTCTGGCATGCCGCTCACGCAAACCTATAGCACCGCTATATACACGGTGGTAACAGTGCTATACGTTGAGAATGAAAACACGCGAAACCCTTGTCGCTGCCGCCTTGCAGGTCCTGGAACAGGATGGCGAAGCTCAATTTTCCACCCGAGCGGTCTGCGTCATCGCCAAGGTCACGGCCCCGACCCTTTATCATCACTTCGGCAATGCCGACGGCCTGCTCAGCGCCGCCATGGAAGAGGCGTTTGCGCAGTTCCTTGCGGGCAAGCTGGCCGCCACGCAGTCGACTGACCCCGAAACGGCCCTGCGCGAGGGCTGGGACAATTATGTCCGCTTTGCTGCGGCCAGACCCCGGCTCTACGTCGCGATGATGAGCCGCTTTTTGCTGGGTGCCGAAATCCCCGCGGCACGGAAGGCCTATGACCTCCTTCTCGCGCGGGTTGGCGCGGTCCAGGCCGAAGGGCGCCTTGCGTTGCCAGTCGAGGCTGCAGCGGATCTTGCCTGGGCGTCCGCGAACGCGGCGTCCCTCCTCCATGTGACGGCGCACCAGCGCGGAGCGACGCCGCCCGATCCCGCCATCGTCGACGATCTGCGTGACCGCGCCATGCAGGCGATAATCCATTCTGAAAAGAAGGACTGAGATCATGAGGATCCTTGTTACCGGCGGCACCGGTTTCCTTGGCACGCGCATAATCGCCCGCATGGCCGCCTCGGGCCACGAAGTCTACGCGCTGGCCCGATCACCATCATCGCAAGGCATATTAGCCGCGATGGGCGCCAAGCCGGTCGAGGGCGACCTCGAAAGCCAGTCTCTTGCATTGCCGCCCATCGATGCCGTTGTGCACGCGGCCGCCCATTTTCGCTTTGCCGGCCCGCGCAAGCCCTATTTCCGCACCAATGTCGATGGCACGGCCGCGCTCATCGGGGCGGCCAGGACGGCCGGCGCAAAGAAGCTGATCTATGTCAGCGCCGCCGGCATCATTATGGATGATCGCGGCTCGCCGGTGCGTGGCGCCGATGAAAGCGCCCCTGCCCATCCCGACAGCTTTTCGGCCTATCTCGCCAGCAAGGCTCAGGCCGAGGAACTGGTGCTGGGCGCCGGTCAGCCCGGCTTTCGGACGATCGCAATCCGTCCCCCCGGCATCTGGGGACCGGGCGACATGTGGACCCGGGAGCTTCCGGCGGCGATCGCGTCGGGACAGTTCGCCTTCATCAACCGCGGCGACTACGCCTACGCCACCTGCCACGTCGACAACGTCGTCGAAGCCATAGAATGCGCCCTCGATCGCGGAATTGGCGGTCGCGCCTACTTCGTGAACGACCAGGAAAAACTGACCTTCCGGGAGTTCATCGCCATGATTGCCGGCCTTCAGGGGCTCTCGGTGGAGACGCTCCGTTCGATGCCATATGGACTGGCGTTCATCGTGGGCAAAATGATGGAAATGGTCTGGGCCATGAGGTGCCGAGCCGAAGATCCGCCCCTGTCGCGATCGATGGTGCGCATGATCGGCCGCGAATTCAGCACCAGCGACGCCGCCGCCCGTCAAGACCTCGGCTATGTCGGAAAAACCTCGATCGCCCAGGGCTTGCGTCAATATCAGACAGCTGGCGCAACCTCCGGCTGATCACCTCTCGCGCGCACCCTGAACACTCGGCTGTATGCCCTAGACCAGCCATCCCCGATTTTCTGCCAAACACTGCACTTGTACGGGCGCGTTCATGCAGTACAGTCTTCCTATCGTCCCGACGGTAGCGCCTGGGGAAAGCGCAAGGAGGATTAGGATGAAGACCGAACAGCACTGGTCAAAGCCGGTAGGACTTCTGCCCAATAGCCGTTTCCCCCTCTTGATCCATCGCGGCGCCCTGCCTGGCGGTGGCGAAGACCAGTTGATCGCCTTGTTCAAGAACAATGGCTGGCTCAACAATTGGCGTTATCCCGGCGTCTATACCTACCCGCATTTTCATTCGACCACGCATGAATGTCTTGGCTGCGCGCGGGGCTGGATGGATGTCGAGCTGTTCGGCGATGGCGGAATAAAGGCCCGGGTGGAGGCCGGCGACGTGATCGTGCTGCCGGCGGGTGTTTCCCATGCCATGGTCGACCATTCCGACGACATCATGATGGTGGGCGGCTATCCCGACGGGCGAGACTGGGACAATATGCCGGTCGCGTCGCTTGACGAAGCCGGACGCCGGGCAGCGGTCAAACGCATCATGATGCTGCCGATACCCGCCCGTGATCCCGCTACCGGCCAGCCGATGAGGGACTGGAGCGAAGCCCCCTCCTCCGTCGACGCCGGCTGGAACGATTTTCGGGACAGCCTTGATGACGCGAGCCAATAAGGGGCGGCGCATCCGCAACAAAAGTCGGGCAGTCACCAAATAAGGCGGGCCGTCGGGGCATAATGGGGCCCGGCTGGCAGCCAAAACCCCCGTTCCGCGCTCGGCTTGGCGCGCAGAACCGCCGCCCGCGCGCGATCAGCTTGTCCCGCAACCAATCGCCCCGCCCCGGTCACGCTGCCCGCCACCCTCCAGGGCGCGCAACGGGAACGAATTTTCGTTCCCGACATCACAGTCAGAAAATTCATTCTGAACATAATGTCGCGATGAAAATGCAAAATATGCATACTAGAAATCGCAATGCACATTCTCCCCGACTCCCATTCCCGGCTGCAAGCCCTCGAAACACGCCTTCGCCAGGAGCTGGTTTGGCTCGCGCTGCCGGCGAAGCACTGGGTTCCCGCTCGAGTAGAGAATGGCGCCAGGATACTCGATGTTGCCATTGTCGGCGGCGGCATGCTCGGCCTCGTGTCCTGCGCAGCCCTCCGCAATATCGGCATCGCCAATGTGCAGATCTTCGACAAGGCCATGGAGGGCCGGGAGGGGCCGTGGGTCACTTCGGCACGAATGGAAACGCTGCGCACGCGCAAGGAAGCCGCCGGAACGGCGCTCGGCATTCCGGCTCTGACCTTCCGCGCCTGGTTCGAAGCGCAATATGGCGCGGCGGCATTCGAAGAAATGCACCTCGTGCCGCGATTGATGTGGATGGACTATCTGCTGTGGTACCGGCGAGTGCTGGACCTTCCGGTCGAAAACGGCAGTGAGATCACCGCGATCAATTTGACTGACGGCGGCCTCGTTGAATTGACGCGGGTTCGCGATGGCATGTCCGACACGATCCTCGCCCGGCGCGTGATCCTCGCCACCGGCATCGACGGTTTGGGGCAACCTGCGGTTCCATCCCTCGCGCAGTCCATTTCGCCTGAGCGAATGGCCCATTCCTACGATGTCTTTGACATCAACGCTCTCGCGGGAAAACGCGTCGCCATCGTCGGCGCTGCCGCCTCCGCCATGGACAATGCCGCAGCCGCCCTCGAGGCAGGCGCGGCGCGCGTCGATATCTTTATCCGTCGCCCCACCATGCCGCGCGTCGACAAATTCACCGGAACCGGCAGCCGGGGCATGACCTATGGCTTCCTCGGCCTGCCCGACGATGTCAAATGGCGCTTCATGGCCGAAGGAGAGCGTTTTCAACTCCCCGCTCCGCGCCACAGCGTCCTGCGCGTCTCGCGACACGACAATGCCCACTTCCATTTCGCAAGCCCGATCACTGGCCTCCGCGAGCTCCAGGACCACCTCGAAATCACGACGCCAAAGGGCACTTACGACGCTGACTTCATTGTTTTCGCCACCGGATTTTCGGTCGATTTCAGCGCCCGCCGGGAACTCGGCACGCTCGATCCCCACGTCAAACGCTGGGCCGATGCCTATACCCCGCCGGCAGAGCTCCAGAACAGGGGCCTGAGCCAGATGCCCTATCTCGGGCCCGGCTTCGAGTTCCTCCCCCGCGACGGATCGCCCGGAGCAATCTCGAATATCTACTGCTTCTCGCTTCCGGCGGTCATGACCCACGGAAAGATCACCAGCGGCATCCCTTCCATCGGCGAAGGCGCGACGCGGCTGGCCCAGTCCCTGGCGCGCTCGATCTTCGTCGAAGACCGGGACATCCACCTGCAGAATTTCCTCGACTACGACATCCCCGAACTTCTGGGTGATGAGTGGATCGAGGCCGACCAGGACATTTCAGCATGAGTATTCCCGACCTTCAGGTCTTTTACGGCATTTCCTCGCCCTGGGCCTATTTCGGCGCCCAGCGCGCCAAATCGATAGCCGACGCTGCCGGTGCCCGGCTCATCCTGCGGCCCATCCGCATCATCGAGGCCAATGGCGGCATCCCGCTGCGCACCCGCCCCGAGGGCCGTCAGGCCTATCACGCGGTGGAGTTGACCCGCTGGCGCGCGCACCTCGGCATTCCGCTCAACCTCGCGCCCAAATTCTATCCCTGCCGCACCATCGAAATCGCCGCCCAGGCCGTCATCGCCATGCAGAACGCGGGCCTTGATGCCTTCGCCTTCTCCTTTGCCGTCCAGCGCGGCCTCTGGGCCGAGGATCGCGACATCGCCGATCTAGACACTTTGCGCGAATTTGCCCGCGCGACGGTCGGCACGGAAGGCGAGCAGTTCATCCGCGAGCCGCAGGACGCCGACATCGTCGCCCAGTGGCACGCCAATCTCGCCGAGGCCGAGGCACGCGGCATTTTCGGCACGCCGACCTACGTCATCGGTAACGAACTCTTCTGGGGCCAGGACCGCCTCGATTTTGTCCAGCGCGCCCTCGCCGCCGCAATCAAGGAAACAGCCTGATGAGCACACCAACCCCTGTGATCCCGCCCGAGGCGCAGGCGCTGCACGATCGCGCCATCATCGTTGACGGGCTGCAAACCTCGCTCTGGGGCCGCCCGATCTTCGAGGAGATGCGCGCCGGTGGGATCACCGCCGTAAACGTCTCCACCGTGCTCTGGGAAAATTTCCGCGAAGGCATCGACTATGTCTCGCAGTGGAAGCACTTCCTGCGTGAAAATAGCGACATCCTCCGCCCCGTCCGCCGTGTCGCCGATATCGAGGCTGCCAAGGCCGAGAACAAGACCGGCATCATCATGGGCTGGCAGAACACGTCCCCCCTCGAGGACAAGCTCGACTATGTCGAGATCTTCAAGGACCTCGGCGTGGGCATCATGCAGCTCACCTACAATACCCAGAACTATTCCGGCTCCGGCTATCTCGAGGAAAACGACAGTGGCCTCAGCGGTTTCGGCCGCGAAGTCCTCGACGAAATGGCGCGCGTCGGCGTCCTCTGCGACCTCAGCCATGTCGGCGACAAGACCAGCGCCGACGTCATCGAATACGCCAAGGGTCCCGTCTGCATTTCGCACATCCTGCCGCGCGCCCTGCACGACGTTAAGCGCAACAAGCCCGACCACCTCTTCACCGCCTGCGCGGAAAAGGGCGGCCTGATCGGCATCAGCCTCTTCGCGCCTGGCCTTGCCGCCGGCAATGACGCGACGGTCGAAGACGTCCTCGACGCCATGGAATATGTCATCAATCTCGTCGGCGAAGACCATGTCGGCATCGGCACCGATTTCTCGCTCGATCGCCCCCGCCCCAGCGACTGGCTCCTCTGGGCCAATCGCGACAAGGGCACTGCGCGAAAGCTCACCGAATTCGGCTCGGTCAAGATCAACAAGCCGGCTGGCATCAGCCGCATGACCGACATGCCAAACTTCACCGCGCGCATGCTCGCTCGCGGCTGGAGCGAAGAGACAATCACCAAAATTCTTGGCGGCAATTGGCTTCGTGTTCTCGACGCCGCCTGGACCCCGCGCCCCTGATTTCAACCTCGGAAACATCACCATGATCCGTCTTCTTGCCACTGGCCTTCTGGCCGCCACTGCCTTCGGTGCCGTCAGCGCCGCTCAGGCCCAGGACGTCACCACCGTGAACGTCGTCGGCTTCTCCGGCGTCTTTGCCGAGAACTACGAAAAGTTCGTCATCTCGGCCTTTGAGGAAAAGCACCCCGAGATCGACATCGTCTACCAGCCGTCCAAGAATTCGGCTGAGACGCTGGCCCTGCTGACCCTGCAGAAGGACGACCCGACCGTCGATATCGCACTGATCGACGTGGCCGTGGCCATCACCGCCGCCAAGGAGGGCCTCACCGCCCAGCTCGATCCGGCTGCCGTGCCGAACCTCGCCCAGCAGCCCGATTGGGCCCGCATCGAGGAAGATCGCGCCATTGCCTTCTCGCAGGACAATCTGGCGATCCTCTACAACACCAAGACCGTCACCGAGCCGCCAACCAGCTGGAACGACCTCAAGGACGAAAAGTACAAGGGCCGTATCGCTGCTCGCCTCGGCGACACCCGCGGCGTGATCCTGCTGCCGATCCTCAACTCCATGGCCGGCGCCGACTACAAGGAAACCATTGATCCGGCGATTGCCGCGATGAATGAGTTCGCCCCCAACGTCCTCACCTGGGACCCGGCTCCGGATTGCTACGCCGTCGTCCAGAACGGCGAAGTCGATCTCTCGATCTGCTGGAACGGCCGTGCCCAGTACCTGCACGACACCCAGGACGGCGTTATCGGCATTGCCGCTCCCCTCGAAGGCAGCATCGGCCAGACCAACACCATCAATCTGGTGGAAGGCTCCAAGAACGCTGAAGCGGCGCAGCTCTTCATTGACTACGCCCTCAGCGCCGAAGCCCAGGCAACCTTTGCCGAAAAGAGCTTCTACGGTCCGGTCAACACCACCGTCGAGCTCTCGGACGACGTCGCCGCCCGCATCTATGGCTCCAAGGAAGCGCAGGCCGCGCAGATGACCCTCGATTGGTCGTTCATTGCCACGGTCTATTCCGACTGGATCCAGCGCATCAACCGCGAAGTCATCGCCTTCAATTAATCCCCGTCGAACCGGACAGCACGCCCATGTCGAACAAGCACGTCACCGTCGAAAAACTGGTGAAGACCTACCCCGGCAGCAGCGTGCCGTCCGTTGATCACGTCGATTTCGATCTCGAGAAGGGCGAAATGCTCGCCCTTCTCGGCCCCTCGGGCTGCGGCAAGACAACCATCCTGCGCATGGTCGCCGGCCTCATCACCCCCACCTCCGGCCACATCTGGCTCAATGGCCAGGACATGGCCCAGATCCCCGTGCACAAGCGCAATATGGGCATGGTGTTCCAGTCCTACGCGCTGTTCCCGCATATGAGCGTGGCTGAAAACGTCGCCTTTGGCCTCGAAATGCGCGGCGTTCCGCGCGCCGAACGTGCCGAGCGCGTCGAACGCGCCCTCGATCTCGTGAAACTGGCCGGTTACGGCTCGCGCCGCATCACCCAGCTCTCTGGTGGCCAGCAGCAGCGTTGCGCCATCGCCCGCTCTCTGGTGATCGAGCCCAATCTCCTGCTGCTCGACGAGCCCTTGTCCAATCTCGACGCCAAGCTACGCGACGAGATGCGTGATGAAATCCGCTCGATCCAGAACCGCACTGGCGTCACCGCCATCTTTGTCACCCACGATCAGGACGAAGCCCTCTCCATGGCCGATCGGCTCGCCGTCATGTCGGCCGGCAAGATCGAGCAGATCGGCACGCCCCGCCAGATTTTTGATTACCCGGCCACCGAATTCGTCGCCAACTTCATCGGCGCCGGCAATTTCTTCACGGGCCGTCCCACCGGCTCCCGTACTGCCGAGGTCGATGGTCTTGGTATCATCACTGTCGGCCAGGATATTCCGGCAGGCCAGGATGCCCGCCTCCTCGTCCGCCCCCACCGGTTCACCCTCGGCGCCGACGGCCCCAACAGCTTCTCCGGCACTGTCACCCACCTCGTCTATCGCGGCGAAACCCTGACGCTGGACGTCGAGGTCGGCTCCCGCACCCTCAAGGTCGACCTGCCCACCCATGCCGGCGCCCTGCCAGATCGCGGACAGACCGTCACCCTCAGCGTCTCGCCTGAAGACATTACCCTCATCGGAGCGCAGCAGTGACGGCGGTCGATAAAAAGACCAGTCGCACTCTGCTACTGGTGCTGTTGGTGCCGGGCCTTCTCGCCCTCGGGGTCAGCTTTGTTGCCCCCATGCTCTGGCTCCTGCGCGCCTCCTTCTCTACCTCCGCCCTCGGCGGCGGAGACGATTGGACGCTGGATAAATATTCCGAAATCCTGGCCGACCCCTTCTATTGGCGCGTCGCCGGAAACACGCTCAATTACGGCGTCACCGTCGCCATCTTCGCCGTCATCCTCTCCTATCCGATCGCCCTTTTCCTCGCGCGCTCGACCAGCAGATATCGCGGCATCCTCACCGCTCTCGCCATCGCCCCGCTCCTCACCTCGAGCGTTGTCCGCACCTATGGCTGGATGGTGATACTTGGCGACCGCGGCGTCATCAATTCGACGCTGCAATGGCTGACCCTCACCGACGCGCCGCTGCGCCTGAGCAATAACCAGCTCGGCGCTACAATCGCGATGATCGAGATTCTCATGCCCTATGCGATCCTCGCAATGCTCTCGGGTTTCGGTCGCCTCAATTCACAGCTTGAAGAAGCCGCCACCATGCTCGGCGCCAACCGCTTCAAGGTTTTTACCCGCATCATCCTGCCACTGAGCCTGCCCGGCGTCATCACGGCGGCGCTGCTGGTCTTCGTGCTCGCCATTTCCGGCTTCATCACCCCGCGCCTCATGGGTGGTGGCCGCGTCTTCGTGCTCGGCACCGAAGTCTTCCAGGAGGCAACAGTCACCCTCAACTGGCCGCTCGCCGCCGCACTCGCCGTCATGCTCCTCGTGCTCTTCAGCTCGGTGATCGTCATCTATCGCCGCGCCCTTCGGGCTCTGGAGGCCTGATATGGACAAGACCTCTCCTCTGGCCGCATTCGCATGGCGCGGCCTCATCACACTGCTCTACATCTTCCTTCTGGCGCCGATCATCATCGTGTTCGTGGTGTCCTTCGACACCCGCAAATACCTGGCCTTCCCGCCCGAAAGCTGGTCCTTCGGCTCCTATATCGCCGTGTTGCAAAACGAGGCCTTCATCTCCGCCTTCTGGCGCAGCCTCGGGCTCGGCACCATCGTCGGCATCGGCGCTGTCGCCATCGGCACGCTGTTGTCCATGGCCCTCACCCGCCACAAATTCCGGGGTGAAGGCGCGGTCAACTTCCTCGTTATCGCCCCCTTCATCGTGCCCAATATTGTGCTGGCCGTTGGTTTGGTTCTGGTGCTGGCCGCCTTCAAGCTGCTCGACAGCTATATCGGCATCGTCATCGCCCATCTTGGCGTCACCATCCCCTACACCGTCCGCACCGTGACCATGAGCCTGATGGCGGTAGACCGCCGTGTCGAGGAAGCAGCCCTGGTTCATGGCGCCTCCCCGCTCCAGGTGTTCTGGCGCGTGACCCTGCCATTGATCCGTCCAGGCATCATCGCCGGCGGCGTCATCGCCTTCCTCATCTCCTTCGATGAGACGACGATCTCGCTCTTCATCGTCTCGGTCAAAACCTCGACCCTGCCGACCGAAATCTACCGCTACCTCGAATACTCCACCGATCCGCAGATCGCCGCCCTCTCCGTGGTGCTTATTCTCATCTCGGTGGCCGTGGTGGTCGTAGTCGAAAAGCTGATTGGTCTGCGCAAGGCCGTTTGAGGACAAATATAATGACCCGCATCACGGTCCCCGGCGGCGAAATCGAAGGCTTTGTCGAACACGGCAATCACTGTTTTCTCGGCGTCCCTTATGCGGCCCCGTGCACGCCCGAGCGCCGCTTTGAAGCCCCACAAGCTGTCGAACAATGGGATGGCGTTCGCGACGCCACCCGCCACGGCAGCGTCTGCCCACAGATCCCCACCTATGGCCCCGTAGGCAAGGGGGCGACTTCCAACCTGACCCAGGGCGAGGATTTCCTCACCCTCAACATCCGCACCCCCGACCTCGCCGGCAACGCCCCGGTGTTTGTCTGGGTCCACGGCGGCGGCTACGCCGTCGGTTCGGCCAATGAGCCCATTGTCCAGTCAGGCGCCTTTGCCTCAAGCGGCATCGTGGAAGTCACAATCAACTACCGCCTCGGCGCGCTGGGCTTCCTCCATCTCGAAGGCAAGCCCGACAATCGCGGTCTCCTCGACCTCTTGGCCGCCCTCAAATGGGTGCAGGCGAACATCGCCCATTTCGGCGGCAATCCTGCTCGCGTCAGTTTCGGCGGCCGGTCGGCCGGCGGCTTTGCCATCGCCGCCGTCATGGCCATGCCCGAAGCCAAGGGGCTCTTTGCCCGCGCCATTCCCCAGAGCGGCGCCAGCACCGCCATTGCCTCAATGGACGACGCGCAAAAGCTCACCAACCGCATGTGCGCCGCCCTCGGCACCGATGAAACTGGCATTCTCACCGCACCCATCGACGCCCTGCTGATTGCCCAGCGCGACCTCTGCAACGAGAGCTATGAGCACCACGATTACGACCGCGACGGCTCCGCCGCCATGCTCGGCGTGCCCTTCGTTCCGGTGATCGACGGCGTCACTCTCCTCGAACACCCTGACACCGCCGCCGCCGCCGGTCGCGTCACCCAGGTGCCGATGATGATCGGCACCACCACCTCCGAATATCTCACCCACGCGACCATACTGCCCGCCGACCTCACCTTTGAGGCTGTCGCTGCCCTGATGCACGAGCGCGCACGCAACCTCGGCAAGACCGGCGCTGAAATGGTCGCGACCTATCGCGCCGCCCTGCCCGATCATTCCCCTTACGGCATCTGGCGCGCCATCGGTGGCGACCTCGTGTTCCACAACCCGACAACGCAGTTCGCTCGCCTCCATTCCCGTCACCAGCCGGTCTACAAATATCTCTTCGGCCGCATCGAAGCCGATGAGCTCGGCGCGGCCCACGGCGCCGAAGTCGGCCACGTCTGGTACCGCGAGGGCATGGACATCACGCGCCTCCGCGATTTCCAGGCCATTTCCTGCCTCGATACGGCGCGCGAAGTCCACGCCGTCTGGCGCGATTTCATCGCCGGAGTGGACGACAAATCAGCCTGGCCGGAATATTCTGAACAAAACCCGGTCGTGCTGCGCCTCGGCGATGGCCCGGCCCGGGTGGAGGGGGACCTGTTCGGACAACGCCTTGATCTGTGGGGTCCGGACCAACTCGCAGGGTAAACATGCGATCCAATTATCTGGACACGCGCCAGCTCGAAGCCTTTGCTGCCGTCGTTTCGGTCGGCAGCATCACCGGCGCGGCCAAGGCCATCGGCCTGTCGCAACCGGTCATCACCCGCCAGATCCAGGATCTGGAGGCGCAGATCGGCTTTGCCCTGCTCCATCGCAGCGGCCCGCGCGTCACCCCCACGCGCCAGGGCCTCGCCTTTTACGAAGACGTCGAAATGTTCCTCACCGGGCTGCGGACGATTTCGGACAAGGCCCAGGCCATAAACACCGCCGAAGCCCTGCCTCTCACGGTCGCGTCCATTCCATCCCTCGCCACCGGCATCCTCCCCCCGGCCATCGCTGCCATGGACGAACGCCTCCGCTCGCGGCAATTGCAGATCCAGGCCATCTCGGCGGAAAACGTGGTGCAGGCCGTTGTCTCCGGCACTTCGGACCTCGGCCTCGCCAGCTGGCCGGTCGACAATGCCGGGCTCGACGTCCACTGGCAGGCCGAAGTGCCCTGCCACGCCGTCGTCTCCCGCACACATCGCCTCGCCAGCGCCGCAGTTCTAACCCCGAATGATCTCCGCGATGAACCGCTGATCATGGCGGCCAACCCCTACCGCCTGCGCATGCTCATCGACGGCGCGCTGGCCGAACAGGGCGTCTCCCCGCGCTCCGTCACCTCCTGCAACGCCACCTATGTGTCGCTGTCCATGGCCAGCAACGGCCTCGGCATCGCCATCGTCGAGCCCCTGACCGGCGCCGGCCTGCCGTCCCCCGATCTCGTCGCCGTACCGCTGTCCTTCCACGTCCCGTTCCGCTGGAGCGTCATCACCGCCATTGGCCGCCCACTCACGCCGTCCGTGGCGGCCCTCATTGACGCGATCAAGACGACGGCCTCGGCCACTATTCCCTCGCTCCGCGCCACCAGCGCCGACTAGATCACGACCGGCTTTCCTGCGGCGAGAACCCGAAGCGCCGCTTGTAGCAGGTCGCGAAATACTGGCTCGACGAGAACCCGCATTCGAACGCGATCTCGGTCACCGTCGCGCTCGCCCGCTCGGCCAGCCAGCGTTTCGCCGCTTCCAGCCGCACCATCTGCAGATAGCGCACCGGCGTCATATTGGTCAGCGCCTGGCAATGCTGGGAAAACTGCGTCCGCGACAGCCCACATTCGGCGGCCATGTTCTCCAGCGTCCAGTTCTCGTCCAGCGCATGTTCGAGCCGCGCCAGAAAGATCTGCACCGTGCGCCGCGAACTGGTCAGTTCCGCGTCCAACACTGGCTCGGCCCGCTCCATCTGCTCCATGAACCGCAGCAGCAGCATCGAAATATGCAGCCGCATCTTGGTCTCGCTGCCCACCACATCGCCTCCAGCCACGATTTCGGCGATGTCGTGGAAACTGCGCGCGACGTCGCGACTGGCCGTCAGCACATGTTGCTCATTGCAGGACAAAAGCGTCGTCAGCCGCGCGCTGTCGCGTTCCGACCAGCCCATCCAGTCCGGCCACAGCCATTCCTCATGCGGCCGCCGCACGCCCACGTCGAACAGCACCCAGACGATCTGGCTGGCCGCCACATGCGGATCGCCGAACTGGTGCAATTGCCAGGGCCGGACGACAAACATCTGCCCTTCGCTGACTTCATGCCGCTGTCCGTCGATCTTCAGCACCATGGTGCCACGCGCCATATAGGCGATCTTGACGCCCTCGTTGCAATGCTCCCGCAGCCCCCAATCCTGGGATTTCACCGCGTCCCAACCGCCCACGGACAATACCTGCGGCAGGGCCTTCCCAAGCGGTCTGCCCGGATATTTTCGCCGCGTCCAGGCGTTCAGCGTCACCTTCCCCGCCAGCGATGCATCGTAGAGATCTGCGCAATTGCCCGCATACATCAGGGCGCCGGGCTCAGTGAAAACCGCCGGCCGCGCCAGCGCCTTTTCGCGTGCCTCAGAGTTCATGCGATCTCTCCCGTATGTATAAAAATTACCAGTGTTCGTATTTGAACGCCGAGATCTATTGCGGTGGGTAATGATGATGACGTCGGTAGCGCGCACCAATGCTAGCGAGCAGCATGCCCGAAAGTCAACAAGTGCCGCGTTAAGCGGACAGATCTTCGCTTTTCGGCGCCAGGGAGAAGGAATGAAGCCTCTCAGTGCAGACGGCGTTCGAATTTTGCCAAAAGATGACCGTACCTCAATTGTTGTACGTGCCTCAAAACGCCTCCTGCACCCCGGCTTCAAGGGGGAAAACGTATGAAATTGGGCATTAACCTGTTGTGCCTGACCGATTTTGTCACCGAGGCACACCTGCCCGCGATCCGACAAATCAAGGCCGAGGGCTATGACGGCGTGGAAATCCCCGTCCTCTCGGGCGATCCCGCTCATTATGCTTGGCTCGGCCAGCAGCTGGACGCCTTGGAGCTGGAGCGCTGCACCACCTCAGTGGTCCCCAGCCCCGATGCCAATCCGCTCTCCTCAGACCCCGAAATCCGCGCCCGCGGCAAAGCGCATCTCGATTGGGCGCTCGATTGCGCCATCGCTCTCGGCGCCCAGAGCGTCGGCGGCCCGATCCACGCCCCCATCGGTCATTTCACCGGCGCCGGACCCACCGAGAGCGAGATCGCCTACGGCGCCGAGGCCCACCATGCCCTGGCCGAACGCGCAGAGGCCAATGGCCTCTACATCAGCCTCGAACACCTCAACCGCTTCGAGACCTATTTCCTCAACACCACCACCCAGTGCCGCGATTATGCGCGCCGTGTCGACCACCCGGCCCTGCGCATCATGTACGACACCTTCCACGCCAATATCGAAGACCGCGACCAGGTCGCGGCGTACGAAATCGTCGCGCCCCATGTCGGCATCGTCCATATCTCCGAGAACGATCGCGGCATCCCCGGCCGCGGCCACATCGATTTTCCCGCCATTCTCGGCGCTGTCCGCCGTTCCGGCTACGACGGCTGGGTGACGCTCGAAGCCTTCGGCGCGGGCCTGCCTGCCATTGCCGCCGCCACCCGCGTCTGGCGCCCGCTCTTCCCGGACTACGAAACCCTCTTCACCGAGAGCGCCGCCTATATCCGCCGCACCTGGGATGCTGCCGGCAAGGAGCTTGCGGCATGAGTGGCACCCCGGTCATCGAGATGCGCGGCATCACCAAATCCTTCCCCGGCGTCAAGGCGCTGCGCGGCGTTTCCTTCGCCTGCGGTCGCGGCGAGGTCCACGCCCTTTGCGGCGAAAACGGCGCCGGCAAGTCGACGCTGATAAAAATCCTCTCCGGCGTCTACAAGCCCAATGAGGGCGAGGTGCTGATCGACGGCAATGTCCAGCACTTCTCCCACCCGCAACACGCGCTCCTCGCCGGCATTTCGGTGATCTATCAGGAGTTCTCGCTCCTGCCCGAACGCAGTGTCGCGCAAAACCTCTTCCTCGGCCGCGAGCCGCGTCGCAATGGGCTGATTGACACCAAGGCCATGGTCGAAGAGACCCGCCGCGTCCTCGGCCTCTTCGGCGTCCGCCACCGCATCGAGCCCGATACCCTGGTCTCCGATCTCGATGTTGCCAGACAGCAGATGGTCGAAATCGCCAAGGCAATCTCGCTCAATGCCAAGGTCATCGTCATGGACGAGCCCACCGCCGCGCTCAACGAAAGCGAGTGCGAGGTGCTGTTCAGCCTTGTCGATCAGCTGCGGGCCTCGGGCACCGCCATCATCTACATCACCCACCGCATGCGCGAGGTCACGCGCCTCGCCGATCGCGTCACAATCATCAAGGACGGCGAAGTCGCCGCCAGCTTTGACCATGTCCCCGCACCCGACGCCATCGTGCGCGCCATGGTCGGCCGCGACATTGCCGAGTTCTATCCCGAGGCCGCAAAACCCGACGACATCGGCGCCGCCATCCTCACCGTCACAGGCGGCAATAATGCCGCCCTGCGCGACATCAATCTCGAACTGCGCGCCGGCGAAATCGTCGGCTTCGCCGGCCTTCAGGGCGCCGGCCGCACGGCGCTGGCCATGGCCCTCTTCGGCGCCACGCCCTTTGCCGCAGGCACGCTCACGCTCAATGGCCAGCCGGTTTCCTTTCAGTCCCCGCGCGACGCCATCCGCGCCGGCATCGGCATGCTCCCCGGCGATCGCAAGGCCAGCGCCCTCGTCCTCATGCAGTCCGTCCGCGACAACGGCATGCTCACCGCCCGCAGCTTTTCCAGCGCCATCGGCGGCGCCGATGCCAACAGCTTCATCGATCAGCCCGGCATGGACGCCCTCCTCGACGAGATGCGGGTGAAAGCCCCCTCCTACGAGCAGGAAATGCGCTTCCTCTCCGGCGGCAATCAGCAAAAGGCCATCGTCGCCCGCTGGCTTGCCCTCAAGCCAAAGGTGCTGATCTTCATCGAGCCCACCCGCGGCATCGATGTCGACACCAAGGCCAGCATCTACCATCTGATGCGTGACCTCGCCCGCACCGGCACCGCCGTCATGATGGTCTCCTCCGATCTCCCCGAAATCCTCGGCGCCTCCGACCGCATCCTCGTCATGCGCGAAGGCCGCATTGTCGGCGAGTTCGACCGCACCGCCAGCGAGGCCGATCTCATGCTTGCCGCCACCGGCGAAATGGCAGGAGCAGCCGCATGACCGACACCCCGCACGCTCTCCCGCCGCGTCGCTTCCGCTTCGACCGCCACGCCTCGACCCTCCTCCTCCTCGCCGCCATCCTGATCTATGTCGGCCTCGTTCTGGCGCTCGGCCAGACGCGCTTCCTCACCCTCGAAAACCTCGTCGCCATTCTCGGCCGCTCGATCACCCTGGGCATCACCGCTATCGGGCAGACCTTCGCCATTCTGGTCGCGTCCATCGATCTCAGCGTCGCCAGCGTCATCTCGGCGGCGGCCGTCGTCACCTCCGTGGTCATGAACGGCAACCCGGCCATGATGCTGCCCGCCATCGCTGCCGTCCTCGCCATGGGCGCCGTGATCGGCCTTATCAACGGCCTCGTCATCGCCCGGCTCGAGGTCAATCCGCTGATCGGGACGCTGGGCATGTCGCTGATCATCCAAGGCATTTTGTCCTATTATTACAATAACTTCGCTGGAAATGTTCCGGCCGAATTCCAGATCTTCGCCTATGGCTCGATCGGCATCGTCCCCTATTCGCTGATCTTCATGTTCGCGCTGGCGGGCCTCGCCTGGTTCGTCCTCCGCTTCACCCGCTTCGGCTCCGACATCTATTCGGTCGGCGGCAATCAGGACGCGGCCCGACTAGCCGGTATCAAGACCACCCGTGTGGTGATCGGCGCCCATGTGCTCTGCTCGCTCTGCGCGGCAGTCGCCGGCATCTACCTCGCCTCGCGCCTGCGCTCCGGCGCGCCCTGGATCGGCGCCGAGGGCGTCTATGATCTGGAATCCATCGCCGTGGTCGTCATTGGCGGCACGGTCCTCGCCGGTGGCCGAGGCGGCATCTGGGGCACCATGGCCGGCGTCATCATCTTCTCGCTGATCGACTCCATCTTCAACGTCGCCGGCGTCGATGCCTTCGTCAAACAGGTGCTGCGCGGCATCATCATCGTGGCTGCCGTCGCCTTCTACGCCGCCCGTTCCCGGAGGCCCGTGGCATGATAGATCACTCCCTCACCGCTGCCGAACGGCCCCGCCGCAGCCTCCCCCGGATCAACCCGGTCTATGTGCTTGTTATCGCGCTGATCATCGCCATCATCGTGCTCAACCCGGCCTTCGCCGAGCCGACCGGCTACATGAATTATCTCAAGCGCGTGGCCGCCCTCGCCATCCTTTCGGGCGGCGCGCTCTATGTCATCGTCTCGGGCGGCTTCGATCTCAGCGTCGGCTCGCTGATGACCCTCACCGTTATCGGATCCTCCATGCTGGCCAGCAATGATCCCAATTCCACCTATTGGATCATTCCGCTGATGCTCGGCATCGGCCTCGTCGTCGGCCTCATCAACGGCCTCGTCGTCAGCTTCCTCAAAGTGCCCTCGCTGATCGCCACTCTGGGCATGATGATCTCGCTCAATGGCGTAGCTTTCATGTGGTCCGGTGGCGCGCCACGCGGTTATCTCCCCGATACCTTCCGCTTCTTCGGCCGCTACAACATCACCGATGTGCCGATCATCGGCATCCTGCCCATCGCCGTCATCTGCCTCCTCGTCTTCGGCACGATCCTCTGGTGGGGCATGCACCGCACCAATTACGGCCGCATGCTCCATGCCGTGGGCGACAATCCGCAGGCCGCCCGCCTCGCCGGCGTGCCGGTCACCAAGGTGCGCATCGCCGCCTTCGTCGTCTCTTCGCTCACCGCCGTGCTGGCCGGG
Organism: Devosia sp. FJ2-5-3; assembly: GCF_029201545.1. Lineage (NCBI taxonomy): Bacteria > Pseudomonadati > Pseudomonadota > Alphaproteobacteria > Hyphomicrobiales > Devosiaceae > Devosia > Devosia sp. FJ2-5-3. The sequence continues at coordinate 1,858,195 of NZ_CP104007.1, read as the reverse complement.
GTCATCCTCGGCGGCCGCGCCGGCGTGTCGGTCGACATCGGCTCCGGCTTCGAGCTCCAGGCCATTACCGCAGCCGTCATCGGGGGCGCCCAATTGCTCGGCGGCCGCGGCTCCGTTCCCGCCACCATTGCCGGCGCGCTGGCTCTGGAGGCGATCTTCACCCTGCTCAACCTGCTCGGATTGTCCCAACCGGTCCGGTTGGTTGTGCAGGGCCTGATACTCATCGGCGCGGTGGCCTTCGCCACCTATCAACGCAAACGCGTGGGCCGATGAGCGACGAAAGGCGGGTCACACCGTCGAGAATGGGTTTTAAAACCTCAAAGGGAGGACGACTTGAAAAAGAGCCTTATTACTCTTGCCATGCTGGCCATGCTGCCGACCGCAGCCAATGCCCAGGCCCCGAATTTCGATGATCCCGCTGAATTCGCCAAGCAGCGCGAACAGCTGACCGCCTCGTTCAATGGCCCCGCCGATCAGCGCCATCTGCAATATGCGGGCGACGCCATGGTCGACACCGCCCAGTTCAAGAAGGAGGGTCCCTGGACCGTCTGTTTCTCCAATGCCGGCGTCAACAATCCCTGGCGCGTGGTCGGCTACACCGACATGACCGAGGAAGTGAAACTCCATCCGGAGATCGGCACCTTCACCCATGTCGACGCCGAAGGCTCCGACGACAAGCAGATCGCCGACATCGATGATTTGCTCGCCGGCGGCAATTGCGACGCCCTGATCGTCTCGCCCAACTCCACCGCTGCCCTCACCCCGGCCGTCGAAAAGGCCTGCGCCGCCGGTCTGCCGGTCATCGTCTTCGACCGCGGCGTCACCACCGATTGTCCGGTAACCTTCGTGCATCCGGTTGGCGGCTACGGCTTCGGCATCCAGGCGGCTGACCACATCATCGCCAATGTCCCCTCCGGCGGCAAAGTGCTGATGCTGCGCATCCTGCCTGGCGTCGACGTGCTCGAAACCCGCGCCTCGGGCGCCCGCAACATGTTCAAGGAAGCGGGCCTGACCATCCTCGGCGAAGAATTCACCGATGGTGACAACGCCAAGACCAAGTCCATCGTCGAGGATTATCTCCAGCGCGGCACCATCGACGCCGTCTGGATGGATGCCGGCGCCACCGCCGTTGCCGCCGTCGAAGCCTTCGAGGATGGCGGCTACGACATCCCTGTCGTCACCGGCGAAGACCAGCAGGATTATCTCCAGAAATGGCGTGACCTTGGCTTCAAGGGCATCGCCCCGACCTACCCCACCTATCAGTGGCGCACGGCCATCGTCGCAGCCGTGAACACGCTCAAGGGCGAACAGGTCCCCGGTCCGGAATGGGTCCTGCCCCAGCCCGCCATCACCCAGGACGTGCTCGACCAGTACATCAACGAAAAAATGCCGCCGCTCCACTACGCCATGTGCGGTTGCGAAGACATGCCGAACTATCCCCAGGCCTGGGGCGGCACACAGTAAGGTCCTTCCTCCCCCCGGCGAGGACCTGGGGCGCCCACGGGCGCCCCGAACTGCTCGAGCAGGGATCGCTCCCAGTCCTGCCGCTCGGCCCTCAATTCACATACATGCCAAGTAGTATGGTCTGGAAAAACCAGCTAAGATTATTGTCGTCTCGGGCTCGTCAACAATTGGTGGCGACAGATGTTGTATGCGGCCAATACCACCGACCTGATCGACGACATCTACGAAGCCGGCGCTGATCCCGCCAATTGGCTGGCGACGATGCGCAAGATCGGCGATGCCGTGCACGGCGTTGACGCCGTCCTGGGCGGCATGACCATGGGACACGTCCCCCTCTTTGTCGCCCCGCGTACCGATCCCCACATGGTCCGGCTCTATGCCGAACATTACCATGAGCGCAACCCGATGCCGCTCGCCCTCCAGAAGCAGATGCATGGACGGGCTGTCGTCGATGCCGATCTCGCCGACCTCCGCCAATTCCACCGCAGCGAGTTCTACAACGACTGGTGCCTGCCACAGGGCCATCTCGCCGGCGTTGGCATGAAGATCAGGACCACTGGCGGCTGGGAAGCGATCCTGATGATTTCATCCCGCCGGGAGATCGAGGCCGAAACGCTCGGCATTCTCGAACAGCTCGCCCCGCATCTGACCCGCGCGCTCCGGATCAACCAAATCCTGCGCGAAAACCACGCCAGGACCCTCGGCGTCTTCTCAGCGCTGGACCAAACCGATCGCGCCGTCTTTCTCGTGTCAGCCAATCAGACCTGCGAGCCCGCCAATGAACTCGCCCAGGCGATGGTCTCCGCCCCAGATGGCCTGATCCTCCGCAACGGTCGCCTGCAATGCCCCAGCCAGGGCGACACCAACGCGCTCCATCGTGCGATATTCCAATGCTCCCGGGGCCAGGGGGCAAAGACCGGCGCCAGTCTCTCCGTGGCGCGGCAGGGCTCGCCGCTGCCGCTCCAGATATTCGTCGTGCCCCTGCCCGCAGGCGGGGTGACCTGGGACGGACGACGCTGCGACATCATGCTGGTCGTCACCGATCCCGAAATCACCATCGCCCGAAAGATCGGCCGGCTTCGCCAGCAATATGGCCTCACTCCAGCCGAGGCCGAAGTGCTCCGCGAACTGGCCTTTGGCGGTGACCGCGAAGAGATCGCCCGCCGCCTCGGCATATCGCTCGCAACCGTACGCACCCAGCTGACGAGCATCTTCGACAAGTCCGGCCTGCGGCGCCAGACCGATATCGTCCGCCTGCTTATGGCCCCGCACTAGGTCGAACACACTGCCACAACATGCCGCCCCCGGTGCCCGGCCGGGGGGCAATCCAGGCACCGGAGACGGATGGATCGGTTCAGTGGCCGCGGCTCAGCGCCGGGCGGCGATAATCGCCCCCATCCGAGCAATGGCCACCGTCCGACGTCACAAAGCGCGCGGAAATCCAGCCTCAGGGCCGTTCCATTGCACGCGATACCGATTGTTCCGGGTTCCGGCGATGAGAACCATCGCCGACAGCACTGTCTTTTTGATCATCGCTCCGAACTCCAGCAGAAGAGGATGGAGCGAGTGTAATGATCGGCGAAGCGCCGGCATCGAACAGACGTTCGATGCCAAGACGCTTTCGGCTCCGTGGCCTATTCGTCGTCCATATGTCCCCAGGTCGAAAACGCCCCGCCCACCAGCACATTCGACTGAATAGTCTTGTCCAGCGGCGCATGCGGATCGAGCGGCACCAGCTCGCTGCCATTGTGCTCGGGCGCAAAATGCCAATCGGCATCATCTTCATTGTAAAAGAAAGCGTTCTCGCGGTTGGAAATCCCGAACACCGTCCGATGCCCCAGCGCCGGCACATCCAGCCCATGCTCCACCATGCGCGCCATGTCGTCCCGGTTGAACCACAGCCGCGACTCCCGGTCGGTTCCCGGATTGCCCGCCGTGCAGATGCGGATGGCGAGGCACTCGATCCCGAACTTGTCGTGATAAAGCCGGCTCAGCCCCTCCCCGAACATTTTGGACACCGCATAGAGCGAGTCCGGCCGGAACGGTGCGTCGAGCGCGATCGGCGCGTCGTCGCTCAGATACATGCCCTGCACGTGATAGGTCGAGGCATAAATGATCCGCCCCACCCCCGCCTTCCGCGCCGCCTCGAAGATATTATAGGTGCCCACGATATTGGCATCGAGCACACTCTGCCACTTGTTCTCCTTGGCCATCCCGCCAAAGTGCACCACCGCCGAAATATCCCGCGCCATCAGCGCGTCGATATCAGCCCGATCCGCCAGATCGGCAATCTCCACTTTCTCCCCGTCCTCGGGCTGAACGATATCGCTCGCCAGATAGTCCCGGCCATTGGCTTTGAACCAGTTCCGCAAATGGGTCCCCAGCCGCCCCGAGGCGCCGGTCAGCAAAATTCTCGTCATAAAATTACCCTAGGGCCGGCGCGTCCGCTCTCAATCTGGGATTGGGCCGCGGCACCGCGCTGATCAATGTCTTGGTATATTCATGCTGCGGCCTCTCGCAGATCTGCGCAACATCGCCGATCTCGACAATCCGCCCGTTTTTCATCACCGCCACCCGGTCGCAGAAATAGCGGATCACCGAAATGTCGTGGCTGATGAAGAGATAGGACAGCCCAAATTCAGCCTGCAGATCGCGCATCAAATCGAGCACCTGGTGGCGCAGCGACACATCGAGCGCCGAGGTCGGCTCATCGGCAATGATCAGCCGTGGCCGCACCGCAATGGCCCGGGCAATGGAAATGCGCTGCCGTTGCCCGCCCGAAAAGGCGTGCGGATAGCGGTCTCCAATATCCGACGGCAGCCCCACCCGCGCCAGCAGTTCCTCCACCCGGCCGCGCATCTGCGCCTCGGTCATCTTCGTATTGGTGCGCAAGGGTTCGCTGATGATCTGATAGATGGTCATGCGCGGATTGAGCGAAGAATGCGGGTCCTGGAAAATCATCCGCACTTCGCCATAGAGCGACTTCATCCCCTCGTTGCGCAGCGAGGCGATATCGACAATCGTGCCGTCGCTGCGCCGATAGTTCACCTGTCCCTCAGTGGGCGTATAAACGCGCAGCAGCGTCCGCCCCAGCGTCGTCTTGCCCGAACCGGACTCTCCCACCACGCCGACCGTCTCGCCTTCATTGATGGTCAGCGACACCCCGTCGATGGCCTTCAAATAGGCCGTCGGCTTGCCGAAGAACCCGGCATTGAGCGGAAAATGTAGCGCCAGATCATCGATCTGCGCCACCGGTGTTTCCGTCGCCGGCCGCACCGGTCGCGGCCCCGGCGTCTCAAGCTTCAACACTGAGCCGAGCAGCGCCTTGGTATAGGCCTGCTGCGGCCGCTCGAAGAGGTCAAACACATTGGCCTCCTCCACCTTGTCGCCGCGGAACATCACCATCACCCGGTCGGCGATCTGCGCCACAACGCCCATATCATGGGTGATGAACAACACCGCCATACCGCGGTCCCGCTGCAGTTCCTTGATCAGGCTGAGGATTTCGGCCTGTGTCGTCACATCCAGTGCCGTCGTCGGCTCGTCGGCAATCAGCACTTCCGGATTGCACGACAGCGCCATGGCGATCATCGCCCGCTGCCGCATCCCGCCCGAAAATTCGAACGAATACCGGTCAAGCGCCTGTTCCGGATTGGGGATACGCACTCGGTCCAGCAGCGCCGCCGCCCGCTTTCGCGCGTCTTCCTTGCTGATCTTTTCATGCAGCAGAATGGTCTCGATGATCTGGTGCCCAATCGTGTGCACAGGCGACAGGCTCGTCATCGGCTCCTGAAAGATCATCGCAATCTTGCGCCCGCGCACCCCGCGGATCGCCGGGCCGGAACTGCCCAGGGCGACGATATCGGTCTCCTTGCCATCGCTGTTGAGGATGATCTGCCCGCCCGTGATCGCGCCCGGTTTGGCGATCAACTGCAGAATGGCCCGGGCGGTCACCGACTTGCCCGAACCGCTCTCCCCCACAAGGCACAGCGTCTCGCCGCAATGGAGATCAAACGAGATGTTCTTGACGGCATTGAGCACCCGCTTGTTCAGCGGAAAATCGACCGAAAGGTTCTTTACCGACAGGATTGGCGCGGACATCAGCCTCCCCTCACTTTGCATAGGGGTCGGCGGCGTCGCGCACGCCATCGCCGAGGAAATTGAGCGAGAGCACCGCGATCACCACGCAAATCCCCGGAATGAACAGCCACGGCGCCTGCGTGATCGCCCGCAAATTCTGCGTATCCTGCAGCAGCACGCCCCAGCTGACGATCGGCGGCTGCAGCCCCAGCCCGAGAAAGCTCAGCGAAGTTTCCGCCAGGATCATATTGGGAATGGCCAGCGTGATCGCCGCGATGATGTGCGAATAAAGCGAGGGCATCATGTGCCGCATGATCAGCCGGAATTCGCTCACCCCATCGAGCCGCGCCGAGATCACGAAATCCTCGCTCCTGAGACTCAGAAACCGGCCGCGCACCACGCGGGCAATTTCCGTCCAGCCGATCAGCGACAGGATGACGAGGATCGAGAAATAGACCTGCAAGGGCGGCCAGTCCTTCGGCATCGCCGCTGCCAGTCCCAGCCACAGCGGAATGGTCGGCACCGAGCGGATGAACTCGATGACGCGCTGGATCACCCGATCCACCATGCCGCCGCGATAGCCCGAAATCCCCCCCAGGATCATGCCGATCACCAGCGACAGCCCAACACCCACCAGCCCGATCGACATCGAAATGCGCGTGCCGTGAATGGTGCGGCTCAACAGGTCACGCCCCAGCCGGTCACCACCGGCGAGGAAAAACGGCTGGTTCTGATCAATCGGCCCGACAAGGTGCCGGTTGGCGTCGAACAGCCCCCAGAGCTTATAGGGCTGCCCCTCGACAAAGAACCCGATCGGAATGATCGCTTCCGGGTCCGTCGTGAACTCACGCCGAAAGCTCACCGGGTTGAGCTCGATCTTGTAGCCGGTCACATGCGGCTGAAACCTGCTCCCGCCCGCCCCGTCATCAACGAAAAAGCCGATGCTCTGCGGCGGCACATAAGTATAGCGCGGATCGAATTTGCCGGGGTCATAGGGCGCGAGGAATTCGGCGAACAGCGCCACGAAATAGATCAGCCCCACAACAACCAGCGAGATCACCGCCAGCTTGTGCTTCCTAAACTTTGCCCAGACCATTGCCCATTGGCCAGCCGCCTGGAACTGTCCGGCGGTCACCTGCTGGTCGAGCAGCTCATTGGGATCGAATGGCTTTGCCTCGAGGGTCATGACAGGCGGATCCTCGGATCGGAGATGGCAAGGAGAATGTCGGAGATCAGCGTGCCGATCAGCACCAGCGCTCCGCTGAGGAGGATAAAGGCCCCGGCCAGATACATGTCCTGGCTCTTGAGCGCCTGCAGCAGCAGCGGCCCGGCCGTCGGCAGATTGAGCACGGTGGAAACGATCAGCTCGCCCGAGATCAGCGCCGGCAACACCCAGCCCACGGTGGAGATGAACGGATTGAGCGCCACCCGCGTCGGATAGGAAAGGATCAGCCGTGCTTCCGGCAGGCCTTTGGCCCGCCCCGCCTCGACATAGGGCCGGTGCAGCTCATCAAGCAGATTGGCCCGCATGATACGGATCAGGCTCGCCGTCCCCGCCGTTCCCAAGACGAAGATCGGCACCCAGGCATGGGTGATGAAATCCCAGAGTTTTCCCAGCGACCACGGCGCACTCTCATATTGCGGCGAAAACAGCCCGCCCACCGAAACGCCGAACCACATGGTGGTGATGTAAAGGAGCACAATGGCCAGCAGGAAATTCGGCGTCGCCATGGCGAGGAAGGCAAAGGCGGTCGAGAGATAATCCACCACCGAATATTGCCGCGCCGCCGAATAGATCCCGATCGGCAGCGATACCAGCCACATCAGGATCAACGTGCAGATCGAGATCAGCGCCGTCATCCCCATGCGGCCCCAGATCAGCTCCGTCACCGGCTGGCGCCATTCAAAGCTGTCGCCGAAGTCCCCGCGCAGCACGCCCGAGATCCACTTGGTGTACTGGACCACCATGTTCTCGCCGAGCCCATAGCGCTCCCGCAGGGCATTGAGCGCGGCGCTGTCGACATTCTCGCCGGACTGGGCCAGCTGCGCCGCATAGGTCGAAACATAATCGCCCGGCGGCAATTGGATGACCGTGAAGGCCAGGATTGAAATCGCGAACATTGCCGGGATCATGCCCAGCACGCGTTTGACAATGAAGGCAAGCATATCGACCACCCGTCTTGTAACCAGAGACACGGCCCGACCGCCGAGAGCAGCCGGGCCGCAAGCAGGCTTACTTGAAGTAGAACTGCTCGGTGTTCAGCGTGCCCGGATCGGGGTGGATCCAGCCCGTCGGGGTGCCATCCGGCACATTGCCGAGATTGTTCTTGGCGATCGAATAGAGCGGAACCGCCGTGCCGATACCGATCTGGTAGAACTGGTCGGCAGTGATTTCGAGCAGCCGCTGGAACAGCTCGTTCTGCTCTTCAGGCACCGAGGTCGCCTTGATCTGGTCGTAGAGCGCCCACTGCTCCTTGACGTAATCGGGCGGCTCCACCCCACCATCGCCGATATAGTTCTTGGCCCACTCGATGGCGAAATTGCTCTCTGTCGAGAACGGGAAATAGTCACGCGGATCGATGAACACGTCGATACCGCCCGAGGTCGCGCCCCACACCACGATATCGTGCTGGCTGGCGGTCTTTTCCTCATAGAACCGCGTGCGGTCCATGGCGGTAAAGCGCGCATCCACGCCCACTGCCTGCCAATATTGCACGAACAGTTCCGCCGCATCGGCCATATTCCCGAGCGCCGTCACCGCCGCGACATTGACCACCAACGGGCTGCCATCGGGCGCCAGCCGCATGCCATTGCCGCCCCGCTTGTCGAGCCCGATGCTGTCGAGCAAGGCATTGGCCTTCTCCACATCATGCTCAAGATACTGCGTGGCCAGCCGCTCATTGTAATAGGGCGTGCCCTCGCGCGGCGACACCTGCTGGGGCGTCGATTGCCCGAGATAGATGGTGTCGATGATCGCCTGGCGATCGAGCGCATGCGACAGCGCGATGCGGAAATCCTTGTTCTGGAAGATCGGCGCCTTGGTCGCGTCCTGCGAGTTGAGATTGACCGAGATGGTCATCACATTGCCCACCCGGGACTCGCGCGGGCTGATGCGATAATCCCCCTGCTCCACCCCTTCGGCGATCACCGGCAGATTGGTGGTGTTGGTCGTGTGGCGCACTTCATAGTCGATTTCGCCGGCCAGCACGCTGAGCAGCAGCGTCTGGGATTCCGCATTCACCCCGATCGAGAGATCATCGATATAGGGCAGTTGGTTTCCGTCGGTATCGACCTTCCAGTAATAGGGATTGCGCTCGAAGGTGACGCGCGTCGCGCCCGCCACATAAGGGTCGACGATCTTCCAGGCTTCCAGCACCGGGCGCTCCGGATTGCGCCAGCGCTCGATGGCCTCAATCCCCACGCCGCACTTGGCGACCATGTGCTCGGCCCAGCCCGCAGCCCCGGCGGCAACCGCCTCAGCGTCGGCATTTTCGTTATATTTAGGCAGGAATTGGCTGCAATATGCCTTGTTCAGCAGCGCCAGCTGCACGCCATAAACGCTCGCCGCATTGAGAATGAAAAGCCCGTTCGGCTTGCTCCATGACATGGTGAATTCCGTCGGCGAGATCACCGCAATACTCGGCAACTCCCCCTCGACCGTCAGCCAACCGGGCTTGGTCGGAAACAGCTTTTCATCGGGCAGAATGTCCTCGATGAAAAACGCCACATCGTCGGCGGTGAACGGCGAGCCGTCCGACCACTTCATCCCCTCACGCAGGGTGAAGGTGAAGGATCGGCTATCCGCGCTGGCCGTATAGCCGGTCGCGATATTGGGGTGCACCTCGCCGGTCCAGTCAGCGTCCCAGGCGAGCAGGCCCTCATAGCCAAAATAGGTGAAAAGCATGTTGCGATCATTGCCGCCCACCATGCCGCCGCGGAACGTGCCGCCATATTTGCCGACGCTCTCGACCGGCGTCAGCACGCGCGGATTGGCGCCAACGCGTTCGGCCACGGCCGGCAAGGCGCCGCTGGACACCAGCGCGTCGAGTTCCGGGGCCTGTTTGTAATCCTGCGCCATGGCGCTCGTCGCCAGCGCAAACAATGAAATACCCGCCAAGGCGGCAATTCTCACCCGCTGCATCATTCCCTCCCGAAAGATTTGCGTCTGCCCGGCAGGCCTCCCCCGTCCGAACCCATGCACTTTCGTATGACTGCATTTGCACTGTCAATAAGAAATCATACTTCTTTTGGATCAGAGACTAAAGGCCAGCGCAGAATGTGCCGTTGACAGGGCCGGATTACCGATGTTACGCAAAAGCAGTATGACTACTTTTGGGAGGCAAAAAGGTGGATTACGAAGCACTCAAAACCAAAATCGGTTCAGGCCTTTTGTCCTTCCCTGTCACCGACTTCGACGCTGCCGGCGAGTTCGACCGCGCGTCCTATGCAAGCCGCCTGCAATGGCTCTCCTCCTACGACTCGGCCGGTCTTTTCGCCGCCGGCGGCACGGGAGAATTCTTCTCCATCGGTGCCGATGAATATGATGATGTCATCGGCACAGCCGTAACCAATAGCGCACCGAACGTGCCGGTCCTGGCCGGTGTCGGCTACGGCACGCGCATGGCCGTCGACCTCGCGCGCCGCGCCGAAAAGGCCGGCGCCGCCGGCATTCTGGTCCTGCCGCACTATCTGATGTTCGCCGAGCAGGACGGCATAATCGCCCACATGAAGGCCGTCTGCGACGCCGTCGATATCGGCGTCATTTATTACGCCCGCGACAACTCCCGCCTCACCCCGGCCTCTCTGGTGAAGCTGGCCGAGATGTGCCCCAACCTCATCGGCTACAAGGATGGCATCGGCGATCTCCAGCTCATGGTCCAGATCGCCCACGCCGTCGGTGAGCGCCTCGTCCATATCGGCGGCCTGCCCACGGCCGAAGTGTTCGCCCAGCCCTATCTCGAAATGGGTGTCACCACCTATTCCTCGGCCGTCTTCAATTTCGTGCCAGAGCTTGCCCTGCGGTTCTACCGTGCCGTGCGCAGCCGCGACACGCAGACCATCGAAACCCTGCTCAAGAGCTTTTATCTGCCCCTCATCGAGCTCCGGGATCGCAAGCGCGGCTATGCCGTCTCCATGGTCAAGGCCGGCGCAGATATTGTCGGCCACTCCGCCGGTCAGGTCCGCAGCCCCCTCACCGAGCTCACCCCGGCCGAGCGCGACACCCTCGCCGACCTTATCGCCACAAATCGCTGATCTCCCCAGCGACGAGAAAAGGCCCGGTTCGCAAAATCCGGGCCTTTTCCATTTTATGCCAGAGCTTTACCGACCATAGGGATCCCAGCCATTGGCCTGGAAAAGCGCAATTATGTAACCAAAACAGAACGCGAATGCCGTCTCGAACGGCGCTTCACCGTCGATATGCGGCACGTGATCGGGCATGATCATGCAATCAACGCCCGTCTCCTTGTAGATCCTGAACGCCGCGGGCATGTCCATGTCGCCCGCATCTGGAAACTCCTCGGTGAAGGAGTAGCGACCACCCTTGATATTGCGGAAGTGCACGTTGAAGATCTTCTTCCGCTCACCGAACCAGCGGATGATATCGCCGATTTCCTCGTGCGGATTTTCGAGGCTTTCCGCCACCGTACCCTGGCAGAAATTGAGCCCATGATAGGGGCTCTCGCAGATCGACACGAACTTCTTCAGCCCGTCCGCCGTGCTCAGCACCCGCTCTTCCATGCCCCTATATCCCGGCGGCGTCATCGGGTCATGCGGATGGCAGGCCAGCCGCACCTTGTTGGCCTCGGCCACCGGAACCACGCGCTCGAGGAAATAGGTGATACGCTCCCACATCTCGTCAACGGACACTTTGCCGGCGCTCGTCATCACCTCGCCATCAGTCGCCTTGTCGGCCCGATAGGTGGAGAGCTCGGCCCCGCCGCGCCCCCGTTCGGACGCCGTGCGCGGAATGCCCAGAATGTTGAAATTATACTTGGTCGCCCCGATGCCCATGGCGCCCAGATCCTCGATCAGCTTGCAGATCAAATCGATCTCGCGATCCCGCTCACCCGCCCCCAGCACGATACCCGGCGACGGATGGCCATTGTCCAGCCCGCCCGAGGTCATCGGCAATTGCACCATGTCGAGCACCAGCCCGGCCGCATCGACGCGATCGATATGTCGGCGCAGGCAATCGCGATCCCACCCCGTCGCCGGCCCCGGCGGATCGATACACACATGCACCACGCCCAGCTGCGCCAGCTGGCGCAGATAGCGGTCTCCATATTGCTCCAGCGCGCTCCCGCTCAGCTGAGTACCCACATACATTCCCATCCCTCCCGATATGACTTCTCAAAAGTTGTATGAAAGATTTTGCCATGCTACAAGCGAAAGCGTGTTTCATTGCCGGATAAGGCCAAAGCCCCACTAGGGTTTTCGCGTCGTCGATGGTAAGATGTATGACAAGCCCGCTGGCATTTTTGGCGACTAGAGATTTGAAATGACGGAACTTCAGGCCGCCCGGCTGACAGATCGCGTAAAGGCCGACCTCGGCAGCCTTATCGCCCGCCAGAACCTCAAGCCCGGCGACAAGCTCCCGGCCACCGAGCAGCTCTGCACCGAGTTTGCCGTCAGCCGAACCGTCGTGCGCGAGGCCATCGCCAGCCTCAAGGCCGAAGGCCGCCTACGCTCCCTTCGCGGCAGCGGCGTCTATGTCAGCGAACCGGCAAAACCCACCGGCGGCTCCATGTTCATGGAAGCGCCGCAGGACATCGGCGACGTCCTCGATTTCATGGAATTCCGCATGAGCATCGAGATCGAGGCCGCCGGCCTTGCTGCCGAGCGCCGCACCGAAACCAATCTCCTGCGCATGGAACAATCCATGAGCCAGTTCGCCCGCCAGCTCGAGGACAACAGCCTCGGCACCGAGGCTGACCGCGCCTTCCACCGGGCCATTGCCGACGCCACCAACAATCAGCGTTTTCGCATCTTTGTCGACGAGATGGGCGACCGTCTCCTGCCCCGCCGCGCCCTGCGCGCCGGCTTTGGCGATGAAACCGAGAAACATCTCTTCCTCGACGTGATCCAGACCGAGCATCGCCGCATCTTTGACGCCATCAGCGCCCGCAAGCCCGACGAGGCCCGCCAGGCCATGCGCCAGCACCTCGAAGGCGGCCGCAAGCGCTACCGCGAGTGGAGCCTCGCCCACGACACCAGCCTCTAGCGGACGAGCCCACAATGTTCTCCTCGGCACCCAGGATGGAATTGATCGTCGCTGAACGGTTCGGCGTGGGCGAGAGCCCGGTCTGGGACGCGGATAGCAATCGCCTCCTCTGGTGCGATATTCCCGCCGGCCGCATCCACGCCCTCAGCCTTGCCACCGGTGCGCGCAAGCTCTGGCAGTTCGACGGTCCGGTCCCAAGCTTCGGCCTCGCCCAGAACGGCCGCTGGGTCGTGGCGCTGGCCAATGATGTCATCCTCTTCGATCCGGAAACCGGCGACCGCGAGATCATCGCCACCATCACCCACTCCAAGCCCGATATGCGCCTCAACGACGGCAAAATCGGGCCCGATGGCGCCTTCTGGGTCGGCAGCATGGATGGAGGCCAGCAAGCCCCGCTCGGCGGCAAGCTCTATCGCGTCGCCCCGGACGGCGCCGTCACCACCATCGCAACCGACATCGCCATTTCAAACGGCCTCGCCTGGAACGCAGACGCAACCCGGCTCTACCACTCGGACTCGCGTGGGGGCATGTGGATCGACTGTTGGGATTTCGACGCCGCAACGGGCACGGTTCGCAACCGCCGCCGCCTCCGCGACAATGATCTCGCCGCCGGCCGCCCCGATGGCGGCGCCTGCGACCTTGCAGGCCACTATTGGTCGGCCGGTCCCAGCAAAAGCCGCATCAATTGCTTTGCCCCGGACGACACCCTCATCGGCGCCATCCCCGTCCCGCTCAAGAATCCGACCATGCCCTGTTTCGGCGGGCCGAATACGAAGACCCTCTTCGTCACCAGCCTCGACTCCAAGATCGACGCTCCCGGCCACGACGGCATCCTCGCCATCGACATGGATATTGCCGGCGTGCCCGTGCACAAATTCGGACGCTAAACGCCGGGAACCGTTTCACAGGCCCCGGACGCCAATGCTAGCACTCTGCTAGCGAATGCACCCTGAATGCGAAAATTTAGAGCTGTGCGAGCACATAGTCCGGCATGGTCGATGGCGTGCCCTTCATCGGCACCCCCGTCTCCAGCAACACGCTGCGCACCCCCGCATTCCGCGCCGCCTTGATGTCGGTATCTATCTGATCGCCCAGCATAATCGCGTCCCTGGCCTCGGCCCCGACCACCTTCAGCGCCATTCTTATGATCGCCGGAGCCGGCTTTCCAAGGATCACCGGCGTCGCCCGGGCCGATGTGGCAATCGAAGCGACAATCGCCCCCGTTCCCGGCTCATATAACCCGCCCGAAATCGGCCGGATCACATCCGGGTTGGTGCCGATAAGTTCCGCCCCCGCAATAATATTTCGCACGGCCGTGGTCATCATCGCATAGTTGAACTGCCGGTCCAGCGCCACGATCACGACCCGCGCCCCGGTCTCCACCAGCTCAAATCCTGCAGCCTCGACCCGCGCCTTTAGCGAAGCAGAACCAATGACATAGGCCCCACTGCCCACGGGGTATTTTTTCGTGGCATAATCCAAGGCAACCTCGGCTGACGTCAGCACCTGGTCAGGCGCGCAGTCGATCCCCAGTCGCCGGATCTTCTCGGCAAATTCCGCCGGGGATTTTTCGGCATTATTCGTTATAAAACAATACCTTAGACCCTGCTTCTGCCACAGATTGAAGCGTTCAACCGCCCCTGGAATGGCATCCTCGCCACGATAGACAACGCCATCGAGATCGGACAGAACGGCGTTGAACTGGATCTCTTCAATCGAGGCAAGCCTTTGAGATGTCAGCATAAAATTCATCATACCTTGCCCTGAAGATTGGGATCAAGCTTGTCCCGCAGCCAGTCGCCCAGAAGCGAAATGGCCAGAGTTGTCAGGAATATGACGACCCCAGCCGGAATGCCAATCCACCACGCCGTCGCCAGATAATTCCGCCCCTCGCCCAGCAGCAGACCCAGACTCGTTCCAGGAGGTTGCACGCCTAAGCCGAGGAAAGACAACGATGTTTCGAGGAGAATGATCTCTGGAAAATTGAGCGTCACCTGCACCATGATGATGCCCATCATGTTCGGCAGCACATGCCGCCAATAGACTTTTGCCGGATGCACGCCCAACGTCCGGATGGCGAAGGCATAACCCTGACCATTGGTCGAGAGCACCAGCCCGCGGGCGATGCGCGCATATCCATCCCAGCCAAAAAGCCCAATCAAAACAACGAGCAGGATGAAATTATTGCCGAAGAAAGCCAGCACCGCCAGCGCCACGATCAGGAACGGGATCGAGGCCTGAAAGTCGACCAGCATCATGATGAAATCATCGACCCAGCCCCGGAAATGGGCGGCAACAATCCCCATCAGCGTTCCGACCGTCGCCCCAATGACCGTTCCCATCAGCGCGATGAGAATGCTGGTCCGCATGGCGTAGATCACCCGACTGAGCACATCGCGGCCGAGATTGTCCGTGCCGAGGAAATAGTCCGGCAACCCGCCCATAAAACTCGGCGGCTTAAGTCGCTTGAGCAGGCTCTGCTCGGCATAGCCGTAAGGCGCTATGAAATCAGCGAAAATCGCCGCGAGAGTAATCAGCAAAAGCCAGCCTATGCACAGCCCGATCACAACCGGCGGCCGGGATTTCCAGATGCGGGTCAACCAATTCGGACGACGGCGAAGCCCCGCCGAAGCAATATCCATCGTGCTCATGCGGTTGCCGCTTTCTTGCTTTGCAGTTCGATCCGGGGATCAAGCCAGCCATAGGCGAGGTCAACGATCAGATTGACCGCAACCATGGTGAAGGCGATCAGCAGCACCACGCCCTGCACCACCGCCAGATCGCGTTGGTTGACAGCATTGACCAACAACATGCCGACACCCGGCCAGGCAAACACGGTTTCAATCGTCACCGCACCGCCGATCAGCCCGCCGATACGCATGCCGACCACAGTCACCACCGGGATCGCGGCATTTGGAATGGCATGGCGGAGAACACGCCGCTCATGAGGAATGCCCTTGGCCTTGGCCGTCCGCATGAAAGGCTGATGCAGCACATCGAGCATGGACGAGCGGGTAAAGCGCGCCACGGTCGCCGCTGCCGCCGTCCCCAGCGTGATCGCCGGCATGAGCAGGTGCCATATGCTGCCGGTGCCCGAGCTCGGAAGCCACCGAAGCGTCATGGAAAACAACAGGATAAGCAGGATCCCGAGGAAGAAGTTCGGGATCGAATGACCCAGAATGGTAAAGCTCATCGTCGCCTGGTCCACCCAGGTCCCCCTCTTGAGCGCGGCCATCACCCCCGCCGGAATGCCGACCGCCAGTGTGATCAAAAGGGCCGCAAGGCCAAGCTGCAGCGTCACCGGCACGCGTTCGGCGATCACTTCCAGCGCCGGTCGACCGTCGCGGAAGGAATTACCGAAATCCCCCTGCAGCATCGCCCCGAGATAGGTGAGATACTGTTCGAACATCGACTTATCGAGGCCCCAGCGCTCCCGGAACGCCGCAATGGCGTCCGGGGAGGCTTCGTCCGACATCATGATCTGCGCGGGGTCACCCGACGCACGCAGCACGATGAACACAAAGGTCACGGCCAGTAGCAGGGTCAGCGCCCCGCGAAAAAGCTTGGTGACGAGGAATTGCAAATTCATGCGCTCCAGGCCCCCGTTCCCGCCGTCCAACCGCAATCGACGATGGTCTTGCCCTCGATCACCCACTGGCGGAGATATTGCTCATGCCCCCTATGGCTGGCGCTGAGCACGCGGGTCTCGACATCAGGCGCCGTGCCAAAACCCGGGGTATCCCCGACAAGCGCCTCAACCAGCGGACGACCCGATGTGCCGTCCAGCGGCAGCCCCATCGTGGTGAGAATGGTCGGCGCGATATCGGGCAGCCAGCAAGGCGTCTCCGAAGCGAAATTCGAGCGATAGGCAGTCCCCTGCCCAGCCAGAACCGTCGAAAGTTCGCCGCGATTGAGGCCGCCATGCATGCCCCCACCCGGCTTGATCCAGGCGGCAAAAATGCAGCCATCCTCATTGGGGCCATAACTCTCGGACGAATTGGTGGCCCGCAACGTAAAGCCAACATCGGCGTTGCGCGAATGACCATTGCGAACCGCTGCCCACGGCAACGCGCCCTCGATGGCCGAGCCATCTTCCGCCGTCGCGAAGACCAAACCGCAGAAATCCTGCTCGACCAACCAGGCAACCACCCGCGCCTTTTCCGCGTCGCATTTGTCGTTGAGATAGATGCCGCTGAAGGAGCCGATCGACGCCTGGCCAAACTCGGCCGGGATGATGTCGAGCGTCGCAAGCTGACGCTGGCCGGTGATCTGCCCGTGGTCGGACATCACGATGATGTTTTCCGGCCCATTCCCCGCGCGCCACCAGGCCAGTATCCGCCCGAAATTATCGTCGCAATGTTTCTGCGCCGCCTCGGTTTCCGCCGCCGTGACCCCGAAAAGGTGCGAGCTCATATCCGGATCATTCATCCAGAACACGCAGAGATCTGGATTATAGTCGGGATAGATGACCTCCATCAGCACGTTGGTCGAGTAGGTCATGCGGTCAAAATTGGGCGCAGACGCCTCGGGAATGTCGCCGAGACGCGCGACCACCTTGTCATGCAGTTCGGCGTTCGACACCGGTAGGCCATGCATGGAGAACACAGGCTGGCCAAGATCATGCGCGCTCGAATTCATCATGCGCGACGCGCCCTTGGTGGCGGTGCTGAGTACAGCCATGGTGCGCCCGGCTTCCGCCATGCGCTGGCCGAGCGTCTTGCGATCGAGCAGCTGCCCCGCTAGCGCAGCCGCTTCGAGATGCTCCCATTCGGCGGTCTTGAACAGTTCGCCGGGCCGAACCGGATGGATGAACTGATTGGCCACAACGCCATGATCGGCCGGCGGACAGCCGGTCATGGTTGAGGTTACGGCCACGCGCGTCTCGCTCGGAAAGATGGACCGGGAGTTGAGGAAATTGCTGCCCTCGGCCATGAAGGCGGCGAGGTTCGGCATCAGCTCCGGCGTGGCGCGATCGCGGCGCAACCCGTCAAAGGTGATGATAAGCGTGGAACCGCGGCTCATTGGAGCGCCTCCAGGATGGATTTGGTCAGGGCAACATCGTTGATCAGCACGCCATCGACACCCATTTCGGCCAGCGCCGTGAGGCTCGGCGCATCCGCATCGCCGACCTTGCGGCCGGTCGTGTGGTGGCCGGTTGTCACCCACACCTCCGCCCCCGCCGCCTTCAGCGCCGCCACGCGCTCATGGGTCACATCGCTTTCCCAGAGGCGGATGAGACTGGCCCCTGCCCGGTGAAATTCCAGGGCGAGATCGGGGTTCGGAATGAAACCGAGAATAGTCACGCTGCCTTTGGCCGCGAAAAATTCCGTGGCGTCCATCGTGTGGCAACCGGCGATCACCAGGTGCCGCAAGGCCGCTGGCACAGCGCCCTCGATATCCGCCCAGAGACGCACAAGCCCCTCGGGGCTCTCATCCTTGAGGTCCAGCAGCACGGGCTTGCCACTGGCGGCATAGGCCAGCACTTCGGCAAAGGTGCTGACGCAATCACCAAAATCCGTGCTCAGCGCCGACAGTTCGCCAAAGCTCAGCGCATCGGCGCGATCCGTCAGGCCGAACAGGCGCTGGAGCGTTGGATCGTGGGAGCAGATGCCCACGCCATCGGCTGAATAGCGAATATCCGCCTCGATGGCGAAGGCCCCCTTTTCGAAAGCCGAATCCCAGCTGGCTGGCGTGTTTTCGGGGAAGGCGGCGCTGTCGCCGCGATGTGCGATGATCTTCATGTTCTGTCCGATCCGTTCGGAAACTGATGGCGCTCAGAGCGCCGCAAAAGTCTGCAAGTCGCGTTGTCGGCGCTGGCGCGGCGTATCGGCCGGAATGGCCGCCAGCAGACGGCGGGAATAGTCGTGCTTGGGGGCTTCAAAGAGCGCCGTGGACTCCCCGATTTCCAGCAATTGCCCCCGATGCATCACCCCCACCCGATGGCTGATATGGCGCACCACTGAAAGGTCGTGGGAAATGAACATCATCGAGAGGTTGAGCCGTTCGCGCAGCTCTAGCAAGAGGTTGATGATCTGGGCCTGCACCGACACGTCGAGTGCACTCACCGCCTCGTCGCACACCACCAGCCGAGGCTTCAGCACCAGCGCCCGGGCGATCACCGCACGCTGCAATTGCCCACCCGACAATTGGTGCGGCAGGCGATGGCTCATTGGCCCCAGGCCGACCATATCGAGCATGTCCTGCGCCCGGTCATCGGCCTCGGACGCCGCCAGCGTCTCATGCGCTGTCAGCGCCTCCCGCACCTGAGCATGAACACTCCAGCGCGGGTCGACCACCGAAGCCGGACTCTGGAAGACCACCTGAACCCAGCGCCGCTGCGCCCGCCATTCCTTGGTGCCCACCGGCGCGTAGTTCTGCCCCCAGAACGACACCTGCCCGCTGGTCGGGGTTTCGATGCCGGCGATCATCCGCCCGAGGGTGGATTTGCCGCTGCCGCTCTCGCCGACAATGCCCAGGGTCTCCCCCTCGGCGATATCGAGCGTCACCGTGTCGACCGCCCGGAACACTTCCGGCTTGCCGAAGAGCTTTCGGCCGACCGGATAGCTCTGGACGAGGTTGAGCGCCTTGACGCCGCTCATTGGGAAAACCCCGCACCGATGTGGTGGCAGGCCACCATCGTGCCCTGCCCTTCGACCATCACCGGCGTGGTCGTGCAGCGTGCACTCGCCAGCGCGCAACGCGGCGAGAAGGCACAGCCCTGGGGACGCGCCGATGGCGACGGCACGGTTCCGGCGATCGCCTGCAGCGGCGTCCCGGGCACGCGGCCAAAGCCGATCCGGCTGTTCATCAGCGCGCGCGTATAGGGATGGGACGGATGATCAAACAGCGCATCCACGCTGCCGGTTTCAACCACCTTGCCGGAATACATCACCGCCACGTCGTCGGCGATTTCCGCCACGACACCGAGATCGTGGGTCACAAACACCACCGCCAGATCGAGCTCGGTCTGCAGATCGCGGATCAGCCGCAGGATCTGCGCCTGAATGGTCACATCCAACGCCGTGGTCGGCTCGTCGGCAATAAGCAGTTTTGGCTTGCAGGCCAGCGCCATGGCGATCATCACGCGTTGGCACATGCCGCCCGACAGCTGGTGCGGATAGTAGTTCTTGTGGCGCGGCACATTGGGAATGCCGACCTGATCGAGCAGCTCCTCCATGCGCGCCTCGGCCTTACGGCCGCGCAGATCTGTGTGCTGCAGGATCGCTTCGACAATCTGCTGTCCAACCCGACGGATCGGGTTCAACGCCGTCATCGGGTTCTGGAAGATCATCGTGACATCACGGCCACGCAGACGGTTCAGCGCCCGCTCCGGCGCGCCGATAGTCTCTTCACCGAAAAGACGCACAGAGCCGCTGGAGACGAGGCCGTCATCGAGAAGCCCGAGCGCCGACATGCAGGTGAGGCTCTTGCCGCACCCACTCTCCCCAACGAGACAGAGCGTCTCGCCGGGGCGAACGGCGAGGCTGACACCATCCACCAGATTGGCCGACCCGGCGCGCACCACGAGATCGCGGATATCGAGAACCGGCTCGGCCAGCTTGCGCCCAGCCTCGGCGAAAGGGGCAGGCGCAGGTGCGCCCACTCCTCCAAGATGTGCCAGCCCCGTCATCACTTGCCTTCAAAGCTGAGATTATAGGGACGCAAATCCATGTAGTAGAACGTGTAGGGGTTCCAGTTCACGTCCTTGGCCACGCCATAGGTCTCGAGCGGCTGGTAGAGCACGGTACCGGGGGCATCGGCTTTCCAGATGTCGATCATCTCCCAGGCAGCTTCCTGGCGCGTCGCCAGATCCACGGTGCTTTCCAGCACGGCGCCCAGCTCGTTGAAGCGCGCAACGCCCTCCGTGCCGATCCAGGTCTTGTTGGTCTTCTGTGGGCCAGAATGCGGGCCCCAGGTGTTCCAGACGCCGCCGACCGGGTCAGGGTAACGGGTCGAGTTCGACCAGGTACGCACCTGCAGCGCCCCGACGTCAACGCCGGTCAGGCTCTCGACGACGTTGAGCTCGACATTGACGCCGACTTCCTTCCACATCTCGACGATCACCTGCGCGGCCGGCAGGGCGTTGAGATAGTAGTTCGGCTGGGTCGTGTATTTGATCAGCTCGCCATTATAGCCGGCTTCCTTGAGCAGCTCGCGAGCGCGTTCTGGGTTGTACTCAACGCCGACGAAGTCGGGGGTGTACATGTCGCCATATTCCGGATATTGGTGGCCATTCGGCACCACGGCCTTGCCACCCCAGAGCGCTTCATTGAGCAGGTCGCGATCGATCGCCAGGTTCAGGGCCTGGCGGATGCGGGCATCATCCATCACCGGATCTGTAACGCTGTAGACCAGCACGTGGGAGTTCGCGAGCACCACCGAGCGGGCCTCGATATCGTCATAGGAATTGATCTGCTCGATCTGGTCCGGCGACACATTGGTGATGATGTCGAACTCGCCCGACACGAGACCAGCGACACGGGTCGAAGGCTCCGGCACTTCGCGGAACGTCACCGTCGCAGCGTTGGGTACGCCGCCGAAATAGCCATCATTGGCTGATAGCACGATCTTTTCGTCCGCCTTGTATTCCTCGAGCATGTAGGGGCCGGTGCCGACCGGGAACATGGGCAGACCGCCATCCTGTTCGGCCTTGGCCAGCCAATCTTCCTTGTTCACCACCCACGATGCCCAGGAGGCGAGGCGCTGCTCGAGCAACGGATCGGGCGCCTTGGTGATGAAGTGCAGCGTGGTCGGATCGATCACCTTCACTTCGCTCAGCACGGAAAAATAGGCCGGGCCTTCGGGCAGCAGCGCATTTTCGCCGCTCAGGCGCTCAGGCGAGAAAGTGAAGGCAACGTCTTCGGCAGTGAGCGGCGAACCATTGTGGAATTTGACGCCTTCGCGCAGCTTGATCTCGAGCGTGAGATCGTCGATGCGCGTCCACGATGTCGCAAGGCCCGGCACCAGCTCGGAGCCACCACCACCTTCGGCGGAGAGGAAATCGCGACGGATCAGCGTGTCGAAGATCGAATAATTGACGCGCGTACCGACATTGGACAGCTCCTTGCCCGGCTCGAGGGTCGGCGGCAGGTCCGCCACGCCAACGACGAGATCAGGCCGCTCCTGGGCGAGCACGGGAAGCGATACGGAGCCGAGTGCCAATGCACTGACCAGTCCAAGAATGAGGCGATTGGAAGAGAGAGAAGCAGGCATTGGAAGCCCCCATTTGGTTAGCTGGGAGCGACCTACAAACCGCCAATGACAGTGCGGTGACGTCGATACGACAATTCGATGAACTTGGCCGGGCCTCCCCGCCGTCGGTATTAACCGGCAGCCAGATGCAGGCCATCGGGCGCCCTATTGCCAGATATTGATGGTGGCGAGCGTGCGCATCAGATGGTCGTTGACCAGTTCCTCCGCCCGCTTGCCGTTGCGCTCGGCAATGGCATCGACGATGGCCGAAAGGTCCTTGTGGGTCTGCCGCTTGACCAGGTCCGGCGCGGGCTTGTCCGTATCATGCCCGTCGAACAGAACGGCGCGGCGGTCATCGAGGATCGAGTTCATGATCTGCACCAGGAACTTGTTCCGCGTCGTCGCGAAGATGGCCCGATGCAGCGCATAGATGCTTTCCTTGAAATCCTCCCAGGTCGGCGATCCAAGAATATCGTCCAGGATTCCGCGCATCTCGGCGATATCCCGATCCTGTACGCGATTGACCACGAGGAGCATCATCGCCGGCTCGAACAACAGCCGCCCCTCGACGATTTCGCCGAAGGACGGCACGTCGTCATGGGAGGCAGCGCTGGTCTGGTCCATGCGCTCGAAAACCGAAAGCGCATCATCGGCGAGGAACGTGCCCGCCCCCACGCGGCGATGCACCAGGCCCTCACGCTCCATGATGGCCAGCGCGGACCGAACCGCCGTACGGCTGGTATTGAGTTGCTGTGCCAGATCCCGCTCATTGGGCAGCTTGGCCCCGGGGACCATCATGCCCTCTCGCAGCGAGCGCAGGAGGGCGCGGTAAACCAGCGATGGCGTGGCGCGCTCATTGGTCGATATAGAAACGAGCGGGGTCGCCGCGCCATTGGTGGTCATCTGAGGATCCTCGAAGCGGTCTGCAATGAGCAGAATCAGTCCCCCATTGTCAACCATTCGTGCCGAATGCGAAATTAACGGTTCACTTCCACGACCTTGCCCGTCTGTGCCGAGAGCGCCAGCGCGTCGAGCACCGGGATTGCGTCCAGTGCCTCGCGATAATGCTGTACATAGTCCCGCCCGGCCAGCGTCGCCTGGACGAAATGGTTCAGCTCATCCGCCAATGCACCGGCGATCCGTCCATTGATTTCCGGCCAGAGATGGGTGTCGCCACCGACCGTCCCACCATCGTTCACAAAATAGAGACCCTGGTCGGTCACATCCATCGCCGCGGCGGTCTTGGTGCCGACAATCTCGAAGGCGGAACGGAACCCGTTCATCATTCCATCCGGCCACGCCCAGGAATAATCGAGATTGCCGATGGCCCCATTCTCGAAATTCAGCACGGCATAAAGCGCGTCCTCATTGCCGGTCCCCAGCATTTCCACCTTGCGGGCATAGACGCTGGAGATGCGCGACCGCGCCACCCATTGCATCGCATCCACATCGTGAACGCCCATGTAGAAAAGTATAGACGAGGACGACCCCAGGCGCCTGGCCGTCGAGCGGATGCCGTTGCGTTTGGCGCGCAGATGGATCGGATTGCCCAAGAGCTCCGGCGCCGCGGCCTCATAAACCTGCACATAGCGCGGGTCGTGCCGCAGGATGTGCCCGATCATCAGGCGCACATTGGCCGCTTCCACGGCCTCGACGATCCGGCGTGCTGCCTCGCCATTATGCGCCAGCGGCTTTTCCAGGAGGATGGTCTTGCCGGCGCGCGCGCAGGCGATCGCAACCTCCTCATGCAGACGGTCCGGCAGGCAGATGCTGACAGCCTGGAGCTCCGGCATGGCCAGAAGATCCTCGACCGACGCGAAGGCCTCCGCCCCCAGCGCCGCGCCAATCTCTTCCGCCCGCGAAAAATCTGCGTCGCAAACGCCGATCAACTCCGCCGCAGGATGGTCGGCATAGATGCGCGCATGGCGTCCGCCAAAAAAGCCGAGGCCGATCACCCCGATCTTGAGGGTCTTCATTGTTTACGTCCTGGAAGTGTCCAGCCTCGAAAATCGCCGATAAACGCCGCCAGGGCCTCGGCTGCGGCGTTGAAAAAGCGCTCTCCCGCCTCGGCGCTGGCAAGAGATGGATCCCCCAGCGTTCCGGTTGGCGAGAGATCTCCGAAATCGTGATAGACCCGCACCGACTGGCTCCCGATGAGGTCGGTGGTGAGATAGTCCGATCCCGGGTCGGGATAATGGGTTTCCGCCCGCTCGATCTTGACCAGCTCCGGCCGCAGATGCTGGATCAGCGATGTTTCATATTCGCACGCATGCCCCATGCCGCCTGGCGCCGACTGCCGGCCCGCCGCAATGGAATCCCGCGCCAGCGCGAAATAGGTCAGTGTCGCGATCCGCGCCTTGCCATAGTGCTTGTGGCCAAGCGTGGAGGCCAGCACGTCGATCACCCCGCCATTGCCGCCATGGCCGTTGACGATCAGGATCTTGCAGAACCCATGCGTTACCAATGACGCCACAACGTCATCAGCCACCGCCATCAGCGTCTCCGCGCGCAGGCTGATCGAGCCGGGGAACCGCATATGGTGCGCCGAAAAGCCGAACCACGGTCCCGGCAATACGGCCACTTCGCCCGCCAGTTCGGCCGCCTTGAGGCTCACCGCATGGGCCAGAATGCTGTCCGTGCCCAGCGGCATGTGATTTCCATGTTGCTCGATTGAGCCAATGGGGAGCACGACCACCGTGCGCTCCCGATCGAGCGCGCCGATTTCCGGCGACGTCATTTCTTCCCAACGCATCAGCGCACCGTAAATGTTGCAGTCTTGAGATCGCACATGGCCATCAGCGCATGCTTGCCGCCGACGCGGCCCATGCCGCTATCCTTGCCACTGAGCCCGCCAAAGGGAATGTGCAATTCCCAATAATTGGATGTGTCGTTGATGTTGACGATGCCCGTCGGCATCTCTTCGACATAGCGGAAGGCGCGGTCGATATCTTGGGTGAAGACTGACGACACAAGGCCATAGCGATTGTCCCGCGCCATATCGAACGCCTCCTCGTCCGTGTCGAACACCAGGAGCGGCGCCACCGGTCCAAAGGTTTCTTCGGTGTTGATGATCGCCTCACGGCTCACACCGGTCAGAATGGTTGGCTCGAAATAGAGCGGGCTGAGCGCGTTGTCCGGCCGCTTGCCGCCCGTGATCGCCTTTGCCCCCCGTTCCAGCGCATCATTGACGTGCTGGCCGACCTTTTCCGCCACCGATGCATTGTTGAGCGGCCCCATCGTCGTACCGTCCTTGCGGGGGTCGCCGAGCACCACGGCGCGAGCCTTCTCAGCCATCCGCGCCGCAAATTCATCATAGACGGCGCGATGCACGAGGATGCGCTCGGACGACGAACACACCTGCCCCGCATTGGCAAAACATCCCGAAGCCGTGGCGGTGACAGCCCGTTCGAGATCGGCGTCCGGCAGGATCACCACCGGACCATTGCCGCCCAGTTCCATCAATTGCGGCTTGCCCGCGGCCCTCTGCGCGATCACCTTCCCGGTCGCCGCGCTGCCGGTAAACCCGACGCCATTCGTGCCCGCATTTGAGACGATTTCGTCCCCGACCACCGCCCCGGCCCCGGTCACCAGATTGAGTATGCCCGGGGGAATATCCGCCTCGGAGATCACCCTCACCAGCGCCGCCGCAATCAGCGCCGTACTGGGCGCGGGGGTCCAGACAATGGTGTTTCCCGCGGCCAATCCCGGCGCGATATATTCGACCGGAATGTTGACCGGAAAATTCCACGGGGTCACCACGGCGTAGACGCCGCGCGGCTGGTAAAACGTCATCACCCGCTTGGTCGGATCCTCGGTCGGGATCGTGCTGCCCTCGAGATATTTGACCAGATCAGCCGCCAGATTGAACCCGTCGACCGACTTGCCGACCTCGAAATAGGCCTCGGCAAAAGGCTTCCCCTGCTCAAGCGTCAACAGCCGGGCCAAATCCTCGCGGTTTGCAGCAATGGCCGCGCCGATGCGCTGCATGGCCCGCGCCCGATCCCACGTCGAAACCTTGCGCCAGCGCGCCTGCGCGATCTGCGCAGCGTCTATCGCCCGCTGCGCCGCGCCCCGAGAACTCCAGGTCACCGGTCCGATTTCGCTGCCATCAATGGGCGAGCGCTGCATCCTGACGTCGCCGTCAGGGTCGCCTACCCACTGTCCGCCGATAAAGTTCGTTCTGGCGTTGTCGGTCATCACGGGCCTATTCGAATAATTGGTTGCAATTGATCACGAGTGGTTCATATAGTCCAACCAGCAGCCCCGGTGTCAACGACTATCGACACCGCTGCGAGGGAACATAGCCCGCGGGAGACCGGGCTAAGGAGAGGATGAATCAAATGAACATGTGGAAACTCCTTGCCACGTCGGCGGTCGCCGGCCTCATGGCACAGCCTGCGCTTGCGCAGGATGTCACGCTCGAATTCGTCGTATGGAATTATTCGCTCGAGACCGTCCTGGACAATATTGCCAAGTTCGAGGCCGAAAATCCGGGCATAAAGGTCAACGTCACCGACTATGCCTGGCCCGACTACAATGACAGCCTGATCCTGCGAATTCGCGGCAACACCCAGACTGACGTTGTCTATGGTGGTCAGGATTGGTTGCCAGCTTGGGGTGCAGCGGGTTTCATCGCGCCATTGGACAGCGTCGCACCTGCCGGCGCCGTGGAAGAACTGAGCAAGGATATCGCCCCCTACGCCCTGACCGACGTCACCTATGACGGCAAGGTCTACGGCCTGCCCTACTATTCGGACACGATCAGCTTCCTCTACAACAAGAAGATTCTCGACGATAACGGCATCGAGGTGCCGACTTCCTGGGAAGAGGTGACTGCCGCCGCCGAAAAGCTCAAGGCCGCGGGCATGGATAAGCCGATTATCTATGAATATGATCAGGAACTGCCCAATTTCTACGACGCCTTCGTCGCTCAGGCCTATTCGCGCGGCGCCGAAATGTTCGATGCCGATCTCAATCCGCTGTTCAACGACCCGTCCAACGGCGCCTACCAGCAGCTCGAATGGATTGCCGACGCCTGGTCCAAGGGCCTTGTCCAGCCGGACCCGCATGAATCGACCATCATCACGGCGATGAACACGGGCAACCACGCCTTCACCATCGTCTACACCTATGTCCTTGCAGCGCTGAACGATGTGGGCTCCCAGCCGCTGGCCGGCCAGTTCGCCATGGCGCCAATGCCCGGCGAAACCCACGCCACGCTTGGTTTTGCAAAATCCTATGTCGTCACTGCCCAGGCTGCCGCCGATCCGGCCCGAGCCGAGGCCGCCTGGAAGTTCGTGAACTTCATGGCCGGCAAGCCATATACGATCGCCGAGCGCTGGGCCGTTGAAAAGGGCCTCGGCTTCGGTCAACTCCCCCTCTTTGAAGACGAAGACGTTATCGCTGCATGGGGCAAATGGGCCGATATGGCTGATCTGGGCGCCCAGGCCGGGCGCGCAAAGGCCGGCACCTACACTGAATTCTCCTCGATGTGGTCGGCCTATTTCCGCCCGCTTCTTGCCCAGGCAATGATCGGCGAAACGCCTGTCGCCGACGTCATGAACTCGGGTGCCCAGCGCTGGAGCGAACTCAAGGAACAGTTCGCCAACCGCTGATATCCGTCAACACGACAGGTGAGCAGCTTCGGCTGCTCACCCAATGCAGGCACTGAGCATGTGGACCATTCATCGTTATCCGGGCTTGTGGCTGCTGCCGGCCTTGCTTCCGGTCATTCTTCTGACCGTCTACCCCATCGGGCACACCCTCTGGACCTCCCTGCACGAGGTCATGCTGCTCTTTCCCGGTGAGCCCTTCGTCGGCCTGCGGAATTACCAACGCGTGCTGTATGGAGACTATTTCGGCGTCGCCCTGCGCAATTCTCTGGTCTTTACCATCGTCTCGGCGCCGCTCGCCGTACTTTTGGGCACCCTGATCGCCCTCTTCCTGCAGCGAAAATTCCTTGGCTCGCAGGTGGTCCGCTCCGTGGTCCTGCTGCCCTGGGTTTTGCCCGGCGCCATTTCCGCCGTGTTGTGGGTCTGGGTCTTTCACCCCAGCTTCGGCTTCCTCAATGGCCTCATGCTCGAACTTGGGCTGATCAATTCGCCCATCGGCTGGCTGACCAGCCCGCAGACGGCGTTGGGCGCTGTCATCGTCGCCCATGTGTGGACGCAGATCCCCTTCGTCGTCGTCTTGATGATGGCCACCCTGTCGACCATCAATCGCGAAACGCTCGAGGCCGCCGCCATCGATTGCCGCAATCCGTTCAAGCGCTTCCGCTACGTGGTCTTCCCCGAGATCAAGTCGATGCTGGTGGTGCTGCTGGTCTATAACGCGCTCACCGCCTTCACGAGCTACGACGTCGTCTATGCCATGACCGGTGGCGGGCCGGGCACCGCGACCACCATGCTCAGCTTCCAGATCTGGCGCGAGAGTTTCTCCATGTACGATTTCGGCGCGGGTTCCGCCGTGGCCTTCATCGTGGTGGTCATCAGCGCCCTGCTGATCGTCGCCATCACCAAGGCCCTCCCCTCCGACCTGTTCGCGGGAGATTGAGATGACCGGACGACTTCACCCCATCGCCACCTTCATCTTCGCCTTGCTGATCCTGTTGTTCAGCGGCGGGCCGGTCCTCTTGTCGCTCTATGGCAGCGTTGTGCCCGATCGGGTCTTGCTCAGCCCGAATATGAACCTTCTCACCGAAGGCCCGAGCTTTGAGACCTATCGCTATGTCTTCACGGGGCAATTACCGGATTCCTACAATGCCGAGGGCGCCAACCGGGCGATGATCTCCGATGCAGCGCGACAGGTGCCCCGTGCCCTCGTCAATTCCTCGATCAACGCCCTCGCCGCTATGGTGCTCAACATCATCCTGGGCGCACCGGCCGCCTTCGTCTTCGCCCGCTACGTCTTTCCGGGCAAGAAGATCAGCTTCATGTATCTCATCCTCTCGCCGTTGGTCCCGGCCGTGGCGTTGATCACGCCGATCTACATTCTTCTCCAGTCCATGAATCTGGTGGGCTCGCCCCTCGGCATCATTCTTGTCCACACGGCCAAGGCCCTGCCCTTCACCGTGCTGATCCTCTCGGTCTTTTTCCGCAAGATCCCCGGCGAAATCTTCGAGGCCGCAATGCTCGACCACTGCAATCGATTCCAGACCTTCTGGCGCGTGGCAGTTCCTCTCGCCCTGCCGTCCATTGGCGCTACAGGGCTATTCGCATTCATGATCAGCTATTCCGAATTCATGTTCGCCCAGATCCTCTCCGGCAGCAGCCAGACCCGCCCGGTCTCCGTGGTCATGGCGGCCCTCGCCCGCAATACCGACGTCAGCTGGAGCCTGCTCAACACCGCCATCTTCATCGCCATCGTCCCAACGCTGGCCCTCGTAATCCTGGTCTGGCGCTTCGTCGTCGAAGGCCTGCTATCCGGCTCCGTCAAGGGGTAACGATGACTGACACACCCGAATACCACCCCCTCAAGACCCGTCCGAAAGACGCGCGCCAGCACGTTACCGCTGGCCCCTATTCACCCGTGCTTGAAGTCGATGCCCGCCACCTCGTGGTCCTTTCGGGCCAGGTGGCCGTGGACCTCGATGGCCAGGTCATCGGCACCACCATCGAGGAGCAAACCCATGCAACGCTTGCCAATTGCGCCACCCAGCTGGCCTCGGCCGGCTGCTCGCTGGCCGATGTCTTCAAGGTCAATATCTACCTGATCAATCTCGATGAATGGACGCGCTGCAACGCGGTCTACGAGCAAATCATGCCCGCCCCGCTACCGGTGCGCACCGCCATCCAGGCCGTGCTGCTCCCCGGATTCCTGGTGGAGATCGAAATGTGGGCCGTCAAGGCGAAGAACTGAACCATGGCTTCAATCGAGCTGGAAAATATCAGCAAGAGCTTCGGCAAGATCAGCGTTGTCCATGGCGTCACCCTGTCCGTGGCCGACAAGGAACTCCTGGTTTTCGTCGGCCCCTCTGGCTGCGGAAAATCCACCCTCCTGCGGATGATCGCGGGCCTTGAGGAAATCTCCCACGGCACTTTGCGCATTGGCGGCAAGCCGATGAACAATGTCCCTGCCGCCGATCGCGGCATCGCCATGGTGTTCCAGTCCTACGCGCTCTATCCGCATATGAGCGTGGCCGAGAACATGGGCTTTGCCCTCAAGATGATGGGCGTTCCAAAGGCGGAGGCGGAGGCAAAGGTCGCCCGCGCCGCTGGTATCCTGCAGCTCGAGCACCTGCTCGACCGCAAGCCCAGGCAGCTCTCCGGCGGCCAGCGCCAGCGCGTTGCCATTGGCCGCGCCATCACCCGCTCGCCCGACGTCTTCCTCTTCGATGAGCCCCTGTCCAACCTCGACGCCGATTTGCGCGCCCAGATGCGCGTCGAGATCGCGCGGCTCCACACCGAGCTGCAGACAACCATGGTCTATGTCACCCACGACCAGGTCGAAGCCATGACCCTTGCCGACCGCATCGTCATCCTCCGGGATGGCCGCATCGAGCAGGTCGGCTCGCCGATGGACCTCTATCAGAACCCGGCCAACCGCTTCGTTGCCGGCTTTCTCGGGCAGCCCAAGATGAATTTCATCCCGGTCACCAGCGAGGAAGGCACGCTCAGGCTCGCTGCGACCGGCGTCGCCATCCTCGACCGCAACGCCCCCAATGCTGTGGAGATCGGCGTCCGGCCAAACGCCATCCGCATCACCGAAAACGGCAGGGCCGCAGCGAAAATCATTCTCGTCGAACAGCTTGGCGGCTCGAGCCTTGCCCATCTGCAGCCCGAAGGCACCGATCTCATGATCACCGTGGAATTGCCCGGCGCGTCCTCATACGCCCCCGGAACATTTGTGCGCTTCGACATCGACCCTGAACAGGCCCACATCTTCGACGCCCAGGGATTGACCCTGCGCTGACCCCTTCCTGGGTCCAGGGGCAGCCGGTGGCAGCCCCATTTTCGTAACGGGCGGATGCTCCATTCCGCCCGTTACGCTCCGCCCGGAGACGCCCCCGCAATCGCTCGCTCAGCGCCGCACGCGCCCGGCGCCTGGGCCCCTTGCCCAGTTTTCCACCCCTCCAGCCCACGCATGCGACTCGTCTTGATTCAATTTTCCCATCCTGCTAATACGTATGAACGCTAATACGCATTAGCAGATTGGAACCACGCACTTGGCGACGCCCAAACGCTTGACACAAAAGGATATTGCCCGCCTGGCCGGTGTAAGCCAGGCCACGGTATCGCTTGTGCTCAACGGTTCGCCCGAAAACGCCAATCGCATTCCCGACGACACCCGCGAGCGCGTCCTGAAAGTCATTCGCGACACCGGATACGTCGCCGACCCCATCGCCCGTCGCATGGTCAACGGCCACAATCGCATTCTGGGCGTGTTCACCTACGAACCCGCCTTCCCATCCGATCAGGCCGACTTCTTCCTGCCCTTCCTTCTCGGCATCGAGGAAGCCGCCCAAAAGCTCGGCTATGACCTCCTGCTGCTGACCGGTGCGGGTGCCGGAGCCAAGCGCAAGATTTTCGGCAATGACGTGCGCCTCCGCCTCGCCGATGGCTGCATCATCCTCGGCCGTCAGTTCGACACCAAGGAACTCGCGCGCCTCGTTGCCGGCGATTTTCCCTTCGTGGCCGTGGGTCGACGCGATGACGCCGGCGGCCCCGTCCCCTATGTCGGCGGCGACTACGCCACGGCCACTGCCGCCCTCGTCAACCGCGCCCGCGGCCTCGGTCACCGGAAGCTCGGATTTGTCGGCTTCAAGGATGGCGCTGAATCGAGCGCCGACCGCTGGACAGGTTTTACGGCCAGCCTCGAAGGCGCCGATCTCGCCTTTACCCACCATGCGGTCGGCGTTGATCCCACATTCCTGCTCGACGGCCTCCTCGCGGCGGGCGTCACCTGCGTCTTCTGCACCGAACTCGTCGACGCCAATGGCCTCGAGGCCGTCGCCACCGAGCGCGGCCTCACCGTGCCCGGCGATCTCTCCATCGTGGTGCTGGGCAACCACATCCGCGCCGAGGAACCTGGCCGGAAATTCACCTCATTCGCCATTCCCCGGGAAGCCATGGGCAGCGGCGCCACCGAAATGCTGGTGCGCCGCGTCGAACAGGCCGCCCCCCTCGAGCAGATCCTGCTCACCTGTGACCTTCGTGAAGGCGACACACTGGGCCCCTGCCCGGAGATGCCGCCTTCGCACTCCTCTCAAGCAAAACCGAACGGATCAAATGACTAAAGAGCTTCACGCAGACATTCTCATTGTGGGCGGCGGATTGGGCGGCGTTGCAGCGGCCCTTGGCGCGCTTCGCGCGGGCCGTTCCGTCATCATGACCGAGGAATATGACTGGATCGGCGGCCAGCTGACCAGCCAGGCCGTGCCCCCCGATGAGCATTCCTGGGTCGAGCAGTTCGGCATCACCCGCTCCTATCGCCAGCTCCGCACCGGCATCCGCCAGTACTATCGCGATCATTACCCGCTGACCGAAGCCAGCCGCGCCTGGGGCGATCTCAATCCCGGCGCCGGCTTCGTCAGCCGCCTCTGCGTCGAGCCCCGCGTCGGCCTTGCCGTCATGGAAGCCATGCTCGCCCCCTATATAGGCGGCGGCAAGCTGACCATCCTCAAGCCCTATCTGCCGATTTCGGCGGATGTCGTTGGCGATGAAGTCAAATCCGTCACCCTGCGCCATCGCGACAGCGGCCGGACCATCACCTGCTCGGCCCCTTACTTCGTCGATGCCACCGAGCTCGGCGACCTGCTGCCGATGACGGGCACGGAATACGCATCCGGCTTTGAATCCCAGGCCGACACCGGCGAGCCCAGCGCTCCCGCCGAAGCCCAGCCCGACAATGTTCAGGCGGTTTCGGTCTGCTTCGCCATGGACCACCTCGATGGCAACCATGTCATCGACAAGCCGGACAACTACGACTACTGGCGCAGCTACGAGCCCCATTTCTGGGGTGGCCCGATGCTTGGCTTCACCGCGCCCCATCCGCGCACGCTCGAAAGCACCACCCGCACCTTTACCCCGAACCCGGATGACAATCCGCTCCTGGTCGATGCCGATCAGCGCCGCAATCCCGGCGACGGCAATCTCTGGACCTTCCGCCGCATCGCCGCGCGCCGCAACTTCGTGCCCGGCGCCTATAATTCCGACATCTGCCTCGTGAACTGGCCGATGATCGACTATCTCGATGGCAACATCATCGACAAATCCGAAGAGGAAAAGGCTCGCCACCTCAAGGCTGCCGCCGATCTCTCCTACTCGGTCTTCTACTGGCTGCAGACCGAAGCCCCCCGCACCGATGGCGGCCAGGGTTTTCCGGGCCTGCGCCTGCGCGGTGATATCACCGGCACCGAGCATGGCCTCGCCATGGCGCCCTATATCCGCGAGAGCCGCCGCATCCTGCCGGTCACCCGCATCGTCGAGCAGGACGTCTCCATGCTCGTGCACGGCAACAATCTGTCCAAATCCTACCGCGACAGCGTCGGCATCGGCATGTACCGCATCGATCTGCACCCCTCCACCGGCGGTGACAATTATGTCGACGTGGAATCCGCGCCCTTCGAGATCCCGCTCGGCTCGCTCCTGCCGCGCCGCGTCAAGAACCTGCTCGCCGGCGGCAAGAACATGGGCACCACCCACATCACCAATGGCTGCTACCGCCTGCACCCCGTCGAATGGAACGTGGGTGAAGTGGCCGGCATGCTCGCCGCACACTGCCTCAACAATGGCCTCACCCCGCACCAGGTTCAGGCCGACGACGCTAAACTCCAGGACTTCCAGGCACAGCTCTACCAGGCGGGTATCGAGATCCGCTGGCCGGACGTCCGGGGCTATTGATTACGCATAACCACAGGGAGAGAAGAATGACCCATATTTCCAACCTCAAGGCCAGCGCTGCGCTGGCCGGCATCCTGCTTCCGCTGGCTTTTGGCGGCGTCGCCTGGGCCCAGGACGCAGTCAATCTGCGCATGACCACCTGGAGCGCCAACGAAGCGCACATGGCGCTCTTCAACGGCATTGCCGAAGAATTCAAGAAGACCCACCCGAACGTCACGGTGACCTTCGAACCGCTGCCGTTCGACAATTACACCACCACGCTCACCACCCAGATCGCCGGCGGCAACGCTCCTGATCTGGCCTGGATCTTCGAAACCAGCGCCATCGACTTCGTGTCCTCGGGCGCTCTCGTCCCGCTGACCGAGCGCTTCAACGCCGTCGAGGGCTATAACCTCGCCGACGTCACCGAGAGCGCAACCGCCCTCTGGCGTCGCGATGGCGAACTCTTCGCCTACCCGTTCTCGACCTCGCCCTTCGCGATGTTCGCCAATACCGATCTGATCACCGCGGCCGGCGCCAAGACCCCGTCCGAGCTGATCGCCGCCGGCGAATGGACCTGGGAAAACGCCCTGGCTTCGGCCAAGGCCGTCGCTGACGCGGGCAAGGATGGCATCGTCATCCGCGACTTCAACTACCAGAACTGGCAGAACCTCACCGCCTACTTCCGCGCCTGGGGTGCAGACGCCTGGAGCGCCGACGGCAAGACCTGCGGCTTCAACACGCCGGAAATGGTCGAAGCCATGACCGTCTTCCACAATGCCGTCTTCAAGGATGGTTCGCTCCCGGGCCCGGGCGAGAACGTTGACTTCTTCACCGGCGACGCCGCCATGACCGTCACCCAGATCTCGCGCGCGTCGCTCCTGCCCAAGGAAGACCCATTCAACTGGGAACTCGTTCCGCTTCCGGCTGGTCCTGTCGGCACCTATTCAGTGGTCGGCCAGGCCGGTGTTGGCGTGCTCTCGAGCGGCAAGAATGTCGACACCGCCGTCGAATTCCTCGCCTTCTTCACCAATGCCGAGAACAGCGCCAAGCTGGCCAGCTTCTTCCCGCCGGCCCGCGCCTCGCTGCTCAACACCGTCACGCTCGCCTCCACCAATCCGCTGCTCACCCCTGAGCAGATCGAGAACGTCGTCATCAACGGCATCTCCACCGGCAACGTGGTCGCCGGCCACACCAACTACGCCCAGATCCAGCAGACCGTCCGCGCTGGCCTCGACGCCCTCTGGGTCGCCGATGCCGACGTCGCTGCCGTGCTGGACAATGTCTGCACCAGCGTCAGCCCGCTGCTGATGCGCTGACCGTCGGCCGGCTCCGGAGGAAACTCCGGAGCCACCCACGCACGCCCTGCCCTCGGGCTCGACCCGAGGGTCATTCGCCGCAACCACAAAGGTGGCGGTGCCCAAGAAGGTCGTCGGTTTATCCCCGGCCCCGTCGGGAACATCAATGCAATGCGCCCACCAATCAGACTGTGGGAAGCGGCGAAGGAACCTACCCCATGAGTGCCTCGGCCTCGCCAAACTCCAAGCGCCCGTTCTGGACCATCGCGCGTCGCGATGCGGCGGCCGGCTACATATTCATCGCCCCCCAGCTGCTCGGTACGATTATCTTCGTGCTGATCCCGCTTGGGCTGGTGTTCTACTACTCGCTGCACGAATGGAACGTGCTGGCCAACACTTTCACTTTCGTCGGTGATGCCAATTACCAGCTGCTGCTGCGCGACCCGAACCTGCCGCAGGTTCTGTGGGCGTCGGCCGTGTTCTCGGCTGGCCTTGTCGTGCTCAATATGAGCCTCGCGCTGCTGCTCGCCGTGCTGATGGATCAGAAGCTCAAGGGCATCGTCGTCTTTCGCACCCTGTTTTTCTCGCCCGTCGTCGTCTCGCTCGTCGCCTGGACCATCGTCTGGAGCTTCCTGCTGCAGGTCAATGGCGGCATCAATGGCCTGCTCTCGATGATCGGCGTCGAAGGCCCCAACTGGCTTCGCCAGCCCGGCACCGCCATGATTTCCGTGGTCGTCGTGCAGGTCTTCAAGAATGTCGGGCTGAACATGATCCTCTTCCTCGCCGCCCTCCAGGGCGCGCCGAAGGAGCTTTATGAGGCCGCCCGCGTCGATGGCGCCCCCGCCTTCAAGCAGTTCCGCCGCATCACCCTGCCGATGATCTCGCCGACCATCCTGCTGACTTCGATCATCACCATCGTCGGCTCGCTGCAGGTCTTCGCGCAGATCGCCATTCTCACCAAGGGCGGCCCGGGCGTCTCCACCACGGTTCTGGTCTATTACCTCTACCAGCAGGCGTTCCAGTTCAACTTCTTCGGCTACGGATCGACCCTCTCGATCCTGCTCTTCCTCATCGTCGCGGTGCTGACTTTCATCCAGTGGCAGATGCGCAAGCGGATCGTCTTCTATGAAAACTGATCTCTCCCCCCGCATGAAAGTCGCGCTCTACGGGCTGCTCTGCGTGCTGCTCGTGCCCTTCGTCTTCCCCACCTGGTGGATGATCACTTCCTCGGTGAAGCCGATCAGCGACATCTTCGCTTTCCCGCCCGATATCTGGCCACGCCGGTTTGACTGGACCACCTATCAGAAGGTGTTCGAGCTCCAGCCCTTCGCGCGCCAATATTGGAACTCGGCCTATATCGCCGCCATCGTCACCGTGGGCACGATGATCATCTCGTCCATGGCCGGTTACGCTTTCGCACGCATCAAATTCCCCTTCTCCAACGCGATTTTCATGATCGTGCTTCTGGGGCTGCTTATTCCGTCCGAAGTCACCATCGTGCCGCTGTTCCAGATGTTTTTGAGCTGGGGCATGATCAACACCCACTGGCCGCTGATCCTCGTGCCGATCTTCGGTGCGCCCTCGGTGTTCGCTACCTTCGTCATGCGTCAGTTCTTCATCTCGCTCCCGGGCGAATTGGAAGAAGCCGCACGCGTCGATGGCCTGGGCCGGTTCAAGATCTTCTGGACCATCGCCCTGCCGCTGGCCAAGCCCGCGCTCGGGGCCGTCGCGATCTTCACCTTCCTCCACTCCTGGAACCTCTATCTCGAGCCCATCGTCTTCATCTCCTCGACCAACATGTTCACCCTGCCCCAGGCGCTGACCCAGTTCACCGACGCCTATGGTGGCGCCATGTGGAACATCCAGCTCGCCGCTGCGACCATGACCGCCATCCCGGTGCTCATCGTCTTCATCGTGGCCCAGAAGCAGTTCGTCGAAGGGCTCGCCCATACCGGTCTGAAAGGCTGACCCATGGCCAAAGTAACTCTCGATAACGTCCGCAAGGCCTATGGCGACATCTCCATCCTGCATGGGATCAATGTCGACATCACCGATGGCGAATTCATCGTCCTCGTCGGCCCCTCGGGCTGCGGCAAGTCCACTCTGCTGCGCATGATCGCCGGTCTCGAAACCATCTCCTCGGGCGAAATCTCGATCGGCGACCGCGTCGTCAACGAGCTCGAGCCCAAGGACCGGGACATCGCCATGGTGTTCCAGAATTATGCGCTCTACCCGCATATGACGGTCGCCACCAATATGGGCTTCTCGCTCGAGCACCGCGGTGCCTCCAAGGCCGAGATCGCCGAGCGCGTCAAATGGGCGGCCGACATCCTCGACCTCTCGCACCTGCTCGATCGCTATCCGCGCCAGCTCTCGGGCGGTCAGCGCCAGCGCGTGGCCATGGGCCGCGCCATCGTGCGCAACCCGCAGGTCTTCCTCTTCGACGAGCCGCTCTCCAACCTCGACGCCAAACTCCGCGTCGTCATGCGCGGCGAGATCAAGGCCCTGCACCAGCGGCTGGGGGTCACCACCATCTACGTCACCCACGACCAGATCGAAGCCATGACCATGGCCGACCGCATCGTGGTCATGCATGGCGGCAAGGTGGAACAAATCGGCGCCCCGCTCGATCTTTATGATCGCCCGGCAAATCTCTTCGTCGCCGGCTTCATCGGCTCGCCGGGCATGAACATCATCCCTGGCACCATCGAAGCCAGCGGGTTCGTTGC
Organism: Devosia sp. FJ2-5-3; assembly: GCF_029201545.1. Lineage (NCBI taxonomy): Bacteria > Pseudomonadati > Pseudomonadota > Alphaproteobacteria > Hyphomicrobiales > Devosiaceae > Devosia > Devosia sp. FJ2-5-3. The sequence goes on along the minus strand of NZ_CP104007.1, from coordinate 1,820,391 downwards.
CAATGGCGTCACCTTCCCCCTGCCCGCTGGCATCACCGCCACCGGCGCGGCCAAATACGGCATCCGCCCCGAGCATCTGACCCTCGACCCCAATGGCATCCCGGCCGTGGTCAATCTGGTCGAACCCATGGGTTCTGAAACCCAGGTCACGCTGACCCTCGCCGGCCAGACCATTATCGGCATTTTCCGCGAGCGGCTCACCGCCCGCCCCGGCGAAACCATCTCGGTCACGCCCGAGCTTTCCGCCATCCACCTCTTCGACGCTGCAGAAGGCAACCGGATCAACTGATGTACGCGACGACCCCGTTCTACACTTCCCTCACCGACGGCAGCTTCCCGGTCATCGTCTCGCTGGCGCGGCACGATATCGACCTCGCCAAGGCCGCCCTCGATGCCGGCGCGACCGCGATCAAGACCCACCTCAACGCCTACCACCGCGCCACCGACCGCACCTTCGGCACCTTTACCGAAGAGCGCCCGTTCTTTGAGGAACTGGCAAAGCTCGGATGCCCGCTGCTGGTCATGGCCGGTCAGGAAACCGTCCCCACCGCCGAGGAAATGGACGCCCTCCACGACCTCGGCTTCCAGGGTTTTAACGTCTACATCGACCATCTGCAGCCGCATCTGCTGCAGTCAAAACTCCGGCCCATGCCGGCGCTGTCCGCGACCAGCACCCCGGACGATGTGAAATCCATCGCCGCCATTCCCGGCTGCATCGTCGAAGCCTCGATCATGACCTTCGACCGCTACCGCACCGCCATGACCGCCGACGATCTCGCCCGCTACAAGGCCATCGTCGACGCCGTCGACGTCCCAGTGATCGTGCCGAGCCAGCTCGCGCTCACCCCCGACGACGCCCGCGCCCTCAAGGACATCGGCATCGCCGCCCCCCTCCTTGGCGCCATCGTCACCGGCGACACCGTGGAGAGCATGGCAAAGTCCGTGAAGGCAATCGCTACCGCCTGACCCCATCCCGCCACTCTGCTTCCCTCGGGCTTGACCCGAGGGCCCCGATCCAAGCACACTTTATGGCTATTTGGTTCACGCTGTGGCCCTCGGGTCAGGCCCGAGGGCAGCGCGGTGCTCCCTTGAGCGATGAGAGCAACAACCGCGCACAGTAAGCGCTTCAATCACCGTCGGGCCAGGATAGTCCTGGCCCGCGCAATCACCGGCGCATCGACCATTTTACCGTCGAGCTCAAACGCGCCCTCGCCGCCAGCCGCCCGCGCCACCACCCGCTCAGCCCAGTCCAATTCCTCCGCACTGGCCGAAAACCCGGCATTGAGCAGCGGCACCACCGCCGGATGCACGCAGCTCGCGCCATCAAAACCATGCGCCCTGGCCTCGGCCACCGCGGCTTTGATCCCCTCGAGATCCGCATAATCGGCCACGCTGCGCAACAGCCCCAGCGACAGCAAGCCCGCCGCTTTGGCCGCATAATGCACCATCAGCTTTGGCACCCGCAGCACCTCAGGCGTCGGCTCTCCCCCGATCGCCAGAGCAAAATCCTCGCCGCCGAGCGACAGCGCCATCAGCCGCGGCCCCGTCGCAATTCTAGCAGCATCGAGCAGCGCCCCCGGATCCTCCAGCACCGCCACAAACTCCATCGGCGCCCGACCGGCCTTTGCCTCCTCGGGCTCTAGCAAATCCGCCAGCGCAGCAAATTCATCCGGACTCCGCGCCTTGGGCACCGAGAGCCCATCCGCCCCCGCCCGACACGCCGCCAGCGCATCTTCGCGCTGCCGCTCCCCGGCATTGATCCGCACCAGCACCCGCGCCCCGTTCCGCCGCACCGCCGCCACCGCGTCAGCCAATCCGTCCCGCGCCGCATCCTTGCTCGCTTCGGGCACCGCATCCTCGAGGTCGAGGATGATCGCGTCGGCCCCCCGCTCATGCGCCTTGGCGATAAACCGCTCGGAATGCGCCGGCACATAGAGCAGCGACCGCATCATTTGCTTCCGCCCTCCACCGCACGGGGCTCGACGCCAATCTCGCGAAGAATCTCGTCATTGTGCTGGCCCAGTTCGGGCGCCGGCAGCCGCCACACGCCCGGCGTACCGGACATGCGCGGCACGATATTGTGCATGGGCAGCGTCCCGAACTCGTCATCTTCCGCCGCCACGATAATCTCGCGCTCGGCAAAATGGCTGTCCGCCATGGCGTCGGCGATATTGTAGACCGGCCCCACCGTTGCCCCCGCCGCGCGCATGGTTTCCAGCGCCTCGGCGCTCTCACGCGTCGCAAACCAGTTACCGATCGCCTCATCCACCAGTGCCCGGTTCTTCACCCGATCCGAATTGGTGGCAAATCGCGGATCCCCGATCATCTCCGGCCTGCCGATGATCTCGAAAATCCGTTTCGCCACCGCCGGCGTCGAGCCCGACAGCGCCAGATATTTCCCATCGGCGCAGAGATAGACGTTTCGTGGCGAGGCCGTATTAGACGCGCTGCCAGAGCGCTGCTTGATCTTGCCGGTCACCGCATGGATCGCCGCCTCCGGCCCTAGCACCGAAAACATCGGCTCGAGGAGGCTGAGATCAATCACCTGCCCCCGCGCCGTGCCGCCCTGCCGCGCATAAAGCGCCATAATTGTCGCCGAGGCCCCATAGATCCCGGCGATCATATCCGCCAGCGCCAGCGGCGGAAGAACCGGTTCGCGATCCGGAAACCCCGTCCGATCGGCAAACCCGCTCATCGCCTCGACAATGGTCCCGAACCCCGGCAGATGCGCATAGGGTCCCGTCTGCCCAAACCCCGAAATCCGCACGACGATCAGATCCGGATTGCGCGCCAGTAGCTTTTCCGGCGCCAGCCCCATTTTTTCGAGCGTCCCCGGTCGAAAATTCTCGATGAACACATCCGCCGTCTCGACCAGCCGCCACAGCGCGTCCATCGCCTGGGGCTCACGCAGATTGAGCATCACCGACCGCTTGTTGCGCCCATAGGTCTTCCAGAACAGCGAATGCCCGTCATCCTTCCACGCCCGCAGCGGATCCCCCTCCGGCGGCTCGATCTTGATCACATCCGCCCCAAAATCCGCCAGCTGCAAGCTCAGCATATTCCCCGCCATCAACCGGCTGAGATCCAGCACGCGAATACTTTCCAGCGGTCCCCGCGCTGCAGGATCGAATCTTCTCGTCTCAAAACTCATATCTGATCCCTAAACACTGGGAGCCCCGATCTCACGGGCAAACACCGTGTCATCCCCGCGAAAGCGGGGACCTCCGTTAAACAGAGCTTCCCGCTTTCGCGGGAATGACATCGCGCAATTTCTAATCCCTCTTCCAAACCACCCCCACCCTTGATCCCTCCCCACAAGGGGGAGGGAGACGATGGAGCCGAGAGTTCGAGATAACCGTTGCTTCCAGGCTATCAAACCATTCGACCAAATATCGCGATCTCCCAGTCTGCGCCCCTCCCCCTATCAGGGGGAGGCCGGGTGGGGGTAACGAGGGCCCCTCAGCCCCCCTTCACCTCAACCGCAACCCCGTCGCCTTATCAAACACAAACACCCGCGCCGGATCGATCACCAGCCTGATCTCCTCTCCCGGCCGCAGCAGCGCATGGTCCCTAACAACCACCGAAATCTCCTCGCCGCCCAGATGCGCCAGCACTTCCTGCGCATCACCGGTCGGCTCCACCACCTGCACGCTCACCGGAACGCCCTCGGCCCCGACGGCAATCTGCTGCGGCCGCACGCCATAGACGATCTCCGTCCCCGCGGGCACGTCGAGCGGCGTGCCCAGCGGCAGATCCTGCCCACCAACCTGAACCGAAGCCCCGCCCTCGTAGCGCGCCTCGAACAGATTGATCTCCGGCGAGCCGATAAAGCTCGCCACAAACAGATTAGCCGGGTTGTTGTAGAGCTCGAGCGGCGCGCCGGCCTGCTCGATATTGCCGCCATTGAGCACCACGATCTTGTCGGCCATGGTCATGGCCTCGGTTTGATCGTGGGTCACATAAATCATCGTCTTGCCCAGCCGCTGATGCAGCCGCTTGATCTCGCCGCGCATTTTCACGCGCAGCTTGGCATCGAGATTAGACAGCGGCTCATCGAAGAGGAACGCCCGCGGGTTGCGCACGATGGCCCGCCCCATGGCGACGCGCTGCCGCTGCCCACCAGAGAGCTCCTTGGGCAGCCGGTCGAGCAAATTCTCGAGCCCCAAAATCTCCGCTGCCTCGGCCACCCGCGCCTTGATCTCGGTCTTGGACGTGCCCGCCAGCCGCAGCGCAAAACTCATATTGTCGGCGACCTTCATATGCGGATAGAGCGCGTAGCTCTGGAACACCATGGCGATGTCCCGCTCCTTGGCCGGCATATTGTTGACGACCTTGCCCCCGATGGTGATCTCGCCCGAGGAAATATCCTCCAGCCCCGCAATCATCCTGAGCAGCGTCGACTTCCCGCACCCTGAGGGCCCGACCAGCACGACGAATTCGCCGTCGCCCATTTCGAGCGAAATATCATTAAGCACCGCGACCGAGCCATAGCGCTTGCCCACATGCTTGAGTTCGATTTCCGACATTATCGCCTCCTCAGAACCACCGCGTCATTCCCGCAAAAGCGGGAACCTCTGTTACCCTCTTCACCTCTTCCCCTCGGGCTTGACCCGAGGGTCGATGCGCAGCATCGGGTGAGGGGGCCTTCTCTCTTCACTCAGCTCTCGACGATCTCGATCCGCCCGACACTCATCCGCCCCGCCGAAGCGAGCCGCAGGCCGGCCATACCGTGCTGATACTCCCCGTCCGAGGCACTGATCAGCTCCATCCCATCCACCGCAAAAGTCAGCTGATCCCCCTTTACGCTGAAGGCGAACTGATAGCTCTTCCCGGTCTCCGGAGTGAACTTCGCCCGCGCCAGCGCGGTCGAGCCAAATTTCTCCTTGAGGATGACCACCTCATCGCCCTCAAACCCGGCCGCATAGAAGCGTCCCGTGCCCAGCACCCGCGCCGTCACCAGCTGCGACGCGCCCGAGAGCCGCTGGATATCGGCCGAGACGGTGACATCCTTGGCGTAATAATGCCCGGTCCACATATCGGCATCGCCCGCCGTATGCCCCTGAATGCGCCCAAAGCTCTTCGTCCAGTGCCCACGATTGTAGGTAAACCGCGTGATCGCGCCCCATTCCTGCGCCTCGGTCTCCGGCTCGATGACGATCCGCCCCGGTCCCTCCACCTTGAAATCGGCGAGGAACAGCCGCCCGAGGAACTTCAGCCGCCCGAAATATTCGATGGAAATGCCGATCTCGTCGATCGCTTCCATCCCATCCGGCACCGCGAACGAATAGTCCTGCCAGCCCTCGGCGGATGGCACATCCCAGGCACCAACCTCTTCGATGGCCCCGCTCATCGTCCGGCGCACATAGGGCGCCACGCGCAGATTGCCGTCGCCATTCCACGGATCGAGCCAGAGCTTGAACGACACGATCTGCCCTGCATCCACCACCGGGCTGAACATCGGGCGATAGCGCTCATCGTCAAAATCCGTGCGCCGATAGAACGACTTCCAGAACACCCGACCGCCCTGCCCGCGCTCGAGCCGATCGAGCTGGATTTCCAGCGATCCGCGCGAGCCCTCCACATGCCGTTCCCCGGAATGTTTTAGGGTGATCTGGTTGAACCCCTCCGTCCGGAAACCATGGGTCGAGCCCGGCAGGTCAAAATCAAACCGCAGCCCGCGACGGGTGAAATCCTCCCGCCACAGCGCCGGAACCTCCCGACCCGCCAGTTGCAGCGCCAACACAGTCAGCTCCCGCGCAAAGCTCGGAATATCGACGATGTTGATGGCGCCAACGATGCCCGAGGCAATCAGGAAATCATTGATCGGCTTGCGATATTTGCCCCAGCCTTCATCGAGGCCCTGGAAGGTCGCGACAATCGCCGCCGCATTGCCGGCGTTACAATCGGTGTCCCAGCCGGCCATGGTGGCGATCTCGGCCGTCCGCGGCAGATCGCCCGCGCCATAGAGGATCGCCATGATGGTCACCCCCGCATTGGGAATGATGTGGCAGACGCCGGGATAGCGGTCATAGCCCCATTCGGCCTCCAGCATGTCGCGGCAGGCGCGCCAGTCCGAGGGGTTTGCCTTATGGAAGTCGATCACCGCCTGGCAGACGCGGGCATAGGTCGAGCCGGCATCAATGGTCGACATCGCCGTCGCGATGATCTCGTCAATGCTTCCGGCCTCAAACGCCGCCGCAATCGCCGCCGCACAGAACCGCGCGCCATTGAGCCCGTCGCCATCGTGCGCCACGCTCGCCGCCATCGCCGACATGTCGGCCGCCCGCTGCGGATTGCCCGGGTTCACCCAGCCCCAGCTGTCGATGAAAATCTGCCCGCCGATCTGCTCGGCCACCGTCGTGCCGTTCTGCGCAATCGAGCCCGATTGCGGTGCGGGGATACCGGCCCGCAGATTACGATAGGCGGTGTGCTCGGTCGAAACACCAAACCCACCCCACCAATACATGCCGTGCTCCTCGGCGGCGTAGTTCAGCCAGGTCTTGCCCACGTCCTCGGCGGTGCAATCGAGCCCATAATCGCGCAGCGCCCGGATGAAATAGACCGGGCCATTAGTGTCATCATCCGCCGCGAAGTTCTTGAAATCGCGGAGATATTGGGTCACCTCGCCGTAGGTTTTGTGGATGCGCTCATAGCTCCAGATGGTCGGCTCGACCGGGGCGCCGAGGCGCACGCCAATGGCCTTGCCGATAAAGCCGGCGTAGATCTTTTCGAGGATTTGGGTTTCGGACAGCATTCGTTTCGGACTTTCAAAATTCTTGGTGCGTTCGTCCCGCCGTCACAGGCAGGAGCCGGAAAACTCAGAGAAAAATCACGCCAAACCCAGTTCCGCCCTGGCCACCCAGCGCGCCTCCGCAGCCGCACGATCCGCAGCCAGAATTTCCGTCACCACCCCGGCAAACGCATCCGCCGACGCCGTCAGATCGAGCCTGTTCGCCCGGTTGATCTGCGCATGGTCCTCAGCGTCGATAACGCCCTCGCCATGCATCGCCCCCAGGATCGCCCCGGCCATCACGCCGATGGAATCCGTATCGCGCCCCGAATTGATGCCATCTTCGATCGACAGGCGGAAATCGCCATCATTGAAGAGGCAAAAACCCAGCGCCAACGGCAGCTCCTCGATCGAGAGCAACCGGCTCGGCCGATAGGCATCGGTCCGCCGCCCGACCTTTTCTTCCAAATGATTGACGTCGTCGCCCATCACCGAAAACCCACCGATGATCTCGTGGAAGATGGCGCAGACCTCTTCATGCTCAGCGTCCGTCTTCCGCAGCCGCACCGCCGCCTCGGCAATCGCTTCAATCGCCTCCCGCGTGCCATCCTTGGCCAGCCCGGTCACAGTCTCGACAATCTCGTCAATGCTCGTGCCCGGCACGAAGGCTGCCGCCACCGCCGCCGCCATCACCCCGGCCGCTTCGAGCCCATAGCTCTCCTGATGCCCCGAGGCGAAGGCGATCGCCTCGTCATAGGCGGCCTTCGGGTCCGCCGCATTCACCGCCCCGATCGGCGCGATGTACATCGCCGCCCCACAGTTCACCATGTTCCCGATCCCGCCCTGTCGCGGATCGCAATTGGCCAGCTGGTGACGCTGAAAAATCCACTTCTCCGGATAAAACAGCCGGTCGATGAGCATCGCCTCGCGCTGCAATTCGGGCACCCAGCGCTTGATCCAGGCGATCTGGCGCACCATCCCGTCGGCCATGTCCCAGGCGTCCAGATGCCGCTTCACCTCAGCGTAGATGTCCATCACCGCCAGCGTCATCAGCGTGTCATCGGTGACGATCCCGTCGCCGCGCACCCTGTGGTTCCGCTGCTCGGGCGGCAGATCCATCTTGTGCCACCGCGTCATCACCGACCGCACCCGCCCATAGCGCTCACGGATCTGGGCAGCCGACAGCTTCTCCACCGGCGCACCCAGCGCATCGCCCAGCGCCACGCCATGCATCATGCCGCGAATGCGGGAGTTCAGGGATGGGGTCATCGTATTCTCTTCATTCCTCAGCACGCGACGGTGCCGATGTTCATCGTCTCCCTCCCCCCTGTGGGGAGGGATCAAGGGTGGGGGTGGCAACAAACACCGCGCTTGTGGCGTCACCCCACCCTCATTCCCTCCCCATCAAGGGGAGGGAGGCGCAGACTGTTACATCTGCGCCCCTGCCCTTACTCGCCCAACACGCTCGCCGCGTATTCGGCCATGCGGGCACCACCGGCAGCGTTGTATTCGCTGACGAAATCGCCCCACTGGTCCAGCGAGGCCTCACCGGTGATGAAGCGGGCCACCCAGGCGCGGTAGATCTGCTCGGTGGCGTCGACCTCGGCGGCATATTCGGCCGGCCAGACAAAGGAATTGTCGGCGACGAAATCGGCCTTGATATTGTCGAGCGCGGCCTGTGCGGTCTCGCCCAAGAGCGGGGTCGGCGGCGTCCAGTTCGATGCGTTGAAGAAGCGCGCATACCAGGTCGAGATCGCGTCGGTTAAGGTCACGCTGCCATCGGCGGCAGTGTTGTGGTGCACACCCTCAAAGCCCAGCCGGTCGATGTCCTGGCCCTCCTTGGAGGCCATGAATTCGAGCACCTTGAAGGCTTCTTCCTTGTGCTCGGAGAGCGAGGAAATCGCCCAGCCGCGGGATTCCTTGGCCACATCCACCGCGGCCAGACCCTTGCCGCCCGGGCCCGACGGCGCCGGCAGCAGTACGAGGCTCACGTCCGCGTCCGGATGGGTCTGGCGCATCTTGCCCGAATAGATGTCGATCACTTCCGGCGACGAGCCGAAAATCACGCCAGCCTTGCCGGTGTAGAATTTGTCTTCCTTCACGTCATAGGTGTTGGTGACATATTCCTTGTCGAACAGGCCCTTGTCGGCCAGCCGCGCATAGAACTCGATCTTGGCCTTTTCCGCGTCGGTCACGCGGGCATTCACCCACTTGCCCTCGCCGTTCTTCATCCAGGTCCCGGTCACGCCAAACGCCTGGTTGAAGATGGAGTCGAGTTCGCCCGTATTGCCGAACCCGGTCAGGCCCAGCGTATTGCCCGGCGTGCCGTCGCCATCGAGGTCGGCGTCGTGAATGGCCTGGAACAGCGCCTCATATTCTTCCACGGTGGTCGGCGGCTGCAGGCCCAGCTCATCCAGCCAGTCCTTGCGCATCACCGGCTGCGGCGCGCGCGCAGGGTAGAGATAGATGAGATAAGGATAGTTCTCGAGCCGGTCGAAATTGTGCGGCCACATGCCGGCCTTGACCGTTTCGGACCCTTCCACCCACGGGCGCAGATCCTCGAGAATACCCTGCTCGGCCATCTTCTGGTCGCCGCCCTGGAAATACATGATGTCCGGGATATCGCCCGACAGCAGCATGACGCCCAGTGCTTCGCCATAGGCAGCAGTGCCGCCCGGCAAATCGATGGTCTGGATATCGACATCGGTCCCCTGCGCCTTGAGCGCAGCTTCGATCGCCTCGATTTCCTTCATGTCATCGGGGTTGGTGGTCAGCAGATCCTTGCTCACCAGCCGCAGCGTTGTCTGGGCCATAGCCGGCGCCACAGCAGCACCCAGCATCGCCATGGCCGTCGTTGCCAAAAGCAGCGTCTTCAATTTCATTTTTCAGTCTCCTCCGTTTATTCCGTCACACCGCTTCCGCGGAATTTTTTGTCACTTGGTCGCTACGGGCACCTCGCCCGCCACCTTCACGATGTCATTCCCGCGAAAGCGGGAACCTCCGTTCAACCGGGGTCCCCGCTTCCGCGGGGATGACCCGGGCCAAAACACCCACCAGCCCGCCTCCCTCCCCCTTGCGGGGAGGGATTGAGGGTGGGGGGCGAGAGCCCCGATCCATCGTCCGCCACCACCTCTCCTTTGGCAAAGAGGTCGAAGTCCCATCCTCGATGTCATTCCCGCGAAAGCGGGAACCTCCGTTCAACAGGGGTCCCCGCTTCCGCGGGGATGACCCGGTAGAAGGAGCCGCCCTCCATCTGCCCCCACCTCGCCCCCAAGGGAGAAGTGAACACCCCCAAAAACCCCTCATCCCTTCAGCGCCCCCGACATTGTGCCCTTGGTGAAGAACTTCAAAATCAGCGGGTAGATCGCCAGGATTGGCAGGATGGTGATGAAGATCATCCCGGCCTTGAGCGCGCGGATATTGATCTGGGCAATGGCGGTGTTGTTGGCGACATTATGGGCGCCGACGATTGCCACCTTGTCGCCCTCGATGACAAACTGGCGCAGCACCACCTGCAGCGGCCATTTCGTCTGGTCGTTGAGGTAGATCATCGACCGGAAGAACTCGTTCCAGTGCAGCACGAGATAGAAGAGCGCGATGGTGGCGAGCGCGGGCTTGGCCAGCGGCAGCACGACCAGGAAAAAGGTCTGGAACGGATTGGCGCCGTCGAGCTCTGCCGCCTCCAGCAATTCCTTGGGAATTTCCTCGAAGAAGCGAATGAGGATGATGAGATACCAGGCGCTGATCACCTTATACATGATCACCGACCAGGGCGTGTTGAGCAGGCCCATCCGCTTCATCAGGAAGTAGTCGGGAATGATGCCGGGCTCGAACACGATGGTCACCAGCACCATGATGAAGATCAGCCGCCGACCCGGCAGGCCCGGTCGCGACATGCCCCAGGCCATCAGCGCCGTGCCGAAAACGCCGAGGCACACGCTGGTGGCCGTCATCCAGATCGAGTTGAAGAGACCCCGCTGCACATTGGGATGCTGCAACAGCAGCGCCCACACATCGGTCGAAAACCCGTCGGGGATGATCGACAGGCCCGAAAAGCCAGCTACCTTGCTCGGCTCGGTGAACGACAGCGCCAAGAGGTTCAGCAGCGGATGCAGCGTGAACACCACAAGCAGCAGCAGGGTCGAGACGATAAGCACATATTCGACGCGTTCGAGCGGCGTCCGGCGCGAAAAACTGGCCATCACCACACTCCCTTGCCGGTCAGTCGCTTGCTGATGAAATGTGAGATCAACACCAGCGCCATGCCGATCACCGCCTTGAAGAGGCCCGCCGCGGTCGCCAGCGCGTATTCCCCGGTAAACAGGCCCATGCGGTAGACATAGGTGTCGAGAATATCGATGGTCGACGCATTGACCGCGTTCTGCATGTTGACCACCTGGTTGAGGTCAGCCGAGAGGAACATGCCCATGTTGAGAATGAACAGCGTGGCGATGGTCGGCACGATGCCGGGAATGGTCACGTGCCGGATCTTCTGCCAACGGCTCGCGCCGTCCAGCTCCGCCGCCTCATAAAGCTGCGGGTCGATGGCAAAGATCGCCGCGAGATAAAGGAGGCTGTCCCAACCGGCCGAGCGCCAGATTTCCGAGATCACCAGCACCCAGCGGATCGTTCCGGTATTGGTCATGTAGTTGATGGGCGCAAAGCCCATCGCCGTCTGGATCTGGTTGACCGCGCCATCGGTTGGCGACAGCAGCGCGATGAACACGCCCGCGATCACCACCCACGACAGAAAGTGCGGCAGATAGATCGCCGACTGGATCATCCCGCGGAATTTGCCGCTGCGGATTTCATTGAGCAGCAGCGCCACGATGATCGGCACCGGGAACACGAAGAGGATCTTCATGCCCGAGATGATCAGCGTATTGGCCAGCACCTGGTAAAACAGCGGCGAGGAAAACAGCGTCTGGAAGTTCTTCAGCCCGACCCAGATATTGGGCGGAATGATGCGGACCTGCTCGAAAGCCATCTTGGCTTCCCAGATCGGAACATAGTGCCAGACGAAGAAGAACAGGAGGCCCGGCGCCATCATCGCGTAATAGGGCCACCATTGGCGCACGCTTTCGCGAAAGCCCCGTCGCGATGATAGCACTGGGTTAACAGACTCGCCCGAAGTGCGAAGCGCACCACTTGCGGGAACGTTCCCACCAATAGGCGAATGTGTCGAACGCTGAGTGGCATCGGTCGCCATACTTATACCCTCCCTGTCCCCGCAATGTGCTGGGACCGCTGCGTCGACAGATCGGCGAGTGAGCCTCGCTCTAAGAGGCGACACGGCATGTAGATGCGCCGGTGGTCCGGCTTGTGTTCGATTTCGTCAAACAGGCACTCCACCGCCCGCTCGCCAATATCCCTTCCCGGCTTGGCCACGGTCGTGAGCCCAGGCCAGGCGAATTCGCCTGAAGGAATGCCGTCGAAACCGAGGATGGACACATCGCCCGGGCAATCGAGGCCCGCGTCGCGCACGGCCATCATTGCCCCCAGCGCCATCATGTCGTTGGCGGCGAACACCGCGAGATGCCCGACCCGAGCCTGCGCCAGCAGGCGGCGCATGGCCTCGCGCCCGCCCTCGACGGTATATTCGCCATCTTCGATCGGCAGGATCGCCGAATCGACATCGCGCTCCACGCAGTGCTCATGCACCGCGCGCAGAAAGCGCGACCGCGCCAGACGTCCCCGGGACCCCAGAATAAGCGCCGGGGCCATGTGTCCCTTGCTCACCAGAAAATCGAGCCCCAGCCGTACCGCTTGTGCGATATCCGAACCCACGCTCGAAATATCGGGAAACCGCTCGGCGCTCGATCCGATGAACACGCAGGGCATGCCGAACCGGTCGAGATCGTCAAAACTATCCGAGACCGGATTGACGATGGCCCCGTCCACCCGGGCGCGGCGCAGCGCGCGCAGATGCGCCGCCTCGACCTGTGGGTCCCAGTCCGATGAAAACACCAGCAGCGACGCCCCTGCCCTGGAAGCCCGGTCCTGCGCACCGCGCGCCACGTCGGCCCAGAACGGGTTGGCGATATCGGGAATAACGAGGCCCAGCATCCCGCTGCGTCCCGATCGCATCCCCACGGCCAGATGATTGCGCTCATAGCCCACGGCCTCGGCGGCCTGCACGACTTTTTCGCGCGTTTTTTCGGTGATGTTGGAAGAACCAGCCAGCGCCCGCGCCGCGGTGCTCTTGGACACCCCTGCGCGCTCGGCAACATCGATAATGGTAGGCCGTCGGTTACGGCTCAGTCCCATGGCTCTTCCCTCGCCCGGCTCCTCCGCCGTGCATGGGAACGTTACCGCGAATGGTGCGCAAGTCAACCCCGCCAGCGTCGCCCCGATGACAAACCCCAGGATATAACTTGTTTTCCAGGAGCTTAGTCGGCCCTATGCCCGATTGCCTTCGTTCCCAAATCGCCCGAAAACCGCCTTCGCCCTCGGAATTTCGCGCACAAAAAAGCCCCGCCCAGCTCGGGCGAGGCTCCAGAAATGCGGGAATAGATTATTTGGATTCGGCTGCGATGGCGGCGCGAGCCGCCTCAACCAGGGCCGGACCATCAACGCCGATGGCTTCCATTTCCTTGTACCATTCGGCATAGGTCGGCTCGGCCGCGGCCACCCAGCGCGCGGTCTCCTCGGCATCGAGCTGGACGATGTTGTTGCCGGCCTTGACGGCAAGAGCGAGGCCATTGGCGTCGCCATTGTCCATCACCCGGCCGAACTGGCGCGACAGCTCCAGCCCCGAATGCTCGTCGATGATCGCCTTCAGATCGTCCGGCAGATTGTTGTAGCTGTCATGGTTCATGAACATGCCGAAAGTCTGGCTGTAGAGGCCATGATCGCTGGTGAAACCAGTGTGGTTTTTCACCAGTTCGGCAATGCGCAGCGAGGGCGTAACTTCCCAAGGCACGGTCGTCGCTTCGATGACGCCCTTGGACAGCGCCTCCGGCGTCTGGGTCACCGGCATGCCCACCGGCTCGGCACCAAGCAGGCGCAACATATTGGAAATAATGCGAGAACCGCCTCGCACCTTCATGCCCTGCAGATTCTCGAGGGAGTTGATTGGCTCCTGCGAATGGAAGAGGCCCGGGCCGTGGGTGTGGAGCGCCAGCACCTTGGAACCGGCCACTTCGTCGGCCGCATTGTCCATCACATATTTGTAGAAGGCCGCCGAAGATGCCTCGCCGGTCGTCAGCATGAACGGCAGCTCGAACACTTCCGATTTTGGGAAACGGCCTGGCGTATAGCCCAGAATGGTCCAGACGATATCCACCACGCCATCCTTGGCCTGGTCGTAGAGATCGGCAGGAACGCCGCCCAGCTGCATCGCCGGATAGAGCTCAAAGGCGATGCGACCGCCGGAGGCCTCGGACACCATATTGGCCCAGGGCTCGATGGCCTGAGCGGGAATGGTTGCCTGCGCCGGCAGCATCTGGTGAATGCGGAGCGTCACCTCCTGGGCAAAGCTTGTGGTAGACAGCGCCAAGGCAGCAATTGCACCCAGGATAAGGCTGGTCGACTTCATTTTACTTCCTCCCTTTGAAGGACCGAACTTTCGTTCGGCCAGTTGGCCCTGCGCCTCATTTCCTCCTCGACGCACAGGGCATTTTCGCTAGTAGATCCACCAGACCAGACAGAGTGTGATCGCGGGAAAAGCTACCAGGATTATGGTGCGGACAATGTCGCTCAGAACGAATGGCAACACGCCCCAATACGTGTCGGACAGCTTTGTGCCGGGGGACATCGTATTGATAATAAAGAGGTTCATTCCAACGGGCGGCGTTATCAGCCCCACCTCCACCGCGATCAGGACGATGATACCGAACCAGATCCCGAACTCGTCCGGCGTCATGCCGAAGTCGAGCACCATCATCATCGGATAGAGGATGGGGATGGTCAGCAGGATCATCGACAGCGAATCCATGACGCAACCGAGGATAAGGTAGAACACCAGCACGATCGCGAGCACCACCCAGGGGTTGAACCCCTGCTCCCCGATCCAGTTGGCCGAAAATTGCGGCAATTGCGACAGCGCCAGAAAGCCGTTGAGAACGGCCGCTCCGAACACGATCAGGAAAATCATCGCGGTCGACATGGCGGTCGAAATCAGTGCATCGCGGATACCGGCCAAGCTCAGGCTGCGGTTGGCCAGGGCGATGAGCCCGGTGCCGGCCGCGCCGATCGCCGCCGCCTCGGTCGGCGTGAAAACGCCGGTATAAATCCCGCCGATCACGAGTACGAACACCGCCAGAACTGGCCAGATGTCGAAAAGGGCCTTGAACCGCTCGACATAGGGAACGCGCTCCAGCGTCGCGCCGGCGCCGGGCCGGACGCGAACATAAATGGCGATCACGATGATATAGCCGATGGCCGCCAGCAGCCCCGGGATAAAGGCGCCCATGAACAGTTTGGCGATGTTCTGCTCGGTCAGCACCGCGAAAATGACGAGGATCACCGATGGTGGAATAAGAATACCTAGCGTGCCCCCGGCCGCCACGGTTCCTGTCGCCAGACTATCCGAATAGCCATATTTCTTGAGCTCCGGCAGGGCCACCCGCCCCATCGTCGCCGCGGTTGCCAGCGACGAACCGACAATGGATCCGAAGCCCGCGCTGGCGCCGATCGCAGCCATGGCGACCCCACCCTTGCGATGCCCGAGCCAGGCCGTCGCGGCCTTGAATATCTTGGTGGACAGCCCGCTCATCGTCGCGAACTGGCCCATCAACAGGAACAGCGGCACAACGGAGAGGCTGTGAGACGCGAACGTGCTGTACGTGAGTGTCTTGAATTGCGACATCACCGGATTGAAGGTCTTGGTGACAAGCCAGGTCCCGACCACACCGACCACCATCATGGCCAACCCGATTGGAACGCGCAGAAAAACCATCAGCAGGACCACGGGAATGCCCAGCAGCCCCAGAATAAGATTGGTCGTCAATGTTCGCTCCCCACATGCTTGGGTCCGGCGCGCCCTGCCAGTGCATCGCTGATGGAGCGACCGAAAACATAGAGGGCCACAAAGACCATACCCGCCGCGCCCACCATCGCTGCGGCAAATGCCCATCCCATTGAAAGTCCAAGAAGAATAGTGGTTTCGCGATAGCTGAACTTGTCCAGCATGCCGAACCACAGCCGCCAGGCGATAAAGGCCGAGGCAACCAGCATCATGAAATCGGTGACGACAAGGATCCAGGCGTTTGCCCGAGGCCCGAAATTGTCCGTGACCAGCGACACCAGGGCATGGCCGCGCGAAATGTGGGCGATGGGCAGAAAGGCGAAAATCGCAAAGCCCATGCCCACCGTTATGAGCTCATAATCGCCCAGAATTGGCTTTAGCCCCGCCCAGATGAAGGCTCTGCCAATAACGCTGACGACGACAATGACAATCATCGCCAGGAGGACGACGCCCCCGGCTATCGCCAGCCAGCGCGCGACACCATTCGCCGCTCGCCCAAGCACGGACGTATCCTGGAACACTATTCCCCTCCCCGTTAGTTTGACCGCCCAGTATCTCTGTCGTGATATGCTAGCTAGGCGAGACAGCCCTCCTCGGCTATCGACACCTCAACGCGTTGGACGACGCCTTCCAGACGATGGGAACATCAAAGCAATTGACGATGCGCCCTCTGGAATTTGCCCATTCGGAACTTCAGACGACCTCCTCGAGCCGCTTGACGAACCCGCCGCCTAAAATGTTATTTATCATAACAAAACTCTTTGGTCGCATCAAGCGACACTCCCTACAGACGGAGCGCCCGAATGCCGAAAACTGATGCCGTGCCCGAAAACGATGAGACCGAAATCGGGGCGGCAGCCGATGCCCAGCTCGGAATGATCGGCTATCGTTTGCGGCGCGCTCAGCTCAGTGTGTTTCAACGGTTCATGGCAGTTTTTTCCGACCTCGCGCTGCGCCCGGCCGAATATTCGGTGCTTGTCCTCGTCGACGGCAATCCAGGGCGCAAGCAGACCGAAATCGCCTCCGCACTCGGGGTCAAGCGCGCCAATTTCGTCGCCCTTGTCGATGGTCTGCAGGCCCGGGGCCTGCTTGAGCGCGTGCACGTCAAGACCGACCGCCGGGCCAATGCATTGCACCTCACGCCCGAAGGCGAGAAATTCCTCGCCCAGGCGCGCAAGGTGCACGAAGAGCTGGAGCAGGAATTCATCGACAGGCTGGGGGGCAATGCGCAACGCGACCAATTGCTGTCTCTCCTCGAGCGGCTGACCTAGCGAAACACCGGAACGCGCTTTTCAAGGAAGGCTCGCAGCCCCTCTTCCGCATCGGGCCCGGTCTGGCTGAGCGCCGCCGTCAGGCTTTCAGCATAGAGGCCGGCCTCTGGCGGCATTGCCGAAATCTGCGCGATCGCCTGGATGATCAGCTGGTTGATGGTGGGCGAATTGCACACGATGCGCTCGGCCAGCTCGAATGCCTTGGTCAGCGCCTGCCCCTCGGGCACGCAATGATGGGCCAGACCCAGCCGTTCTCCATCGAGGCCCGAATAGCTGCGCCCGGTCAGCATCATCTCGGTCATGCGATGCGCCCCGATCAGATTGGAAATCCGCACCGAACCACCCCCGCCGACGAAGATGCCGCGCATGCCCTCGGGCATCTGAAACCGCACCGTCTCCTCGGCCACCCGAACATGGCAGCTGGCGGCGAATTCCAGCCCGCCCCCCATGACAGCGCCGCTCATCGCCGCCACCACCGGACGCGGCGACTGCGCGATCAGCGCCATCACCCTGTGCCAGTTGCGCGAATGCGCCATGACTTCCAAGGGCTCGCGGGAGACATGTTGCGATAGGTCGAGGCCTGACGAAAAATGACCGCCGGCGCCCGAAACGATGATTGCGCGGGTGTCGTCTCCCACCGTCGAAAAGAAGTCATCCAACGCCGCGATCAGCGCATCATTGAGCGCGTTGCGCTTGTTGGGCCGATTGAAAACAATGTGAGCAATCGCGCCCTTGTGGCCGATTTCGAGCACATCCGTGTGCGTCATGTCTTGTCCTTTCACATGACAGAAGCGAGGCGCACAAGGCGCAGATGGGGCCTGCCTATTCCGACAGACATTTGCGTACGGCATCGGGGAGAGGTGCGGAGCGGATCGCCCCGGTTTCGTCCCGTCGGGTCCAGACGCGCTTTTCGAGCGCCTCGACCGCCAGGTCGGTCTCCCGCAAGATCTTGTGGCGCACCGAAAAGCTCGATCGCCCCAGCTCAGTTATTTCGCTCTTGATATCCAGCACGTCACCGAAGCTCGAGGGCACGAAGAACTTCGCGCTCGTATCGACCATCGGAATGCCGGCAATACCCTGTTCGGCGAGCCATTGACGCTTGTTCATGCCGAGAGCTGCCGACAGCAGCGCCGCCGTCGCATTGTCGAACATGCGGAAATAATTGGGATAATAAACGATGCCCGCCGGGTCGCAGTCGCCGAACTGGATCGTCACGGTGGTGAGATTGCTGAACATTTCCGCCTACTTTGCCTGCATGCGCAGCGCGCCGTCGAGGCGGACGACTTCGCCGTTGAGATAATCGTTCGCAACCATGGCCATCACCAGCTGGGCAAATTCGGCCGGACGTCCGAGCCGGGGTGGATTGGGAATATTTCCCGACAACCCGTCCTGTACCTCCGCGGGCAGTTCCTCGAGCAGCGGGGTCAGGAACAGTCCCGGCGCAATGGCAAGGACACGCACGCCAAACCGCGCCAGCTCTCGCGCCGCCGGCAGCGTCAGCGCCACGATCCCGCCCTTGGACGCGGCATAGGCCGCCTGCCCGATCTGGCCTTCATAGGCGGCAACCGAGGCGGTGGAGATGATCACGCCGCGCTGCCCGTTCGCGTCCGGCTCCGCCTGAGACATGGCATGAGCGCACAACCGCATCATGTTGAAACTGCCCACCAGATTGACATTGATGACCTTCTGGAAGGCCGCCAGATCCATGGGCCCTTCGCGCCCCACAATGCGTGCTGCGGTGCCAATTCCGGCGCAATTGACCAGCACCGACGGCGCCCCCAATGCCGCAATAGCCTCGGCGATGGTCGCTTCAGCGCTCGCCGCATCCGAGACGTCCACCGCGAAAAACTGTCCGCCCAGTTCCGCCGCCACGGCTTTGCCCTTGACCGCATCCCGGTCAAAAATTGCCACGCGGGCGCCGCCCCCCAAAACCAGCGCCCGCGCGGTCTCCGCGCCTAGCCCGGAGGCGGCGCCGGAAACGAATACCGTCTTGCCCGCAATATCCATCAGCGGGCCTCCACATTTTCAATGAGCAGGGCAATTCCCTGCCCGCCGCCAATACAGGCCGAAGCGATGCCATAGCGCAGCCCCGACCGCTTGAGCTCCAGCGCCAGCGTCAGCGCTAGTCGCACGCCGGTCGCCCCGAGCGGATGCCCGATGGCAATCGCTCCGCCATTGACGTTGAGCTTGGCTTCATCGAGCCCCAGTTCCGCCACGCAGGCCAGCACTTGCGCCCCAAAAGCCTCGTTGATCTCGATCCGGTCGATCTGGTCGAGCGTCATTCCGGCCGCATCGAGCACGGCGCGGATGGCCGGCGCCGGGCCGATCCCCATGATCTTGGGCGGCACGCCCACGGCGGCGCTGGCAACAATACGCGCCAGCGGCGCCTTGCCCTTGCGTCGCGCATAGTCGGACGAAGCCACCAGCACCGCGGCCGCACCATCGACGATGGCCGACGAATTGCCGCCCGTCTGCACGCCACCAAAGGCCGGCCGCAGCTTGGCGAGCACCGCATAGGGCGAGATCCGCACATGACTGTCTTCGGTCACCGCGGCAATGTCGCGCGGCAATCTGATCCCGCGATCGCCAAGCCCTTCGATACTGAAAGTCTCGGTTTCGACCGCAACGATCTCCTCGGCGAGGATGCCCGCCTCCCTGGCCGCCACCGCGCGCTCGAAACTGCGCTCGGCAAACCGGTCAACCGCCTCGCGCGAAATCCCGTATTGCTGCGCCAGGTTTTCGGCCGTGTCGCCCATGCTGACGCAACCGGCCGGATCGTAGAGCGCCTCGAGCAGGAAGTCCTTGAACTCCACCTCGCCCAGCGCAAATCCATTTCGGTGCGTATAGGCCGCGATCGGGTTCCGGCTCATCGACTCGCATCCGGCGGCAAGCGCAAGGTCGATCCGACCCAGCGAAACCGAGTCCGCGGCCTGGGCGATCACCTCGAGCCCCGTTCCGCAAATCCGTTGCACCAGAAGCGCCGGCGCCTCCACGGACGCCCCGGCATAAAGCCCGATATGGCGCGGCGTCACATAGGCGTCGAACGAGGCCTGCGCCATCGAGCCGGCGATGGTGTGCTCGATATCCTCTGCAGGCACGCCGACGCGCTCGATTGCGCCCCGCGCCGCCTTGATCCCCAGGTCGATAGGCGAAATCGACGAAAATGCGCCCCGATAATCGACAAACGGTGTCCGGGCGCCGCCAAGCAGCCAGGCATCGTCAAACCGCATTGCGAGTGGCCTAGCCATTCTGCTCTCCCTGGCGACGGAAAATCATGATTTCGGCATCCGGCGTGTCCGCATAGAGCCGTTCGACGAGATGGCGCCGGTGTGTGCGCACGGCGCGCTGATTGATGGAACCCTTGTCGGTAACCTCGCCCTTGTCGATGTCGGGAAGGCAATCGAGCAGCAGGGCACGGGCGACATGGTTCGAACTGCCCGTCGCCTGCTGCGAGAGCGAATTGAGTGCGGCCTCGAAATGCGCTCTCACCTCAGGCCGGGAGACGATGGCATCCGGCGGCGTCGCCTCGTCGAGCCCCGCATGTCGGCAACAGCCTTGCATGTCCGGGAAAATCATGGCGCCGATGAAATTGTGGTCGAGCCCGGTGATGACGACATCGCGGATCAGCGGCGCGCAGGCAGCTATGATCTTGCTCCGCAGCGCCGCGAAATTCACCCATGTCCCCGTCGAGAGCTTGAAATCCTCGGTCACGCGGCCATCGAACACCAGCCCACGATCAAGCCGGTCCGGCTCCGCAAACCGCACGGCGTCGCCAATGCAGTAATAGCCCTCGTCGTCGAACGTCTCGGCCGTCTTTTCGGCGTCCCGCCAATAGCCCGGCGTCACGTTCGGGCCTCTGAGCCGCAATTCGAGCTTTTCGGCGTTGCGCACCAGCTTCACGCTCATCCCGGCGGCGGGAAGGCCGATATGGCCCGCCTCTTCCACCGGCCAGGTGGTGGTGAAAGCAAAAGGAGCGGTCTCGGTCGAGCCGTAACCGGTAATGATCAGGATACGCTCGCCCGTCTCGGCGCGCGCTGCCTCGTCCAGTCCGTCAAAGACATGCTGGGCGAGCCCCGCCCCCGCATATTGCAGCAGCTTGAGCCGCGCGAAGAGGTTCTTGCGCGCAGTGGGATTGTCGGCAAATGCCGCCACCAGAAACTCGTAGGCCTTTGGCACATTGGTGAAAAAGGTGGGCTGCACCATGGAGAGGTTTTCTAGCGTGCGGCCGAAGCGTGCCGGCGTCGGCTGTCCGTCATCTATGTAGAAGCTGCCGCCATTATAGAGTGTCAGCCCCACATTGTGGCTCCCGCCCGCCACATGGTTCCAGGGCATCCAGTCGAGCAGCACCGGCGGCTCATCCTCGAGGAAAGCAAGAGCCTGGCGGATCATCTGCTGGTTGCAGGCCATCATCCGGTTCGTGGTGATGACGCCTTTGGGCAGGCCCGTCGAGCCGGACGTAAAGAGCACCTTGGCAATGGTATCGCCTGAGATCGCCGCATGGGCGTGCGCCACCACCCTGGTGACGGGCGTTTTCAGCAATTCGTCGAAAACGAGGCTGTCGCGCGACGCCAGGGGATTGGTGCGAACCACCACCGGAACATCGCCCCCAATGACGGCCTCGATTGCCGCCTCGAAACGCTCGCCATCGCTGGCATAGATCATTCCCGGCGTCAGCAGTTCTGTAATGTGCCGGAGCTTGCCGAAATCGGTCGAGACCAAGGAATAGGCTGGGGAAATCGGTGCATAGGGAATACCGACCCAAATAGCCGCCATTCCGAGCAGGAAGTGTTCGATCTCATTCCCCGACAGGATCATCAGCGGCCGCTCTGGCCCGAGCCCGGCATCGAGAAGCGCCTGCGCCAGTGGCTGGATGCGCTCCACTGCCTGCGAATAGGTCAGCGAGCGCCAACCCGCGCCTTCGCGATCCGAGATCAGAATGGCATCGGGGGTCTTTTCGGCCCAGGCAGCAAGCGCATCGACGATGGAGCGCGGATAGGCACCCAGAGTCTCTGAAGATTTGATCAGTATACTGCCGTCAGGCCGTGGCTTGGCCGTGGCTGCCATATTCCCCAGACGCACAGGCCGTATGGACGCTGCCTTGAAATCCATGAGTCCCCTCCCTCATGAATCTTGTTATATATCATAACTAATCCCGCGCAAGGGGGTGCGGTGCCGTGCCTCACGCCCCCCGAAGGAAGCGAGAGACACGGCAATTTCAGGCGCGATATCCCACGTCGATTGTGCCGCCGCCGGCGGTCAGGCGAGAGACGCAGGCGCACATGCGGTCGTTCTCCGCCTTTTGCTCCGCGCTGAGGAAGACGTCGCGATGGTCGATCGCGCCCTGGCGCTCCAGCACTTTGACGGCGCACAGCCCGCATTCGCCGCGCTGGCAGTCATAGACCATGTCCACCCCTGCATCGAGCAGCGCTTCCAGCAGCGTCTGGTCGGGACGAACCGTAACGGACTGATTGCGATTGAGGATGTCGACGCTGAACGCCTCCTCGGCAAGAAGACCACTATCCCCGAACACCTCGTAGCGGAGACGGCTGAGGGGCCGCCCTGTTCCCACCCAGGCTTCTTTCGCCGCCTCCAGCATGCCGATCGGCCCGCAGAGATAGCATTCCCCGCCGGGCGGCAGCGCCGCGAATTCACCTGCAAGGTCAACATGCTCGCCGACGGAATTATCCCGCAGCACGAGCCTCTCGCCGAGCAGCTCCTGCAGTTCCTGGCGGAATGCCATCAGGCCGGTCGCGCGGGCCCCATAGACGAGCCGCACCGACGCTCCGCGCCCCATAAGGGCCTTCGCCATCCCATAGATCGGCGTGATGCCGATGCCGCCGGCGAGCAACAGATAGTGCGGTGCGCGCCAACTCAGTTCGAACCGGTTTTCCGGCACCGTGAGCCGCACCGGATCGCCCTCCCGCAGGCTCCACATATGGCGCGAACCGCCCCGGCTCTGCGGATGCAATTTCACAGCAACCGCCAGATGCCCTTTTGGAGCCGGCACGATGGTATAGGTCCGCACCGCATGCCTTTCGCCGATATCGACCCTGATATTGGTGTGGGACCCGGGATCGAAACGTGGCAAGGCGCCTTCGACGGCGAAGGTCAGGCAGAGAACATCGTCCGCGACATGCCGCAGGCTGGCGACGCGCCCATTGCGCCATTCAAGTCTGTTACGCATGGGACTACCCCACCACCAGTGAGAGTGCCGGAACGCGGCGGATCAGGCTGCGATCCTCATCCAGCACGAATTCGAGGTTTTGCCGGGCCAGCATTGCATGTTCCCGGGCCAAGGCTTCCGCACGGGCCCCTTCCCTGCGCTCGACAGCCTGCACCATCGCGCGGTGCTGGTCCTGGGCCCCGTAGAGAGATCGACGGAACGCCAGCACATCGGCCTGCTTGTTGAGAAAGGCGCTGGGCGAAGCGAAAGGCAGGCTTGTGACGCGCTCTATCTCGCGCTGGATTGTCTGGCTTGCCAACCCCCAGAGCCGCGTATGCAACTCGGCATTGAGGGTGACATAGCGCTCGAAATCCATGCTTTCGGCGACAACCCCGAGCGCCTCGTCCAATTCTGCGAGCAGGAGCTTGAGCCCATCCATCCTGCCGGTATCGACGCCCCGTTCCGCCGCCAGCCGGAGGGCGGTGCCCTCCAGCACGCCACGCAGTTCTATCGCGTCGGTGACGTCCTCACGGGTAAATCCGCGAACCGCATACCCACCGGTGGGGATCGCTTCCACAAGCCCTTCCTGCTCGAGCCGCGCCAGCGCCGACCGCAAGGGGGTCCGCGATATACCCAGCCGTTCGGCCAGCGCCACTTCCGACAGGCGCGCATGGGCGGGTATTTCTCCGCAGATGATCAGATCGCGCACACCCATCAGAGCGCGTTGCGATTGGCCCGCACGATCCGAACTGGCGTTCATTCTGCGGCCTGCTGCATTTCATTTTCGGCCGCGATCATGCGGTCGATGAGCTTGCGGGCCCACATCGATCCGGCATCGATGTTGAGATTGTAGATGACATGGTCGGGATTGGCGTCGATCGCCTTCTGCTGGGCCTCGAGGATGATCTCGTCTTCCTTGAAAATCCCGGAAACGCCTTCGCGCAGATTATGCGTTCGCGCCTGTTCATCGAGCTTGTAATTGCGCGCAAAGGCCCAGAAATAGTGGCAGGTCTTGTCGGTTTCCGGCGTCATGGTGTTGAGAACGAAGCCGTTCACCCCCTGGCTGCGGTCGCCCTCCGGCGCACCCGTGCCTGCAGGCGCCACGCCCACATCGATGGCGATGGTCGAAGGCGCCTGGAAATTGATGATCTGCCAGCGATCCACATTGCCGGGCTTGCCCAACTGACCGCGCCAGAATGGCGGCGCATCGATATCGCGCATCCACCGGGTGATGGTTGCGGTCGTGTCGGTATGGGTCGCCTCGAACGGCGCCTCGGCAACGGCCCGATTACCGATCGAGGAACCATGCACATAGGTCTCGTGCGTGAGATCCATCAGATTGTCGATGACGAGCCGGTAGTCGCACTTGACGTGGATCACCTTGCCGTCCGACGCCCATTCAGGGTCCTGGTTCCAATGCAGATCCGGCACCAGCGCAGGATCGGCCAGTTCGGGCTCCCCCATCCACAGCCAGATGAAACGGTGACGTTCGACTAGCGGATAGGATTTTACGCAGGCCGATGGATTAATCGTATCCTGCGACGGCATGTATACACAACGACCGGTATCATCGAATTCGAGGCCGTGATAGCCGCAGATGACGTTGTCGCCGTAAAGCTCTCCCATCGAGAGCGGTAGCAGACGATGCCAGCACGCATCGGCCAGCGCGGCCGCACTGCCGTCTTGCTTTCTATAGAGAACTACGGGCTTTCCGCAGATCGTGCGCGCCAGGAGGCTGCGCTTGACCTCAACATCCCAAGCAATGGCGTACCAGGCATTCATCGGAAATGTTTGCGTCGTCATTCAGTCCCCTCCCGAGCCAACAACAGTGCAATTCCAAAATTGTATACATAATTGCCAGTTCTTGTCACGCGCCATGAATTGCCGGATTCACGCCTGGAATGCGCTGATGTTACCCTTTGGCTAACACCAAGCCCCTCGGTGCGAAGACCCTGGCGCGATTAAGTCCCCGCAGGATAAGTCGAACGGACCGTTGCTTCTCTTGGCCCTCTGTCATATTGGGCCTAGGCAGACCCGAGATTTCCTCGAGAACGGACCGGCACTGCGCATGGTTTTGGAGGGCAGTGTGAGCGAACAGGCTCCGCGTATCGCTTTTGTCGCAAACGAGACCACGACGGCCGAGGCCGCCGCCGCAAGGCTCCGAAATCTCTATGGCGATGCCCCGATCGAAGACGCCGACATCGTCGTCGCCCTTGGTGGCGACGGGCTAATGTTGCAGACACTTCATAGGGTTATGCAGACCAACATCCCCGTCTATGGCATGAATTTCGGCACTGTCGGCTTCATGATGAACGCCTATTCCGAAGACGGCCTGGAGCAGCGTCTTCGCTCCGCGCAGCGGACCCGCATCTACCCATTATCCATGCGCGTCGTCGATTCCGCTGGCAACGCGCAGTCAGCGCTGGCACTCAACGAAGTCTCGCTTTTCCGCTCCAGCCACCAGGCCGCCAAGGTCCAGATCGCCGTGGACGGCGAAGTCCGCCTGAGCGAACTGATCTGCGACGGCATCCTGCTTGCCACCCCGGCCGGATCCACCGCGTATAATCTCTCCGCCCACGGCCCGATCCTGCCGATCGAGGCGCAAATCCTTGCATTGACACCGATTTCCCCGTTTCGGCCCCGTCGCTGGCGGGGTGCAATCCTGTCCAACAGGGCCGAGGTGAAGTTCACTTTGCGCGAGGCAGAAAAGCGCCCGGTCAGCGCCGTGGCCGACAATGTCGAGTTCAAGAATGTCAGCGAAGTGACCGTGCGCGAGGATCGCACTCACGGCGTCACGCTACTGTTTGACCCCGGGACAAGCCTCGAAGAACGCGTCCTGAGCGAGCAGTTCCGGTTCTGATCAGGCCGCCGGAAGGGGCAGAAGGGCCGACTGTTCCACCGGCGGAAGCGACATCGGCGCCCTGGCTACCCCTGCAAATGTCGACATCACGCCGCGCGCGGCCTTGCGGGCCAGCGCGATGTTCTGCTCGCTGAGATAGGCAAAGGCTTCTTCCAGCGCCTGCGGGATATCGCCGTCATACTCGGCAATGAGTTCTTCTGTCAGCGCCGTCACCACATAGTGCCGCGCGGCAACATCATCGGCGAGGTCGGCAGCCCGGGCATGGAACACCAGCCGGACCAGCAGGCGACCGGTTTCGCCGCCAAGTCCCGCCCGCGAAAAGAGCGCAATCAGTGCCGCTCGGCTCCCATTTTCCAGCAGTGTGAACACCTTACCGCGCGACACGCCACTCAGCTCCGCCACGCAGGCGGCAAAGAACATGACGTGACCAGTGACCAGCGCGTGCAACAAGATGCGCATGTTGAGCTCATCCGATCCGACAAGACGCTCGAAGAATTCGCCCCGCGCCTGAACCGCCTCGGTCTCGCCGATGGCGGAAAGCGCCGTGTCGGTACCATCGCGCAGGAGCCGCTCCAACCGATCCGGCGCGAGTGCCCCTCGAACGATGCGCGCCTGGCGCAGACTTTCCGTAATTCGCTGCACAAGGATCAGGCGCGCGGGTGCGGGAAGGTCTTTCCGGCCCAACAATGCCCCCCGCATGTTCGCATCCCCGCCATTGCGGTGTGCGAGTTCAAGCAGCAGACCGGGATCAAGCTGCACGTCATCCCGGCGAAGAATGCGCATCGTGAGCGCTGAATTTTCCTGCGCAATCAACGCGCTGGCGATCCGCGCCGAGAGTTTTTCCCGCTGGGAAATAGCCAGTAGAGTCGATGGATCGCCGCACAACACCAGCCCCACAAGGTCAGCGTCGAGCAAGACCGGGCTATACTGCAGGACTGCCCGCGAGATCACGGCGCTATCGCGCAGCAGGGCCATGATGATCGGCCGGGGCGCCTGAACGGAATGCAGCAGGCCATAGGCCAGCGCTGCGCGGACCTTCACCGAAGGATCATCGAGAAAGCCGATCAGGGCCGCATAGAGGGCCGCATGCTCGTCGGCAGGACCATCGTGATCGAGATAGGCAAGCGCAGCCAGATGCGCGGCGTGGCCGCGTTCGTCGCTGTCGCCGGACCGGGAGAGCCGTTCAAACTCGCTGTACTCGATCATCACCTTCTCCGCACCGAGGCGAAGGAAAGCCTAGCTCATAGTGTTTAAGGAACTCTTCACCATAAGAGCTAAGCCGATGATAACTATTGGCTATAGAGTTGGGTGAAAAACGCCGAGCCGCCCTGTCCGCGGGTCTGGATGTTCTCGGCCTCGGTCTTGAAGAGGCCAGTAAAGGTCAGGTTCTCGCGGGAGAACCGGGACGGCACGACCGGCGCCGGTACGGGGGCGCCACTGCCTTGCCCGGCCATTTGCTGGGCGGAAAACTCAGCATTTCCAATATCTTGGTGCTTGGCGACCAGCACTCGATAGACTTCGCGGATGGTGCGCGGCTGGCCATTCGCGTAAAAAATCGAGCGGTTGGCATCGGCCTGGCGGGGAAAGACCTCGACCGCCAGTTGGTCAGGATTTTGAAGGCCGGCCTGGAACATCCGCTCGGCACCCTGGGCGCCGAGGAAGTGGGCGATATAGAGTTCGCCGGCGCTTGGATTGCGCCCAAACCGTTCGCGCAGATAGTCGCCGTTCGAGCGTGTGAAGGCGGCGGCAAGGTCCGAAGCAATCTGCGGATTTTCGCGTAAGGCAAGGATTTCCCTACGTTTTTCCGGATCGCTGATGGTGTAGTTGCCGCCGCTGGTGACCTCGATATGGGCCGCGTACTGGCCGTAGCCCAGGCGCGGCCCATCGGTCTTCAAAACC